>PLZQ01000394.1:0-16280 GCA_003152225.1 Limisphaerales bacterium | reverse complement strand
GATGATTGGAAGAAATGGTGGGAGGCCGCCCGGCGTGAGTTGAAGAAGGACGGCCATTTTCAAGTGCCCCTCAAAAAGAGCGAGCCGCTCATCTACCAGGCCAAGGAGGTGTCGCTGCAAGACCGGCTGATGGGGGAATTCCGGTCGGCCAAAGGCTTGAAGGCCCGCATCGCCGTCGCCGGCGAACTCATCCGGAACGCGCACGACCTCACGGATATAACCGCCGCCGCCACGGAAGTCATCGCGGCGTTGAATACGGAAATCCCGAGCTACCAGCGCACTCAGCCGGCCGTAGCGCTCGAAGCCATTTTTGCGCGGGATGACGTGCGGGAGTCGGCTGGCGCCCCGCCCACCGAAGGCGAAATCACCTCACAGGCAGTCTGGGCGCAGGACGCGAAGCTGGGCCCGCTGCTGGAACAGCTTGCCGCTTCCAAGCATCGCCGCGCGCTGGAGTCCTTCAAAACCGCCCATCCCGAGCATTGGGATGCTACGCTGCAATCAACCCTCAACAGCGTCTCCGCCAAAGTCTGCCGCGAACTGGCCGGCTTGCTTGTCCAGGAAGGCAAGATCGATTTGCTCAAGGAAACCGTGGCGCGGCTCGTCAGCCAGCACACCGCCAGCAGTGAACTCCTGCTCTGGCTCGCCAAAGAACGGAACGACTCCTTCGCCGACATCCTCGGACCGGAAGTCTTCCGCGCGATGCTCACCGCCATGGAGCGCGACCAGTTCAACGAGCGCCGCTCCAACCGGCTGCGCGATTTTATCCTCGACGACCAGGAACTGCTCGTCGAACTCATCGGCTCCGCCGACTTAGAGGTCATCAAAGACCTAACGCGCGCACTGCAACTCTCGCCTTCGTTCGACGACATGGACAAGCGGTCGCTCCTGGCACGCATCGTGAAGAGCTACCCGGTAATCCAGACGCTGATCTCGGGCGATCAAACCAAACAAGAGGCCACCTTGGTGGTGTCCTGGGAAAGCCTGGAACGGCGCAAGAACGAATACCGCGAGCTGGTGGAGAAGAAAATCCCAGCCAACTCAAAAGAAATCGCGGTGGCTCGCAGCTACGGAGACCTGAGCGAGAACCACGAATACAAGGCGGCCAAGGAAATGCAGAAGCTGCTGATGATGCGCAAGACGGACCTGGAAACCCAGCTTGTGCGCGCGCGCGGCACTGATTTCGCCGCGCCGCGCACCGACGTCGCGAGCATTGGCACCATTGTGCAGGCTACCGAGCTGACTGCCAACACACCGGAGCGCTTCAGCCTGCTTGGCGCCTGGGACTCGGAGCCGGAGAAGGGGATTGTCAGTTACCTCTCCCCGGTCGCCCAATCACTGCTTGGCCACAAGCCCGGGGATGAGGTGGAGGTCGAGGTCAACGGAGTCCACCACCACTATCGTCTCGATTCGATTCAGGCCTACAAAACGGCGTAGCGCCTCACACTCGCAAACCTCCCGCCGGGTCACGCTTCCAGTGCCCGGCCCTCGCAAGGTCGGCATTGAGCTTTACGCTTGCCCGCCGAAGGTCACGTAATCATCCACGTCGAGCAGGTCGAACCAGGTGGCAATGTCCTCGCGCTTGGGCGCGATCTTTGCGTGGATGCCGTGGAAGAATTCGCGGGAATCCGTGTCCGACGGCGCCCGCTGTTCCTGGTAAGCCGACCACGCCTGGACTTCCGGCTCGGTGGGCTTGTGCTTTCCATTCTTTTGAATCCACTGGAGGATTTCCGTGTCACCCTTTCCCGCCGTGAGCTGCTTCTTCAGCGCATCGGCCTTCACGCCCACGAAGTTCAGGAATCGCTGGTCCATCGGGCAGTTGTAATGGTATTCCCCGTGTTTGCCGACGATGGTTGCGCGGCCTTTATCGAGCATGCGCGGCAGAATGACGTAGCCGCCGAGCCGCACTCGCGGACTGCGCGGCGGACGTTGCGTTAAATCAGGAGCGTTTTTAATAGCCATAGAGAGTCTTGTTGTTAATCCGTAAACCCCTCGCGCGCCCGGCACCGGGCCAGACCCGCTTTGGTCACAGCTAAGATGCAGCCAACCAGGGGAATTGCAAGTGCGAGCCCGCCAATTCGGTCATCGGCTTGAGGGTGCGAAAACAGTGGAAATCCATCGTAACCCCATCGTAACCCCATCGTAGCTCCATCGAAGCTCCTTCGTAACATCACGCCTGCATCACGCGCCCAACGCCAGGGCAGCAAGCCTGCGCCAGGCGATCACTCCACTGCCCAGGACCGTCACTTCACGGTTAGCGGCAGGCTCTGGCTGTGGCTGTTGAACTCCGGCGCATACATGCACTGGATCTGGGCCACGCCTGTCTGATACTGCCCACGAAGCTGGACACGGGTCGAATACTCGAAGACGTAGGTGCCCTTGGGCAGGTAATCGATGAAGAAATGGCTCGCAGTGTCGCGGGTGCTCTCGTAATAGGCCAGGCCGTCCTGGTATTTATAGCGCGAAAGCACATTCACCGGCTCGGTCCCGCTGCCGCGCTGGTCCTTCAGATGCACGTACTCCATGTCCCGGTCCACGCGTAGCTCGATGCGCACGACTAGTTCGTCGCCGACGCTTAGCGCCCCTTTGACAGCCTCCATCACCGGCCCCTTGGAAGTGTTGACCTTCGTGTAGAGCGTCTTCTTTAGCTTCAACGGGGTGCCTTCATAGGGCGTAACCTTGCTCATGTCTTCGAGGTATTGCCAATTCACGCTCCCCCACGCGACGCCCTGGTCCAGTTTCTTCACGGTGATGTCGCCCAGCTTGGGTTTGATGTCCGCAGGGGCAAACCGATACTCGTAGAACCCCGTCCCCGCCTCCGGCACACTTTGGTTCTCGGCCTTCGGGTTTCGGCCTTCGGATTTCGGACCTCCCGCTCCCGCGGGCGTCACATCCACCCCATCCAGCTTCACCTGCACCAGCGCTTCGCTCGACAGGATGTCCTTGCCGCGCAGCAGCAACGCATAGACGGCATCAGCGGTTGCCTTGGTCGTCTTCCAATCCTGCGTCTGCTTCTGTTTGAGCAGCCAGACACGGCAATCCTCGACCGCCTGCTGGTCTCCCATGACTTCATCAAAGGCCTCGATCATCAGCGCCTGCGTTTCGATAGGTGCCCGGTACCACCACCAGCTTAGCTCGGCGTCGCGCCAGAACATGCCCATCTCCTCGCTGGACACACTCCGCTCCTTGAGGGACTTCATGATGTCGCGCGGAGTTGTATCGTTGAATGAGCTAAATGAGTTGAACCGATGGAGGGCGATGGCCAGGTGGCCTTGGGTCTGGCGGCAATCCGTCTTAAGCCAGAACTTGCGCGCCTGCTTGAGGAAGAACTCTATTGCCGTTTTGTGCTGCGGCGCGATCGCCCTGTCCTTGAGGAAGAAGCTGCGGCCATACAGATACAGCGCGTCGGTCGAGCTCGGGACGTATTCCTCCGGCTGGGGCCACTTCTGGATTCGGTCATACTCTTCGGTCATCCAGGCATCGAGCCGCTGGAGCGAGCGGATGGCGGGTACGATGTTAATGTCCGCGCTCAGGTGCCGCAGCCGCCCGAAGCCGGTGGTGATATAGAGCGTAATGTAATCATTGCCGTGCCCGCCGGGGAACCACGGCCAGGAACCATCGCCCAGTTGCAGCTCGGTCAGCTTGCGCAGCGTGGCGTCTGTCTCGTAGTTGAGGCGGTTATCATCGAACAGGATGCCGACGTTCCTGCGCGCCTGGCTTTCGCTGTCCGCCTGCCGCAGCCAAGGCGTCTCCTCGATCATCACCGCCTTGAGGTCCTGATTCTTCTGCAAGGGACTTTCGAGCGCGGGAGTGTTCTTCCACTGGTCGAAGATGCGCCGGATCTTGGGGTCGCTGTTGGCAATGGTGCGCGCCAGCGCATTCGCATATAGCCGGTTGAAGGTCTGCTCGGTGCACTCGTAGGGGTATTCCATCAGGTATGGCAACGCCAGCACGGCATACCACGCCGGGTTGGATACCATTTCCACCACCAAACTCCGGTTCTCGAGGGTCTTAGAGCCGCCCGACTTGAGCAGCTTGGTGAACTCGAATTTCTTGGTCGCCGGGCCGCGAATTGGCAGCGGCAGCGACTCGGTGACCAGAATGCGGCTAGACAGCACCGGCAGGTAGCCCTCCTCGCCGTCCGACACGTTGGCTGCCGCACCGACGGTCTTATAAGTCAGGAAACCGCATCCATTCGGCACGTGGATGCGCCAAGCGCAACTGCGCGATTCCTTGGCCGGGATGTCGAAGTCCTGCTCTGGCTTGGCGTTACCGAGCAGCTTGTCCGCCGGCTGGTTTTCGAGTGCCTGGTTGAAGGTGAGCCGGGCCGTGCCGCGCAACGGCTTATCGGTCTGGTTGGACACCTTGACCGTGAACTCGACGGTGTCCCCCTCGCGCAGGAACCGGGGCGGGTTCGGCTGCACCATGAGATCCTTAGCCGTGACCGTATGGTCTTCGAGCAGCCCGCTGCGCACCGACTGGTCATGAGCGAAGCCCAGGAACCGCCACTTCGTCAGCGCCTCCGGCATGGTGAACGTCATCCGCACCACGCCATTGGAATCGGAGGTCAACTGCGGGAAGAAGAAAGCCGTCTCGTTCAGGTTCTTGCGGGCAGCGACCTTGCTCAAATCGGGCTTTGGCCCAGCGGGCTGCTTATTAGCGCCCCCTGCCCCGCCAATCTCATTCTTGTCGAACGTTGCTTCCCCTGCTAGTCGATCCACCTTCTTGGCACCCGCCGCGACGAAGTCCCCGAGCGCCAGCTTAGTCGTGCCTGGCATCTCGGCGGGGGGCATCGCCATGGGTGCCGCGGCGTCATTCACCACACCGCCGAGCGCCATCACGCCCATGCCTCTTCTGGCATAAAACCGATAGCCCCAAAGATTCTGCGTAAGGTCTGCTGGGAAGGAGCGATAGGTCATCACCACCTGCTCGTATGGCTGGTTCCAACCCCCGAATACCTGCTGGAACCCCATCAGCGCGCTCCCGAATTGCGATTGCATGCTCGAGTAATCCTCGCGGAACACCGAGAACCGGCCCGGCCAATTCAACGGCGCAAAGGCATCCAGCGATTCGTCATAAAGCGTCGCCACCATCTCCGCCACCGCCTTCTCGGTCGGCCCGACCTTGGAGTCCGGACTTTGGACTTTAGACTTTAGACTTTGGACTATCAGCGTCCACGTCTCCTTCTGCCCAGGCTGCAGCTTGGAAACGAAATGCTCCCATTTCAGGTCAAGGTCCTTATTCTTCCACGGCACGCTCACCTTGCGCGTCTGGAGGTAGGCACGGTTCTCGCGAACACAGGTCACGTGGACGAAGAACCCGCCCCGCATCGCCTCGTTCACCGCCAGCTTTATCTGCTGCTGCGTTTGCCCGGCCCGAGTCCAATAGCGCTGAATCATCTGGTGGCGCTGTTCGATCTCAATGAAAGCCCGCCCCGTTTCGTAGCCGGTGCCCCACAGCGCCATAAACTCCTGGCCCGGCTGCACCTCCCAATCCGGCGCGGCGAACAGTTGCGGCATCCTGATGGCCAGCTTCGCGGCATCCGGTTGCAGCACCTGGACGGGAAGTCTGCCGGTCACCTTCTTGCCAAAGCGGTCCTGCGTTTCCAGCACTGCCTGATACGCCCCGGTAGCCAGCTTGAACGAAAGCTTAGCAGCCCCGTTGGTGTCGGTGGTGAACCCTCTTTCGGCAATCACCTTGCCCAACGGCCAGTTGTTTGGGTTCGACAGGTCTCTGGCCTGCTCGCTCTCGCCGGCGATCCCGCCGCCGAACTCACCGCCATACCGCAATGGTTCCTGACCTGACAGCGGGGCCCGGTGCACTTGATCCGGCGCCTGCAATTCATAAACTTTCACGCTGCCCTCCGCCACCTGCGGCTCGCCGTCCAGGGTCTTTGTCTCCAGCTTCAGTTCGACCGGCTTGCCGTCGGTCTGCCAATCATCGGCGCTGATCATCGCCTCAAGGGCGGTATAGCCGACGCGGATGCCGCGGTCGGCGGAACGCGTCTCGCCTGCGCTATCGGTCACATCGGCATTAATTTGGAACACGAAGGTGGGCTCGTCTTTCTCCGGCACCTTCGGGTCGGGTTTGGCCGCGAACTCGATCTTGAAGGCGCCGTCCGTGCCGGTCCTGGCTGTGCCGAGAGCGATCTCCTGGCTTTGGGCTTGAGGCCAGCCGCCGCGCCACCAACCCCACCACCAAGGCATCCGCACCTCGCGCACGATGTGGTATTTGACTGCCGCGCCATCCACCGCCGCGCCGGTGTAGTTCATCGCGTGGCCGGTGAGGCTCACCTTTTCGCTCAGCTTGGCGGCGGTCTTCGGCACCTCGAGCGTCACCTCGAACTTGGGCCGCTTGTATTCCTCGACCCGGAGGTGCGTGACGCCCTGTGCTCGCCCCTCAACCTGGAGCAACATCTGTCCCAGCAGCCGGTCCCGCGGCGCGGTAAAGCTGCCCGCGAACGAGCCAAAGTCATTGGCCCGCTGTTTCTGGCGCGCGACTTCCTTGCCATTCACATCCGTGAACACCACCGCCAACTGCTCACCCTTGAGCACCTCGTAGTTATCTTTCACCTGGTCCACCCACAGGCAAATACCCTTGTATTGGATGGTCTGGCCGGGACGGTAGATGGCTCGATCAGTGAACAAGACGGTCTGCGCCGCCGGGTGTGGTTCTTGCGGTCCAACACCGCCGTAGGCCCACAGGTCGCTCGCAGTGGCCAGCTCCTGTCCATCATGGCGCGCGCGGAAGAGGTAGCCAGCATTCTGCGCCGGCTTAATGGAGAAGAATCCGTTCTCATCCGTAACCAGCGTCGGATCGGCAATGCGGTTTCCCTGGTTGCCGAGATGCCAGACGGATACCTCCGCGCCAGTGAGCGGCTCGCCCAAATCGGCCTTCAAGACGAAACCTTCAATCCTGCCGTCGTGCATCCGTGTAACGAGCGCCAAGCCGCTCACCCATACGTCGGTCATGGAAATGATGTTGTTCCCTTCACCGAACTTCGGGTCGTGGCTGGCGGCGATGAAATAGAAGCCCAGCTTGAGGCTGTCCGGCGCTGGAGTGCCAAAGGTCTTCTCCTTGTAGTCGGTAGTGGGTGGCAGTTTCGACGACCATTCCAGCGCGGGTTTGCGGGCCAGGATTTCCCGGCGCTCCTGTTCGCTCAGGTTCTCGGGCCGGTTATGGCGCTTGTCCAGAAAGGTTTCCCAGTCGTAAGGAATAGCGCGGAAATAGACTGCATCCACGTTGCGGTAGCGGACGGTAAGAGTGGGGCAGGCGTCTCGCCTGTCCTGTTGGTTCGCGGGTGAGACACCCGCGCCGCTGGCAGGCGGGACGCCTGCCCCACTACCGGGGAAACAATTCCAAACCCGCTCGGTGGTGATGCTAGCCGACTTGGCTTCAATCTCGTTAACCAGGTTGCGGCAGAGCCTGCCGCCCGGGGATTGGGGGAAAGTGCCCGTGCCGCGCAGGGCCAGCGTGCGCGCTCCGACCAAGTCACCTTCCTGTTGCAGCACGCGAGCCTCGTGCTCAATGGCCAAGGCGGAGATGTCGAAGTCCGCATACGCACGGATGAATGCCTCCAGTGCCGCCTTGTAGCGAGCGTTCTTGTCCTCGCCGAAGGCCGCGTTCCAGCCCCACGTCAACCGCTCAAGGTCAGCGGCGGCAAACGCCAATGGCGAGGAGGAATCGTCCTGGTGAAAGCGGACGAGGTCCTGGTAGAGATGGATCGCCTTAAGGACTGGCGAGTCGGCATCGGCGCCGGTAGCGGGCTGCCAGGTCAGGAACTTCTTTACGGGGTCAAGGACCGGGCTGTCGGCCGACAGCTCGAAGGCATCTTCCGGCTTGGCAGCCGCCTGCTCTCCGGATGTGTAGAACTCCAGGGCCTGGTGGACTATGAAATCGTATAGCGTAGGCCGGTAACTGTCCGGCATGGTGCCCTTTTCCAGCAGGCCGTCCCAGGCGCTGATAGGCGTGGCTTTGAGTATCCTCTCCGCGGCGAGGGCCTTCTGGAACTGCTTGTCAATCTCCGCAAAGAGGCGGGGCAGGTCCCAAGTGGTGAAGTCCTTGCCCGGCTGCGTGGTGGTCGCCGTGCGCTGCATGAAGCGCCAGCGGTTCTGCTGGAAGTATTGCCAATACCATTCCGCCAGCAGCGTATCCATGAGCGGCACCATCTCCTTCGGCGCCTTTGCTATCTCGGCCTCCAGGCGCGTGATCTTCTCTTCCGGCTTGTTGCCCTGGATGTTGCCTTCCAGAGCGATCTTCTGCCCGATAGCCTTCACCGCCTCGGCGTACGCCTTGTCCTTGAGCGCGCCCTGGATGATCGGTTCCAGATTGGTAATGGCGGTCTTGGGCAGGCCCTTCTTGATGGCCTCTTCGACCGCCTTCCATTGCGCGTCACGCGGGCCAGCAACAGCGGAAAAGGCAAATGTGTTCACAAAAAGGAGCGCAACAACCAGCAGGGTTCGATTCATATCATGTCCAGTTTCAAGCTGACTTTCCTTTCATTAGACGGCAAGTGATGGTTTGTGCTCCGGGAATGCTTATGCAAGTTGTTTCAGTGCCTGAGCTTCCACGCGCCTGAGAGATCCACCGCATCAGGGGAGCTCCGAGGCGCATCCGCCCTCAGGGTTTCCCGACAATCGGCCGCTGCCGCGTATCCCCCACGATCTGGCGAACGAAACCTATGTGGCCGCGCAGGCCGTAGAATTGGTCGGCGGAGAAGGCCGGCACCTTCATCCGGTTGACGGTGCTCTCGATCTCATCCAATTGCTTGAGCAGTTGCTCCCGCTTCCCGGGGTCCGATTCTTTAAACAACTCCCTTTCCAGCGACAGCAACGCCCGATACCTCCGGTACATGCGCGCCCGAATCCGCCAGCGATAGAAAGCGGGGATGCTGCGCAAGAGCGGAATCAGCACCACGATGGTCGGTATAAACACGACCACAATCCGGCTGGTCAGACTGGCCAGCCAGAACGGAAGATAGCGATAGAAAAACCCCTTGCCCGACTTGTAGAAACGGGCCGCGTCGGCGCTGAGGCGGATATCGTGCTCAAGCGGAGCGGGGAATTCTCCTTTGCGCTGGAGCAGCGTGGCTTTGCCGTGCAGTTCGCGCGCCGCCCCGAGCAACAGGTCGGATAACGCCGGATGCAGGTGTTCGCGCGCGATCAACTCCACCGTTGGCCCGACCAGCCTAACATCCTCGGACGGGATGTTCAGGCCGAAATCAATTACCCCCTGCGGGAATTCGATCACGCTCAGGTAGCTGAACCTCCGGGTGTAAGCGGTCGCCTGCCGGAAGTTCAACAGGTGAATCTCCGGCGTCCGCATCAGTTCGCGCATGAGCGCCACCGGAGCGTCCTCTCCCATCAGGAACACAGCATCCACGGTGCCCTCGACCAAAGCCTTGGACGCCTGCCGTGGCGGCCAATCGAGCAGCGCGATCGCACCACCGGGTTTGATGCCATTCACTTCGAGCAGAGTCAGCGCCAGGGAACGCGTGCCGCTGCCCACCGGACCGACGGCAATTCGCTTCCCGCTCAAGCCGGACAGCAATTCCACCGGCGTGCCGCGGTAAAAGACCAGCAGCGGCTGATGGGAAATGCTCCCAAGCGAGACCAGCTTGCCGGACTCTCCATTGGTCATGCCGCCCTGGACGAAGCCCACGTCCACCTGAAGCGAAGGATCACACAGCCGATTGAGATTCTCCAGCGAGCCCTCGGAGGTAAGGACCTTCAACGTTACCCCGTACCGCGCCAGAATGGCGGCATAGCGGACAGCGTTCGTGTGAAAGATGCTGCCTGGCGGACCACTCGTGATGGTAATTGTGCTGGGCGGAGCTGACTGAACAAAGAGGTACACCGCGCCCGCCAGCACGAGACCGGCAAAAAGGAGCGCCGCGATGGTGATGGAGCGGCTCAGGCCGAATACCTCCATGATCATCGTCAACCGGCTCGGCTTGGCTGCAGGAAGGCCTCCGGCAGCCGTTTGGCCGGGCATATCCGTTGAATCCTTATCCTTGCTCATCCGCTCGCAACGTAGGCTTCCTCATTAACTCGGACAAGGTGAAACCCCCGGTCATATGCCGGCAGAAGCCAAGCGCCATGAACGCGGGGAACCCGCTTGCGCCGTCCATGCGTGCCTGAGAAGTTCCGTTGCCGGCAGTCTCAACTATTAGCCTGAAAGCGAGTCTGCTCTAGACTTCGTCTGCAGTTTCAGGGTCGTCCTCTACTCCCAGCTCGATAATGCGATGCACGCCGCGCCGCCCGTCCAGCACGCGCTCGATGGAGACCTATTGCGGCAGATCGCCCTCCGCCCTCTGGCTGATGAGCACTTTCACCGGGCGGGCCTGGCCTGAGATAGGCCACGTTGCCAAATGTCCTTGAGGACTTTGCGAGTCAACAGCCGGTGCGGACTGTCCTTGCCGGCTTGGATGAGAGCGTCGAACTCATCATGGTGGTCAGGCAGTTGGTAGGCTTGCAGGATCACCAGTTTCCCTCCACGCGGGATCACGGTGGGATCGCCCTTTAAGGCCCGGTCGGCCAGTTTCCCGAGCCCGCTTTTGGCCTGGCTTAAGGTGCAAGTCTTCATCGGTCTAATAATGGTCTATGAATGGGCCGCGTTCAGGTTGCGATTTGGGTTGCACGATACGAGGCTCCCGACAAGGCCGGGAAGTGCCAGCGCACCGACCTGCGCTGAAGTCAGGCATCCTGGTGGTCGCGGAAGAACTGGTGCATCGCCAGCTTGCGGCCGGATTCGATTGACTCCTGCAGCCTCTGCCGCTCGCGAGCGGGCATGGCAACAAACGAGCGGGCGAAGACGGCGTTGTGCTCGATGTGCTCCAACCGGGGCATGCCGACGCTGGCCAGACTGATGGGCAAGGACAGCGCGTAAGTCAGCAGACTCTCCACCGAGGCAGCCCCAATTAGTTGTTCCTGGCCGAACACCTTCATGGCGATTACCCCCATGCGCTTGCGCGTGGCCACCGGCAAGGCGAGCCCTTCAAAGCCGCTGCTCCCCATGAGCGTGGCCTTTATTCCGCCGGACGTGTCGGCCATACGGGCCAGTCCAGCGTTGAGCGCCATCTGCGTGCAGTCGAAGTCATGCCGCTCCAGTGCCGTCCGCAATGCCGCCGGCTGGGCGTGGCAGGTGATGCCGATGGCACGAGTCGTCTTCTGCTCGCGCGCCTCGTACAACGCCTCCAGCACACCGCCGCGCGCTTCTATGGCTGCAAGGTCCTCGATGCCCTTCAGTTCATGGATGTGCAGGACTTCGAGGTGATCCGTGCGCAGGCGCTTGAGGCTAAGTTCGATCTGGCGCCGCGCTTCGTCGGCGGTGCGCGCGGTAAGCTTGGTGGCCAGCGTGACTTCCTTGCGCCGGCTCGCCATTACCCGCCCGATGCGCTCCTCGCTCTTGCCGTCGCCGTAAGCATGGGCGGTGTCGATGTAGGTAATGCCCAGATCAATCGCGCGGTTGACCGCCTCGATGGCTTTGTCCTCGTCCTTATACATCAGGAACCGACTGCCGGAGCCGAAGCCCAATATCGGGACGTGGAGGCCAGTGCGACCGAGTGCGCGGGTGGGCAGTTTGCCCGATGGAAGTGAGCCCAGCGCCGGGGTAGCGACGAGGCCCACAGCAACCGCTTCAAGGAATTGCCGGCGATTCATGCGTGGGAGCCAGCCTGTCCCATCACCCCCGGCGCGCATAAGGCGAAAGACAAGATCAAGGCAGGATACCACGGCCGATTCACGAAGGTGGCGATCTCGGGGCGCGTCCCAGCATCTTGCATGAATTGGCCGTCCAGGCGGCCACTCTGGTCAAACGCGCAGTTGTTTGGCGGCGCTTCCGTGATGCGAGCCAGCGCATCTCCCGATGCTCTGGTGTAGCTATGGTGTACGCCTAGCGATGATCTGGCGGTGATGGCTTGGTGATTCGGCGTCCAAGTGGAACGGGTGGGCTGTTTCAGGAGCAGTGGCGGTCAACTGGGCACTCGAAAGCTTAGCCGGGGTTCAGAATTGGCCTATGCTCGGAGGCGAGGAGTCCTCCTCCCCTCCTGGCCGTCAGGCGTCGCCGGCGCGACGCGACCATCTTGCCGACATATCTTCTGCCGCGGCCCGCTGCTCAGGGCCAAGCCAACTGCACGCGTATTGAAGGCGTGGAGTTTACAAGGGGCATACAGGGGCTATACAGGGGGCATATAGGGGGTAAGCCATATAGTCGGGAGGTAATTGCGACCAGCTTGGCACCCCAAGGCGCGGGGAAAGCCAGGGAATTGTGAGGCGATTCCTGCGGTAAACGGGAAAGGCTTGACCGGACGAGGGGTTCTGGCGAAAGGTGGCAGTATTCAGGCTGGGCGCGCGGCTGTAGCGCAACGCGCTCGTCCTGGCGATCAATCACTACAATGCTAGCCGCAACTTCAACCCTGCCAATGCAAGCGAGTCGAGTACCCCAAAATGGTTCAGCCGGCTGCAAGTCTCTTGGCAGGCCGCCGAGTCTGCTGCTCGGAAGGCTCCTCCTGGTTCTGCTCGCGGCTGCAAATTTCTGTCCGCTCGTCTGTGCCGCCGACCGGTCGCAGGCGCGTTCGATGGTCATTACTCGTCAAGGCATCGTCGCCACGGAGCATCCGCTGGCGTCGCAGATCGGCGCGATGATGCTGGCCCAGGGCGGCAATGCGGTGGATGCAGCCGTGGCGGCTAATGCGGCGATGGGGGTCGTCGCGCCTATGGCCAACGGGATGGGCGGGGACCTCTTCGCGATAGTCTATGAGGCGAAGAGCGGCAAGCTCTATGGGTTGAACGCGAGCGGTTGGGCGCCGGCGGGGCTGACGCCGGAGTTCTTGCGCGGGAAGGGGATCACCGAGATGCCGCAGAGTGGCATTCACTCGGTCACCGTGCCGGGCGCGGTGGACGGTTGGGATAAGCTGCTGAAGCGGTTCGGGCGGAAGCGGCTGCCGGAAGTGCTGGCCCCGGCCATTCGTTACGCGGAAGAGGGGTTCCCCGTGACTGAGATCTTTGCGAGCTATTGGGCGGACAGCGCCGCCAAGCTGCGCCGGGACACGAACGCGGCGCGCACGTTCTTGCCGGGAGGCCGGGTGCCGCGTGCAGGGGAAATATTCCGCAACCCGGACATGGCGTGGTCATTGAAGCAGGTCGCCGCGCACGGCCGAAAGGCGTTCTACGAAGGGGCCGTTGCGCAACGGATACTGGCCCGTTCGAAGGAGCTGGGCGGCACGCTCACGGCTGAGGACCTGGCGCGTTTCTCCAGCGAATGGGTTGAGCCGATCTCCACGACCTACCACGGGTGGACGGTTTATGAGCTGCCGCCTAACGGGCAAGGCATTGCCGCGCTGATGATGCTCAACCTGATGGAGAACTTCCCGCTGGCGGATTACGGCGCGGGCTCAGCCAACGCGCTGCACGTGATGATCGAGGCCAAGAAGCTCGCGTATGCTGACATGCTCCGTTACGTGTGTGATCCGAAGTTCGACCGGGTGCCGGTGGCGGCGATGCTCTCGAAGGATTACGCGCGGAAGCGGGCTAGGCTGCTCGACCTGTCGAAAGCCAATGGCCAAGTGGAAGCCGGCCGACCGCCGGGGATGGGGACGGACACGACCTACCTCTGCGTCGTGGACGAGGAAGGGAACATGGTTTCCTACATCCAGAGCAACTACAACTCGTTCGGCTCGGGGGTTGTCGCGGGCGGCACGGGTTTCGCCCTGCAAAACCGCGGTGGCCTCTTCAGCTTGGAGGCGGAAAGCCCGAATGTGCTGGCCGGACACAAGCGGCCGCTGCACACCATCATTCCCGCGTTCTGCACCAAGGACCAAGTGCGCATTGCCTTCGGCATCATGGGCGGCTGGAACCAGTCGCAGGCGCACGCACAGTTTATCTCCGACGTGGTGGACCACCAGATGAACATCCAGGCGGCACTGGAGGCTCCGCGCTTCACCAAGCAGACGTTCGCAGGCTGCGACGTGGAGTTGGAGTCACGCATCCCGGCGGCCGTCCGTGCCGAGCTGGCGGCCAAGGGGCATCAGATCGAGCTGCGGGGTGACTTCGCAAGCTCAGCGGGCGGTGGCCAGGCGGTGCTGCGGGATTTCGCGGCTGGCGTCAACTACGGCGCCTCCGATCCGCGCAAAGATGGCGCCGCGATCCCGCAACCACTGCCGGCAAGGTGAGTTGCCACAAGCAAGCGCAGTGCTAAAGAGCTCCGGTGCGGCGAGCATGTTGGCCGCTGGATGGGCGCATCCGGCTGGTACCACCAAATGGCGGCAGGGGTCCGGAACGGCATAGAAGCGCAGCCTTCAGGCTGCAGAATGTGCGCATGTCCTGGCGCCACGAACAAATCCAATACGCCACCACGACGCACGTTCTGCAGCCTGAAGGCTGCGCTCCTATGCCGTGGTGGCACCTCCAAGATGTGCTCTCGCGGCGGGATGTCCGCCTCATGTTTCGATGGAATTACGATGGAGCTTCGATGGTACTTCGATGGATCTTCGAAGGATTATTGGGGTTTTTGACTCTCGATCGGCGTGCCCTCACTCATGCCCTGCCACGGCATGGGGCACGTAGGGCTCCTCGAGTGTCTTGATCTCCTCCGCAGTCAGCTTGATGCCCAATGCCCCGACGGCGTCCTCGATGTGCCGCGGCTTGGAAGCGCCGACGATTGGGGCGGTGACCGCGGGTTTATGGAGCAGCCAGGCCAAAGCAATTCTGGCAGGTGGCACGCCTTTCGCCGCAGCCATGGTTTGCACGCGGGCGATGACCTTGTCGTCAGCCGCAGCCGTCCCGCCGTATAGACTCTTGGCGTACTCGTCCGTATTAGAGCGAACGGTACCTGCCTGAAGTGGCCGGGCCAGCTGGCCACGGGCCAGCGGGCTCCAGGGGATCAGGCCGAGGCCCTCCGCGCGGCAGAGCGGGATCATCTCCCGCTCTTCTTCGCGATAGAGCAGGTTGTAGTGGTTCTGCATGGTCACGAAGCGCGGCCACCCGCGCTCCCCGGCCAGGCTGAGCATCTTTGCAAGCTGCCACGCCCACATGGACGACGCGCCCACGTAGAGTGCCTTGCCCGCGCGCACGACATCGGCCAACGCTCCCAGCGTCTCCTCCATTGGCGTGGTCGGGTCGTAACGGTGAATCTGGTAGAGGTCCACATAGTCTGTCTGCAAGCGGCGCAGACTATCGTCAATGGCATGGAAGATATGCTTGCGGGACAGTCCGCGCTGGTTCGGGTCGTCACCCATCGGGTTGAAGACCTTCGTGGCAATGACCAGCCGGTCGCGCGGCGGCCCGAACTCCTTGAGGGCGCGACCGAGAATTTCCTCGCTGACGCCGACGGAGTACATGTCCGCCGTATCAAAGAAGTTGATGCCGGCCTCGATGGCCTGCCGGATGAGCGGCCGGCTCTCCGGCTCGTCTAACACCCATTCGCGCCACTTCCGGCTGCCGTAGGTCATGCAACCCAGGCAAATGCGTGACACCTTCAGCCCAGTCGAACCGAGATTGACGTATTCCATAGCACATCAAGCTAGGACAGAAATGCCGCCAGTCAAGCCGCGGCCACCAGGCGCATCTGTACGGCTCCGCCGCGGCAATGCTGGCCCATCAAAATGTTTGAACATTGGGCTTTGGTCACTACAATCGCCGCCCGATGCCGGCAATCAACCAAAGCCTTCAATATGCATACTCCTCTCGCAACTGATATTCCCACCACCACCAACCGCAGCAGCGGCGGCGGCGGAATCCTGGTGATCAGCGCTATCGTGGCCGCCCTCGGATCGCTGCTCTTCGGCTTCGATACCGCGGTCATTTCCGGCACCACGGAAGCCTTGCGGCAGGTGTATATGCTCAACGACAACCTCCTCGGCTTCACCGTGTCCAGCGCGCTGCTGGGCACCATGGTCGGCTCACTGCTGGTGGGGCGGCCGGCGGATTGGTGGGGGCGGCGGCCAGTGCTCGCGATGCTGGCGGTGCTGTTCGTCATCGCGGCGCTGGGGTGCGCGCTGGCTTGGAACTGGTATGCGTTGCTCTTCTTCCGCTGGCTGGGCGGCGTGGCGGTGGGCGGCGCGTCGGTGGTCTGCCCGATGTATATCACCGAGATCGCTCCGGCCAAGCGGCGCGGGCTGCTAGTGGCGGTCAGCCAGTTAAACATCGTGCTCGGCATCCTGGCGGCGTATTTCTCGAACTACCTCGTGGCGCTCGTATTGGGGGCCGACCATCCGAGCACCTGGCGCTGGATGTTTGGGGTGATGACGGTGCCCGCGGTGGCGTTCCTGCTCACGGCGCTGATGA
>PLZQ01000080.1 GCA_003152225.1 Limisphaerales bacterium | reverse complement strand
ATGATGGGGGTAGCCATAGGTTACCTCACAGGATGGAGTTGGCGGCAGCGAGGATGTCGTTGACGTTCGGCAGAAACGCCGCTTCGAGAATGTGCGACTGCGGCGCGATGCCGTTCTTGGCACCCACGCGCTTGACGGGCGCATCGAGGTAATCGAAAGCTTCATCCTGAATGGTCGAGGCAATCTCGCCCGTATAGCTGCCGATGTGAATGGCCTGGCTGGCCACCACGCAACGGCCTGTCTTCTGGACCGAGCGCAACACGGTTTCCATATCCAATGGCACCAGGCTGCGCAGGTCAATGACCTCGGCGCTGACGCCGCGTTCCGCCTTCAGTTTGTCGGCGGCCTTGAGGCAATCGTGCACTAGCGGGCCCCAGGCAACCAGGGTGATGTCGGTGCCGGGGCGTTTCACGTCCGCGACGCCGAGCGGGACAAGGTATTCGCCTTCCGGCACAAGCCCCTTCATGCCGTAGAGCGCCTGCGACTCAACGAACAGGATCGGGTTGTTGTCACGAATGGCCGACTTGAGCATGCCCTTCGCGTCTGCGGGCGTCGCGGGATAAACCACATACAACCCGGGAATGTGACAGAACATGGATTCGAGTGTCTGCGAATGCTGGCCGCCGTAACCCTTGCCCGCGCCAGCCGAGGCACGGATGACCAGCGGCACCTCCGTCTGGGCGCCACTCATATAATGCCATTTCGCCGCCTGGTTGCTGATCTGGTCGGACGACATGAGCGCGAAGTCGAAATACATCAGCTCGACGACGGGCCGCAGCCCATTCATAGCCGCGCCGCAACCGGTGCCGCAGATGCAGGCCTCGCTGATGGGAGTATTGAACACACGGTCGCGCCCGAAGGCTTCGAGCAATCCTTTGGTAACCTTGAAGGCGCCGCCGTAATCGGCCACGTCCTCGCCGTAGAACACCACGCGATTGTCGCGCGCCATTTCCTGCACGAGCGCTTCCTTGAGGGCNNTCCTTGTAGGTCAGTTCACCGTTGACGCGCTTGATCTCGGGCAGCGGACCAACGAGATTCACCTTCGCAAACTCGGCTGGCACGGTCTCGCACTTCGTGTCGGTGTACATGAACGTCAGCACGTCCTGGGCAAGCGGATCGGCGGCGGCGGCGGCGCGCTTGGCGGCGCGGGCGTTACGGTCCACCACGCGTTTCTGAACCGCAGCGATGCCTTGGGCATCCAACACCTTGGCTTCGAGTAATTCCTTCTTGTAGGACTCGATCGCGTCAATCGCCTTCCAGGCGGCTTCCTCTTCCTTGGTGCGATACTCATTGCGCGGGTCGCTGAGCGAGTGGCCCCAGTACCGGTAGCAATCTACATCCAGAAACACCGGGCCTTTGCCTTCGCGGCACAGTTGGGTGGCGCGCTTTACCGCATCCCGGACGGCGAGCACGTTCATGCCGTTTACGACCTCAGCGTGCATGTTGTTGTTGGCGAACCCGGCCGGACGGCGCGCCATGCGGTCCACGCCCATGACCTCATCATCCGTGCGATGAGTCATGCCATAGTGGTTGTTGCAGACCAGGAAGACGATCGGCAACCCAAACTTGTGGCCGTCCGCCAGGTGATTAGTGAACTGGGCCTGCGCGGCGAAGTTGAGCGATTCCAGGACGACGCCGTTGGCATACGCGCCGTCGCCGGCGAAGCAGCAGACGACATTGCCGCGTTCGAGATAGCGGTTGGCCAGCGCCGCACCGGTGGCGATGGGCACGCCGCCGCCGACAATGGCGTTGGCGCCGAGGTGGCCAATGCTGAAGTCCGCGATGTGCATCGAGCCGCCTCGGCCACGGCAGTAGCCGTCATCCTTGCCGAACAGCTCACAAATGGTGCGATATAAGTGCTGTTCGAGCGCCGCTTCGAGCAGGTCCTCGTGCTTGGTAGAGGTGCAATGCGGCACCCGCTTGCGAAGCTGCTCATCGGTCATCTGGCGGATGGCGACGGTGCCCTTGGCCAGGCTTTCGCCATGGCCGCGGTGCGTGCTGGTAATATTGTCCTTCAACTGCAGCGCGCAGCAGGCGCCGGCAGCGGTCCCTTCCTGGCCCACCGACACGTGCGTCGGGCCGCGGTAGTTGAATTCGCGGATTGGCTCGTAGGCGCCCGACCGCAGCTTGACGATCATCTCTTCCAGTTCGCGGATGACCAGCATGTCTTCGAGGATTGCGGTCGCCTCAGCGGGAGTGATGGTCTTCGCTTTAAGCTCGGACGCGAGATTAGCCTTGTAGAGATAAGCGTGAATCTTGCCGCAATCAATTTCATACGGCGCGAACTTCGGCCGCGAATCGCTCAGGTAGGTGGGTGATTTCTTCATAAAGTATTTCTTTTCTGCTTCAGGATCGCACGAGCTTGATGCCTTTCTTGGTGAGCTCTCTTGCGAAATCTTTGTCAATCTGCTTGTCGGTGATCAACACGTGGACGCGCTCCCAGGAGCCGGCATTGGCGAAGGAGACCTTGCCAGCCTTGCTGCTGTCGGCGAGCACGATCACCTGCCGCGCCTGATCCATGACCAGGTTCTTGGTAAAGGCCTCGCTGGGATCGGTCGTCGTCAGCCCCTCATTCAATGCAAACCCAATGGTCCCCATGAACGCCTTGTCCAGGTGCAGCTCGTGCAGCACCGGCCGCGTCAAGGGCCCCACCATCGTCTGGCTCAGCCGCCGCAGCTCGCCGCCGATCACAATCAGCCTCGGCCCGCGCCCGGCCAGATCATGGGCGGCATAAAGCGAGTTCGTTACCACCGTCAGGTTCGTGCGCTCGCGCAGCAGCCGCGCCAATTCCAGCACCGTGCTGCCGCCGTCCAGATAGACCGTGTCGTCCGGCTCGACGAACGTCAGGGCCGCTTCGGCGATGCGCCGCTTCTCGCGGGCCGCCAGCGACGTCTTGTCGGCGAACACCGGCTCGTCCAGCCGGCTCTCCACGCTGACCGCGCCGCCGTGCACCCGCCGGATGGCGCCGCCGCGCTCCAACTGGTCGAGATCGCGCCGCACCGTGGCCGGCGAGACCTTAAGCTGGCGGCACAGATCCTCGATGCGGATCACTCCGCTGTCACGGATCAGCGCGCGGAGGTTGTCCCACCGCTGCGGCGCCAATGCTTTCTGGTCTAATTCGGCCATAACTCGGTCTGAGCGAATATGAGCGATTATAGTGCTAGTGTGGTCGCATGCAATCATAATATTGCAACAGATTAAGCGCTGCCTGAACCTCAGTGAACCACGCGAAGCGTTTGGAGTGCGTCCAGCTTGCTGGCGCTGTCGTCTGGCGTGCGTTGTCCGAAAGCGGGAGCAAGCTCCACGCACTCCAAACGCTTCGCGACCCCGTTCATCCCCATTATTGCGAGACGCGCGCTCTCGACGAAACGTGTGGTTGATGGGCTTTCATTAACACCCCGCTTGAATTTGGCGCACGCCGATTTTATGTAACCTCCGGGACCGTTTTGGACTCTATATAGTTGGCGGGGGCACCTCGGTGAGTTCCCCCGGTGCGAGGCGGAATGGAGTCGCCTGGCAAGGTGCGGGCTGGGCCGGGACAGAGTCAGAGAGGAAAGGAGATGGCTTCAAATAAGCTTACAACAGGCTTGCAACTTGCCTGCAACTTGCCTGCAACTATGGAGGCACTCTGGCGCTACTCCGGTGGCACTAAGGTGTTGCTTGGGCGGTTCGGTATCCGGAATTGCCAGTGCAGACTGCTGCGCCCCTGCGCCCCTCTTCCCTGGTTGGCGGGTGGCTGGGCTGCGAAGAACGGTCGGGTGGTTCAATAGCGAGGTTGACACTGCCGGCTGATTCCCTACGTTTACCTCTCGGTAATCGAATTGGAGATTGTTATGCCAGAAGCCGACATCGTGAAGCCAAGCAAGGACAAGAACTACTACGAACACATCCCCATGATCAGCCCCGGCTTTTTCCTCCGGGGCGCCGGGTCTCTGGACTGGGGGATGAAGAACCGCCTGGCGCGGATCTTCAATCCCACCACGGGGCGGACGGTGATGCTGGCCATTGATCATGGCTACTTCCAGGGGCCGACCACGGGACTGGAGCGCATTGATCTTAATATCGTCCCGCTGATGCCGCTGGCGGATGCGTTAATGCTGACGCGCGGGATTCTGCGCACGACCGTGCCGCCCGCGCTGACGAAACCCATCGTGCTTCGCTGCAGCGGCGGGCCGAGCATCCTCAAGGAATTGTCCAACGAGGAGCTGGCGGTGGATATCGAGGATGCGGTCCGGCTGAATGTCTCGGCAGTGACGTTGCAGGTGTTCATTGGCGGCGAGTATGAGACGCGGTCCGTCCACAACATGACGCGGCTGGTGGATATGGGCTTGCGGCTCGGCATTCCCACGATGGCCGTGACCGCCGTGGGCAAGGCCATGACGCGTGATGCCCAGTATTTCCGCCTGGCTTGCCGCATCTGCGCGGAGCTGGGGGCGCATATCGTGAAGACGTATTACGTCCCCGAAGGCTTCGAAACGGTCACGGCATCGTGCCCGGTGCCGATTGTGATGGCGGGTGGCAAGAAGCTGCCGGAGCTGGAAGCGTTGACGATGGCCTGGAACGCGATCCAGCAAGGCGCGGCCGGCGTGGACATGGGGCGCAACATCTTCCAGAGCGACGCGCCCGAAGCCATGATGCAGGCGATTGCCGGGGTAGTTCACAAGAACCTGAAGCCGAAAGAGGCGCTCGACCTATACGAGACGGTGAAAGCGCGGGAAGCGCAGAAATCCAAGGCTCGTGGCCAGGCTTGAAATGGTCGCCCGCGTCGCACCCATCTTGCGGGGCTTGCTCGCGCAGCCGACAGACGACGACGACCACCCGCATCGGCTGGTAATCCTGAAAAGCCATATTGGCGCAGAGGCTTTGTCTATTGAGAATTCGGGCGGCGCGCCCCTGCGCCTGGCAGCTTTCCAGGGCAATGAGACCGACGAGGAAATGCGGAAACGCCTGGCCGCTGCGCTCGCGAGCTACAAGGCCGAGCACGATGCCAACCCGGAAATCATATCACTGCCTGATGTAGCTGTCTTCCGGGTCATCAACCCCGAGCCCGCACCGGGCCGCGAGCTTCAATTGACCGGGCGGGTCGCTGTCGTCACGGGCGCGGCGGGTGCAATCGGTTATGGGATTTGCCGGGGACTGCTCAAGTACGGCTGCAACGTCGCCATTACCGATCTCGCCGGCGAGAGGCTCGACCAGTTTGTGGCGGAGTTTCAAGCAAGCGATGCCGCCCGCACCTTCGGGGTGCCAATGGATGTCACCGACCCAGCATCCGTTGCTCAGGCATTCGCGCGCATCGTCGAGCACTGGGGCGGCGTTGATATCGTGGTGCTGAACGCCGGGATCGCCCTGGCCTGCTCTCTGATTAAGATGGACCTCGAAGCATTTCGGCGGTTGGAGCGCGTGAACGTCGAAGGGACACTTTTAGTGCTTGCGGAGGCAGGGCGGCAATTTGCGCGGCAGAATCTCGGTGGCGATATCGTCCTCATCTCCACCAAGAACGTGTTTGCGCCCGGGGCGGGTTTCGGGGCGTATAGCGCGACCAAGGCGGCGGCGCACCAGTTGGCGCGCATCGCCAGTCTGGAGTTTGCGCCGCTGCGAGTCCGGGTCAACATGGTGGCGCCCGATGCGGTGTTTTCCGGCGGCAGCCACAAGTCGGGCCTCTGGGCCGAGGTCGGTCCTGGCCGGATGAAAGCACGCGGCCTCGATGAGCAAGGCTTGGAGGAATACTACCGCACCCGCAATCTCCTGAAGGCCAAGGTGACCGCGGAGCACGTCGCCAATGCCGTCTTGTTTTTCGCGCTACGCCAGACACCGACCACCGGGGCCTGCATTCCAGTGGATGGCGGCTTGCCCGACGCGACGCCGCGATAGTCGGCGGCTTGCGGCCCAATCAGCAACCTCCGGCAAAGCCTTGGAGCTGCGAGCGTTCGACCTCAAACCCAACCACCAAAACTCCTCAGCGCGGGTCAGCCGCCACCGAACATGGCAAATAGCCAATGGCAAATGGCCGATTTGAGGGGGCACGAGCGGTTTGCGCAGGTTGCGCAATCTTTGACGGATAGTAGCCGAAAAGTGCCGTTGGGTACTTGACCAGCGCCCTTGTCGTGAAGAAGCTAACGTCCGTTTTGAATTTAACTTTGAAGATAACGATGAAGCCAATGAACTGGTTACTTCCAGCGCTGCTATTGCTGTTGACTGCAGGCCAACCAACGGCTGAGGCCGCCGCTGCGAAAACCGCCAAATCCACTGCCGCATCGCCGGCAGGCACCTCGGCGCGCGGCAAGGTCATTTCCCGTGATCCCTGGCTGGGAGCCATAGTTTTGGACGCTGCCACCGGGAAGGTCCTGTACGAAGATCAGGCGGACACGAAGGGTTATCCGGCCAGTGTCCTGAAACTGATGGACCTGCTGATCGTCCTGGAGAAGATCGAGCAGAAGCAGCTTTCCCCAGCGGACCAGGTTCCCGTGAGCGCCAAAGCCTCGCATACCGGCGGTTCGCGGGTGTGGCTGAAGGAGAAGGAATCCTTCACCGTCGATGAGATGCTGTACGCGCTGATGGTCCAGTCGGCCAACGACGCGGCGGTGGCGCTGGCCGAAAAGGTTGCGGGCAGCACGGACGCTTTCACCGAACTCATGAACCGGCGAGCCAAGGAGCTGGGCATGAACAGCACCGTGTTTCACTCCGTTCATGGGTTGCCGCCGGGAAAGGGACAGGAACATGACGTCACCACGGCGCGCGACTTGTCCATCCTGTGCCGCGAGGTGCTCAAGCATCCCGACACGCTGCGTTACACCTCCACCCGCGAAAGGCCGTTTCGCCCGAATGTGGCCGGCAAGACGGTGATCATGCGCACGCACAACCATCTGCTCGGACACGTGGAGGGCTGCGACGGGCTTAAGACCGGCTATATCACGGCTTCGGGTTTTTCCATTGCCGTCACTGCGGCGCGGCAGGGCCAACGCGTCATCGTCATCGTGTTCGACAGCACCACACTGAAGGTGCGCGACGCCAAAGCGGCCGAACTGGTGGCCAAGGGCTTTGCCGCTTTGCCGGCAGTCGGACAAGGGTCCGCGCCGCCGGCTTCCCAACGGACCGCAGCGCCGACGGCTGGGCGGAAGAAGTAGCGCCGCGTTACTTCAGGTTCGGATCGAAACGGCGGACCACTACTTCAGCCAGGTCAATGTTATCGGGCTGCTGGAGGAGGAAGAGGACCATCTCTGCAATGTCCTCGGGATTAATCATCGGCTGGCCTTTGAGGCGCTCGCCCAGGTAGGTGCCTTTGATGAGGTCGGTGTCCACGCCGCCGGGACAAAGGGTATGAACGTGGACGTTGTGAGGTTTGGCTTCGATCGCCAGGCTGCGACCGAAGCCGAGCAGGCCATGTTTGCTGGCGCAGTAAGCGGATTGGTGCAGATATCCCTGAGTGCTGGCAGTGCTGGCAATATTGACGATGCGTCCCTGGCGGCGGGCAATCATGTGGGGCAATACCTCCCGCGTCAGCAGAAACGGCGCGGTGAGATTGACGTGTAGGGCGCGCTCCCAATCGGCCAGTTGGATTTCAGGCACCGCTTTCTCCAGGAACGTGCCGGCATTGTTGATGAGAAAGTCCACTGTGCCAAGCCGCTCGACGAGTTGGCGAATGGCGTCCGGGATACGTTCCAAGTCGGCGAGATCGCACGCCACAAACTCGCCGCCGACATCGGGCCGGGAGCGGGAGAGAAAGCCAAGCCGCACGTTTTCGCGGGCCAGCGCCCGCGCTATGGCGAGGCCGATACCGCGGCTGGCGCCGGTGACGATCGCGCTCTTGCCGCTCAGCGAGCTCACATCTTCAGCGCCCGCTGCCGGTAGGCTTCATCCGGACGACCGGCGATGCGCTCGACGTTGTGCTTCGAGAAGAAGACCGGGCCACCGAGGGCAGCGGCGCCGACGAAGATTTTGGCGGCTTTCTCCGCCATCAGCATCGCGGTGAGAACGGATTGCCAGCTCGCCCCCAGGGTAATGGTGCCGTGGTTCTGTATCAGGATAACCCGCGGCTGGAATCCGATTTTCTGGATAAACGCCTCGGTTTCATGGCGGATCGCTTGCGCCAGTTGGAGGCCAGGATCGGTGTAGGGCACCAGCACGGAGGCGACACTGCAGCAGACAATTTCGTCCGGGAACATGCGGTTGGTGGCGAAATCCCGGGCGCGCGGCGAGCAAAGGACCTGGTTGACGGCGGTGGCGTGGGCGTGGCCGACGAAATTGATCCCGGGCAGCGTGAGCAGCCAAGCGTGGAATACGGCCTCGACGGAAGGCTTCTTGGCCTTCGGGTTCACGCGAGACGCCAGCAGGGCGTCGTCAATCTCCTTGTCCGTCATGCTCTTCTTCTCCAGCAACGGCAACAGCGCGGAAAAGCGGCACTCGACGGTGTCCTCCTCTTTTAGGGTGCCGAGGCAGGTGCCGCTGGCTTTGACTGCGAAGGTTTCGTCGCTGAGCCTGACGGAGGTATTGCCTTCGCCGAGGATGGCCAGACCGCGGTCTTCGCGGCCAATTTCGTGGGAGAGGGTTAGTAGGTCTTGGATGATGGGAGTGGACATGGTAGTTGCGGAGTTACATTAGTTACAGGGTTACATGAGTTACAAGGGTCACGCCAGCGGCTAGTTCATCTCCTGGCCACCGGTCACGCTCAGGGAGATGCCGGTGATGTAGGAGGACTGGTCGGAGGCAAGAAAGACAACGGCGTTGCAGACGTCCTCGTAGCTGCAGCCACGCTTCATCGGCACCTGGTTGATATAGGCGCGGCGGACGTCTTCGACGTTCTTGGCACCGGGGACTTTGCCGGCGCGCAGATACTGGACGAACAGACCCTTGTCCGGATGGGTCCACAGAGGGGAGTCTAGTAGGTTGCCTGGGCAGATGGCGTTGCAGCGGACGTTGAAGGGGGCCATTTCCAGCGCGACGCTCTGGGTGTGGCCGACGCTGCCGAATTTACTGGCGGCATAGGCGGAGTTGGCGGCGCTGCCCTTTTTGCCGGACTTGGAATTGATGTTGATGATCGCGCCGCCCCCCTGCCCTTTCATGACGCGACAGGCATACTTGGTCACGAGGAAGTAGCCGAACAGATTCACGCTCATGACTGCGCGCCACTTCTCGGCGTCAGCGTTGGCGATGGGCTCGGCGATCAGGATGGCGGCGTTGGATACGACGATGTCCACGCGGCCAAACTCCTGCACCGCACGGTCAAACAGCGCCTTCACGTCGGCTTCCTGCGTCACATCAATCTTCATGCCGAGGACACGTTGGCCGCTGTCTTTGGCGATGGCGGCGGCAGTGGCATTGACGCCGGCTTCATTGACGTCGGCAATCAGCACCCGGCAGCCTTCGCGAGCGAGACGCTGGCAAATGGCCTGGCCGAGGCCTTGAGCGCCGCCCGTAACAATGGCGGCTTTGTTCTGGAGGGTCGCGGTCATTTCAAGCCTTTGGAGATTGTTTCAGCAGTGCTTCTTCGGCCTGCTTGTTCCAGCAGCCATCCTGCAGCGGAAGCTTGCCGCCCAGCTCTGTCAACGGCGTCACCTTCAGGCCGCGGCAGGACGGATAGACGAGGATCTTGCCGGGCACCAGGTTCTTCTCCACCGCCCGGATACCGTCGATAGCGCCATCCAGTCCGGACACGGCGGCGACGGAGAGGTTGGTATCGAGCTGGCGCGCCAACACTTTGGCCAGCACCAGCTTCATGTCGTCAAGCGTTGAGCCGCTGGTGCCAATGAAGTAGAGCTGCTTCGCGATGTAGGTGTCGAGGTCCAGGTCCGCCGTGACGGTGGCGGCGATGCCGGCGAAGATGTTGATGATCGCACGTTTGGCCGCCGATGCTACTGATGCCACGACCAGCGCCGGCACGGGCGCCATGAGGACGATGTAGTCGAACTGCTCGGCGAGTTTTTCCTTTGAAGGATTGTAGGTGCGAAGCGTGACTTTGTGCTTCTGGGCCAGCGACGACGCCAGTTTCCGCAGCATTGCCAGGCGCTCATCGCTCAGGTCGCCGGCAAAGACAGTCACTTCCGGCACGCCCTGGCAGATGTCGCGGATGACGTGCATCGTGCCCATCGGGCCGGCCGCGCCGATGATATTGACCTTATTCCCTGCACGGATTTCGGCCGTGGCGGGGATGTAGCTCATCGCCTCCGCCGGGTCAGAGCCAGTCGTGCCGATCACGCGGATGGCGCCATAATGGACACGACCGATTTGCGACACCACCAGGCGGCCGAACTTGGCGCCACACTGGACGATGTTAAACAAGCCGCGCACACCGACCTTCGGGAAGAGTTTGGTGACTGAATCAGCGTTGGCGCCGAGATAGACCACATCGTCGAAGCTGGCGTCTTTGAGGTCACCGATCTCAGCGGCCATCTTCCAGGTGATGTTGGACGGTTTGCCGTAGCGCTTGAACAGGTTGTCCAACTGCTGCGGCGCGACGTTGGTTTCGCCTACGACGAGCATTTTGCCGTCGGTCTTGAGCTTCTGGCGCTGCTTATCCACATAAGCGTCTTCGACGCACGCCCACGGCTCACACAAAGCCAGAGCCGAGGCTGAAAAGTCTTCCGGCACCGGGATGAGCATGGATTCGCCGTTGGGCGCGGTGACGACCCGTTCGTCCATCAGGACGTATTCCTGGAGCGCGCCCTCGAAATTGTAGCCGAAAGCGGAGGCTGAACTGGCAGTGGGGAGCCAACGGTAATCCGTTTGGACCAAGTAGCGGTCGCCAACTTTGTGGCGAGTCACCCCGGGACCGACCTTGACGATGCGAACCACCGTTTCGTGGCCGGGCACGGTCGGTTTGTTATCGGGCACGTAATTTGGCATCTCCTTCAGCGCCTGCGGGTCAACGCCCTTGACCACCTGGGATTTGCGGGCGTGGCCGGAGAATTGTTTGAGCAGCTTAAGATCGGAAAAGCACAAACCGACGACCTCGACGCGCCCCAGCACCTGGTGGGGGCCAGGTTGGAAGACCGGCTTCGATTCGTTAAGCTTCAACTGGTCGGGTCCGACCAATTGCACGGCTCGTTGTTTCTTTGGAATACTCGTAGTTGCCATAAATCTTCAGTGAATCTTCGTCAGAATCTGGTCCGGCGTAGCCTTGGCGGTCAAGCCGCGCAAATGGTCTTCGATCGCGGGCTTCAGCTCGCGTCCCAGGCGCTCAAAGAACTCATTCCTTGCCATAACGGTAGCAAAGGCCTCTTTGGCCCACGGGCTCAGATACCCCAGGCCGCTCTGGCGCTGCAAAACGGAATGTCCGTAAATGATATGCGCGCCCCGCAGGAAAGCCGGCACCAGCGGCGCCAGTTCAGCCGTCCCGAAGGAGTCAACGAACTTGTTGCCTGGGGAGTTCATTTCCGTGCCGACGACGATTGGGAAATGGTGTTTCTCCGCCATCTCGATCACTGCGTAGAGGTTCTTGAGCTTCTGATCCTTCACTCCGGGCGTGTAATTGCGGTCGGGGATGATGTTCAAGGCCGCCGCGCCGGTCGCGATGGCAGTGGCGAACAGCTCCTCGCGGCTCTTCTCGCCATCGGCCGTGCCATCCAGCCAGGCGAGCGTCGGGATAGCGCCCGACTGCAGGACGAAGCGATTCATGTCGGCCATCAGCGGGAATGAGCCCTTGCCCGGCTGAACGTAGCCAACGCCGCCCTTCTTCATCGTCTTAGCGCGAATCAGGTTCTGTAGCTTCGCGCCGGCGGCTGGGGAGTCGCCGAGTTTCTCCTGCCAATACGCGGCCCGCCGCGCGGCGTCGGGGAACACTTGCGCGGCTTTGCGCTCGAAGGCCGCGCAGAGGTGGCGCTCCGTAGCATTTCCCTTCGGCGTGAGCGGCACTACGTCCTTCTCGTAATCGAGTTCGACGGGCCGCATGAAGGCATTCACTCGGGCTAGCATTTCGCGTGTTCGTTGCCCTGCCGACGCGCGCATCTCCGTGAGGAACGGATGCTGGACCGCGCTCGTGAACCCGACGCCCATGTGATAGGCGACACCCGGCTCGCCCGGTGAATTGATGACGCGAGTCGCAAACTCCGGCACGAACACGCGTGATTCCAGGCTGACACAGGTCTTCAGCCCCACCAGGCGTCCGGCCTCGAGGAACTCCTCCAAGGCATCAAGCACGTCGAAATCCACAATCCCCGCCACTGCCAATCCCGCCTTGCGCGCCAGCCAGGCATACTTGGAGGGCGAATAGCCGTAAGCGTTGTAAGAGAAGAAAGTGTGGGCGTGGAGGTTTACGTCCGTGCCGGGCGCAGGCAGCGTGATCTTGCCCGATTCAACCTGTCGGCACAGAGCCAAAAGCGCCTGCTGGCGCTCCACCGGATTGTAGCTATCGAGCTGTTGTTCTAGCGAATCATTCATGGGGCACGATGTGGCAGACCAGGTTGAGTTGTCATCCACGCGTAGCCACGCGCACGCGCTGGAACACAGCCCGTGCAGGCTGCACCGGTGGGTGCGCCTGGGACAGACCAGCCACTTGTTGTTGACGCCGTTCGTTGACGACGCAGAGGGGCGCTCTCATGACGGTAACCATGCTAACGCGGCTATGGTCGAAATCAAATGCAAAACGCGCTCTCGCCAATTGCTCTTGATAATTGCCGCTGGAAACAAATAATCCCCGCCCAACAACATGAATAATAGAGTCATTAATCGAGCTGCCGACAATATCCGCATCCTTTCCGCTGCCATGGTCGAGAAGGCCAAGTCAGGGCATCCGGGCGGGGCTATGGGCGGGGCCGATTTTATCAATATCCTTTTCACGGAATTCCTGCGCTACGATCCCTCAGACCCGACCTGGCACATGCGAGACCGGTTCTTCCTGGATCCGGGCCACATGTCAGCGATGCTCTACTCGGTGCTTGCCCTATGCGGGAACTACACGATCGATGAGTTGAAGAGCTTCCGCCAGTGGGGCAGTCCCACACCCGGCCACCCCGAACTGGATGTCCACCGCGGCGTCGAGAACACCTCCGGGCCGCTTGGCCAGGGCCACACTAGCGCGGTGGGCGCCGCCATTGCGGAACGGTTTCTCTGTGCTCGTTTCGGCGAATGGATGTCGCACAAGACGTTTGCCTTCATTTCGGATGGTGGCGTGCAGGAAGAGATCTCGCAGGGGGCAGGCCGCATTGCCGGGTTTCTCGGCTTGAGCAACCTGGTCATGTTCTACGACTCGAACGACATCCAGCTCTCCACAGACACCAGCGCTGTCACGCACGAGAATACCGCAAAGAAATATGAAGCCTGGGGTTGGCGCGTGATCACCATCGACGGCAATAACCCGAACCGGATTCGTACCGCGCTGACCAAGGCAATCGCCGAAACCGAAAAGCCGACCTTGATCATCGGCAAAACCATCATGGGCAAGGGAGCGGTGAAGGCCGACGGCAGCAGCTTTGAACGCAAGTGCGCCACGCACGGGATGCCGCTGGGTGAGGCGGGCGCCTCGTTCGAGAAATCCATCACGAACCTGGGCGGGGACCCGGCGGCTCCGTTCACCATCTTCCCCGAAGTCGCTGAGCTGTATGCGAAAACCAAGGAGCAGAAGGCAAGCGCGGCTGCCGCGCGCAAAGCCCAACAGCAGGAGTGGGCCAAAGCCAATCCCGAGCTGGCCAGGAAGCTCGACCTGTTCTTCTCGGGGAAGCTGCCGCCCTTGAACTTCGAGGAAGTCGCCCACAAGCCGGATATTGCCACCCGCGCCGCCTCGGCCAACGTGTTGGGCTGGCTAGCCCGGAAAGTGGAAAACCTCATTGTGGCATCGGCCGACTTGTCGAATAGCGACAAGACCGACGGCTTCCTGAAGCAGACTAAGCAATTCATCAAGGGCGACTTTAGCGGCGCGTTCTTGCAGGCCGGTGTCAGCGAGTTGACCATGGCAGGACTCTGTAACGGCATGACGCTGCACGGCGGGGTTTGGGCCGCGGGCGCCACCTTCTTCGCGTTTAGCGACTACATGAAGCCGGCGGTTCGTCTCTCGGCGTTGATGGAGCTGCCCGTGAAGTTCATCTGGTCCCATGACGCCTTCCGGGTCGGCGAGGACGGGCCCACGCATCAGCCGGTGGAGCAGGAAGCGCAAATCCGCTTGATGGAACACCTGAAGAACCACAAGGGTCAAATGAGCCTTCTGGCGTTGCGTCCCGCCGATGCTGCCGAAACTTCAGTCGCCTGGAAAATGGCGCTGGAGAACACCAAGACGCCCACAGCCTTGATTTTCTCGCGGCAGAACATCAAGGACGTGCCTGCAAAGGCGGGCTCAACCCGCTACCGAGATGCGTTGCAGGCGGAAAAGGGTGCTTACGTTGCGCTCGACTGCAACGGCGTCCCGGATGTGGTGCTCCTGGCCAGCGGTTCAGAGGTCTCCACGCTGATCGGCGGAGCCGAATTGCTTACGGGGAAGAACGGTTTAAAGGTGCGCGTAGTCTCGGTGATTTCTGAAGGCATATTCCGGCAGCAGACGGCGGAATACCAGGCGAGTGTGCTTCCGGTTCACCTGCCCACCTTTGGGCTAACCGCCGGGTTACCGGTGACGCTGGCGGGACTGGTCGGGGCCAAAGGCAAGACCTGGGGACTCGACCATTTCGGATACTCCGCCCCAGCCAAGGTGCTCGACGAAAAGCTGGGCTTCACGCCGGCCAATGTCTGCGAGCAGGTCCTGAAATACCTGGCTGAGCGTTAGTCGCACCGGATCGCCCCGGCGCTACAAGAACATCCCGTGGCGAGGGCAAGCTTTGACCGCCCAAGCCGCTCACTGGCCGGTCCCGATTCCGACGAATCGTCGCTGCTTGAGCTACTGGCTCCGGTCGAAGCGGCCCTCGGTTAACACAATTCCCAGTTGACTAGACGAACTAATCGCTAATATTCTGTTCTTTTGTGAACCATTTGGGACATTCGGTCGATTCCACAGTCGAACGCGCAGCGCATCAGTCTGAGTTCCCGCTGCGGGTATCGGTCTGCGCCTGGTGCAAGCCGAGGAAGCTCAGTGCAACCGCCGACGTCCAGTCGCATGGGATCTGCCCCCGTCATTTTCGTGAGATGAAGCTCAAGCTGCAGAATAGTCAACCCAGCCGAGAAGGCGCACCCGTCGGCAGACAGGCAAGTCGTTCGCGCGGGCGCGGCAAAGGGGTTGAAGATAACGCGCAGCTCAGATTTCCATTCCCCGTCCCGGTTGGCAGNNTTCCGCATTACGACCTGGGGGGAATCGCATGGCGGCGGAGTGGGCGTGGTCGTGGACGGTTGCCCGCCGCGGCTCCCGTTGACCGAAGCCGACATCCAGCCCGACCTGGACCGCCGCCGGCCCGGCCAGTCGAAGATCGTCTCGCCGCGCAAAGAGAGTGACACCGTGCAGATTCTCTCGGGCACTTTCGAAGGCAAGACGCTCGGCACGCCGATCTGCATGATGGTCAGGAACGAAGACGCCCGCTCTGAAGCCTACAATGAAATGACCGCCAAGTTCCGGCCCTCGCACGCTGACTACACTTACCAGGCTAAATTCGGCATCCGCGCCTGGCCCGGCGGCGGGCGTACCAGCGCGCGCGAAACCGTGGGGCGCGTCGCCGCCGGCGCCATCGCCAAAAAGCTCCTGCGCCAGCATTTCGGCGTCGAAGTCCTCGCCTACGTTCAGCAAGTCCAGCGCATCGTGGCCACGGTGGACCCGGAGAAGGTCAAAGCCAAAGACATTGAATCCAANNATGCGCCAGACTGGCGACACAGTTGGCGGCATTGTCGAAGGCGTCGCGCGCGGCGTCCCGCCCGGCTGGGGCGAGCCGGTCTTCGATCGCCTCGAAGCCGACCTTGCCAAAGCCATGTTGAGCCTGCCAGCCTCAAAAGGATTCGACATCGGCTCCGGCTTTGGTGGCATTCTGCTCACCGGCACCCAGCATAACGACCCGTTTCGCGCGAAAGGCGGCCAGGTCTATACCACCTCCAACCGCTCGGGCGGCATCCAGGGCGGCATCTCGAACGGGCAGACCATCTACTTCCGAGTCGCCTTCAAACCCGTCGCCACCGTCATGCACGAGCAGGACACGGTGGATACCGACTTGAAGAACACCACGCTGAAGGGCCGGGGCCGACATGATCCCTGCGTGCTGCCGCGCGCGGTGCCCATCGTCGAGGCGATGACAGCCCTGGTGCTGGTGGACCACGCCTTGCGGCACAAGGCGCAGTGCGGCCCAGCGCGGAGCTAGCCCGGACCTGCTGCACCTGCAAAAGATGCCGAGGGTCAACCTCTGATCTCGGCCAATCATCGGGTCAGCCAGTTAAGCTGGGCCGGGATTTCCTGGGAGACTAATCGGCAGGGCGCATTGATCGGTTCTATCGAGTTACAACCCCGCAGGCGCCGTGTTTCCGGCGGCCGGCGTGACCGTGATGGATCATCAGGCGACCACTGCAGAGCGAACTTGGGGAGAGGTTCTCGTGTGCTTCCCCTAATCGTTAGCCTGGAGAGAAG
>PLZQ01000107.1 GCA_003152225.1 Limisphaerales bacterium | reverse complement strand
TGTGCGCCGTGCTGGCCGCGCGCGAGCAGGCGACCGGGTTCCAGTCCAACGAGCGCGGCAATGATGGGCGCCTGGTGGCCTATACCTCGCCCCATGCGCACTCGTCCGTGGAGAAAGCGGTCAAGATTGCCGGGCTGGGCAGGGCGANNAGGGCGAACCTGCGGATGATCGAGGCGGACAAGAGTTTCGCGATGCGCCCCGAAGCGCTGGCAAAGCAAATCGCCCAGGACCGTGAGGCGGGCCTGCGACCGTGTTTCGTGTCCGCCACGGTGGGGACCACCTCGTCGAACGGCTTTGATCCGCTGCCAGAGTTGGGGCGGATTTGTCGCGAGCAGGGCCTCTGGCTGCATGTGGATGGGGCGATGTGCGGGACGGCGGCGTTGTGCCCGGAGTTCCGGCACATCCACCAGGGATTGGAGTTGGCGGATTCCTACTGCTTCAACCCGCACAAGTNNAAGTGGATGTTCACCAACTTCGACTGCGACTGCTTTTACGTGGCCGACCGGGCGGCGCTCATCAAGACGCTCAGCGTGCTGCCCGAATACCTGCGCAACAAAGCCACGGAATCAGGCGCGGTGATTGACTACCGGGACTGGCAGATCCCGCTGGGCCGGCGGTTCCGGGCCCTCAAGCTGTGGTTCGTCATCCGCCATTACGGCGTGGAGGGGCTGCGGCATCACATCCGACGACACGTGGCGCTGGCGCAGGAGTTCGCCGGCTGGATCAAGGCGTCGAGCGACTTTGAGCTGGTCGTGCCCCCGCCGCTGAACCTGGTTTGCTTTGCACACCGGGCGGGCGATGACTTCAACCGGCGGTTGCTGGAGCGGCTAAACCAAAGCGGCAAGCTCTACCTCTCGCACACGGTCTTGAACGGCCGCTACACCCTGCGCCTGTGCGTCGGACAAACCCATACGGAGGCTGAGCATGTGCGGCGGGCGTGGGAGTTGATTCAGGAGAATGCGAAGTTGCTTCAGGGCTAGTTGTGCAACGACGGACTATTCTATCTCGGCCATCGTCCGCTGGAGTTGGCGGGCCTGACGGTACCGCATCCGTAGCCGTTCGTCGGTGAGAATTTGGCGGAGTGTTTCGACCACGACCGCCACCACGCCGAGTACCGGTAAGACCAGCAATAGGCCCGCCGGCCCGGCCACCGCCGCGCCCAGGAACAACATCAGCACGCTCAAGACCGGGTGGAAATGCAGGCTCCGGCCCACCGTCATCGGCAGGAACACAAAGTCATCCAGGAGGCGGACGCAAACGAACAGCAGCACGCAGCCGTAGATGGTCACCGGCTCTTGGGGATAATCCGTCGCCGCGACCATGGTGACCAGCACGCCCCCCACTAGCGACCCAATGTAGGGCACCCAGGCCAGTACCGCTGCAATCAATCCCAGCAGGAGGGGATGGGAAATCCCCAGGAGCCAAAGGCCCAGCCCCAGACAAAGCGTGTCCAGAAACGTCAGCTTCATCAGGCCGGTCAGGTAGCTCTTCAGGCTGCGGTCCACGCGATCAAACAGGAGCAGTGTCTTCTCGAAGAAAGCATTGGGCACGCTGCGGATCACCTGCTTCTTGAGCCGGTTCCCATCCTGCAATATGAAGTAGGCCAGATACGGCACCAGCAGGAGTGCCGGCAGCCAGTGGAGCATCTGCAACAGGAACTTAGCCATGTATTTGTCCACAAACTCCTCGGATGCCGCATCCAGATTTGTCGGGGTGCTCCACTTCTTCATCAGCGGCAGCTTCTCCGCCAGCGCACCCTTGGTCTTCTCCAGGAAACCCAGCCCCCCTTGCACATAATGGGCCGTCACCGCCTGCCAGGTCGCCGCTCGCGTCGCCGCCATATAGAACAGCAAAACTACCCCAAGTATCGTGGCCAGGAACAGGAGCCCGGTCACGACCTTGCCGGCCGTGCGGTGCTTCAAGCCGGTCCGAACCAGCACCCGCACCAGCGGCTGCAGACAATAATAACCCACCAATGCCAGCAGCGCCGGGATCACCAGCCAAATGACCCACTCGAACAAGTAGAGGCTCAGACACGTGACCAGGATGATCACGCACCAAGTCAGAACACCCGGTTGAGGCTCGCTCCTCATACCGTCGGCAAATGCGGCTGGCTCGCCAGGAGCTTGCGCGAACGCCCTATCACGGTTAGGGTGAGATCAAAGAGAATCTTCACCCCAATGCTCCGATCGCGTTCCAGCAGCGAGAAAAACTCCGTCCGGAACAAAGCCAACACCTGCGTGGGCTCCATGGCCACCGCCCGAGCCGTCCGCTGCGATTCCTCGAACAACGCCAGCTCACCAAAGAAATCTCCCGGGCCAAACTCCGGCGCCAGGCGCTGCAAGGCCGCGTGACTGGACACGATCTTCACCCGCCCGCTCACGACGATGAACAGCCCCAGGCCAGTGTCCCCCTCATCGAAGATCACCTCGTCCTTCTGATACGACCGCTCGTGCAACAACTCGTCCAGCTCCCGCAGCTCGCGCGACGTCAGCCGCTTGAACAGGCTCAATCCCTTGAGGTTCTCGATCCTGTGATCGTCGGCTGCCATGCGGAGAAAGTTAAAGGGCGCTTTCATCACCTCAAGAGTTCGTCTGAGTTTAATTTGTTTCCCAAGCAGCACCGCTGCGCGCCTTCGGCCCCCCGCCACAACACACGGCATCGCGGTGCGGAACTCTGCTTACCTCCCCGCCGCCCGCAAGTCAAGTCCGTCTGGAGCGCCAGTATATGCCCGTTCTTTACGTGCTTGGCCCATTTGCCTTGAACCCGAGTTCCTGCCTCCTTAGAGTGGCGGACATGTTCGGCCAGCGCTGAACCGATGTATGCAAGCAATCAATCAAGCCCGCAAGGGTGCTAAGAAACAAGCCGCGGCCCAGGCCGCTTACTCCACGGTGCCTCCGCAAAGAGTTATTGCCGAGCTCGAGCAGCATATCCTGGTGGACGGCTTCAAGCTCGTCTTCGACCTCGCGCGGAGCCACGGCTCGTGGTTCGTCGATGCGGCCACCGGTCGTGAGTTAATCGACCTATATAGCTTTTACGCTTCGCAACCAATCGGCTTCAACCACCCTTACTTCGACCGCCCCGAAGTCAAAGCCGACCTCCTCGCAGCCGCCAAAATCAAGGTGGCGAATGCGGACGTTTACACCGTCCAATACGCGACGTTCATCCGTGAATTCGCGCGCGTGGTGGGGATGCCGCCGCTGGACCGTTATTTCTTTATCGAAGGCGGCGCCCTCGCCGTCGAGAACACTCTCAAGGCTGCCATGGACTGGAAGGTCCGGAAGAACCTGGTTGCCGGGCGCGGCGAACGCGGGACCGAGATCATCCATTTCGAACGCGCCTTCCACGGACGCAGCGGCTACACGATGAGCCTGACGAACACCGACCCGCGCAAGATCGCCTACTTCGCCAAGTTCCCCTGGCCGCGCATCGTTTCCCCGAGCCTGGATTTCTCCCTGCCTCCCGCCGAGCGGGAGGCGGCGGTGATCGAGAAAGAAAAGCTGGCCCTGAAACAAATCAGCGACGTCCTTGCCCAGAAGGCGGCGGACATCGCTGCCATCATCATTGAGCCAATCCAGGGCGAGGGCGGGGACAACCATTTCCGCGGCGAATTCCTCCACGCGCTGCGGCGAGTTTGCGACGAGCACGACCTGCTGCTCATCTTTGACGAAGTCCAATGCGGCATGGGCATTACCGGCCGAAACTGGTGCTGCCAGCATTTCGGCGTGCTGCCCGACCTGCTCTCCTTCGGCAAGAAGGCCCAGGTCTGTGGCGTCATGGCTGGGCCGCGCCTGGACGAGGTCAAGGACAACTGCTTCCGCCTGCCCAGCCGCATCAGTTCGACCTGGGGCGGCAACTTCACTGACTATGTCCGGTCCACCCATTACCTGCGGATCATTGCGGAGGAGAACCTGGTCGAAAACGCCCGGGTCAAAGGCGATTACCTCCTGGTCGAGTTGCACGCCCTGGCCCGCAAGTATCCCGCCGTCTCCGCCGTTCGTGGACGCGGGTTGATGCTTGCCTTCGATCTGCCTAGCACGGCCCAGCGCGACGCCTTCTGGAAGGGCGCCTACGAACTCGGCCTGCTCGTCGTCCGCTGCGGCGAGCGTTCCATCCGTCTCCGGCCCGTGCTCGACATTAAGGACGACATCATCACGGAAGCTCTCCGCATCATGGATGCCCAGTGCCGCCGGCTTTAGCCGCGACCCCACGCATCTCTATTGACTATCTGCCATCTGCCATTTGCCGTTCCCAATCTAGTCCCATGACCACCCCACGCTCTGCCAAACGCCAGCCCGACGCGCCCACAGCCACCCCCGCCCTGCTCAAGAAGCTGGGTCTTGGCTCCGATAACCCCGGCGTCTTCTGTGGCGAGTGGCTGGGCAGCGGTAGATCCTTACCCAGCCTTTCGCCCATTGACGGCAGCGTTCTCGCCACCGTGCGCACCGCCACCGAGGCCGAATACGAGCGCGCCGTCCGCCGTGCCCAGGATGCGTTCCGAAAATGGCAACTGGTCCCCGCCCCCAAGCGCGGCGAGATCGTCCGCCAACTCGGCAACGCCTTGCGCGAAGCTAAGCCTGACCTCGGGCGCCTCGTCACCCTCGAAGCGGGCAAGATCCTCGCCGAAGGACAAGGCGAAGTGCAGGAGATGATCGACGTCTGCGACTTCGCCGTCGGCCTCTCCCGCCAGCTTTACGGCCTGACGATCGCCTCCGAGCGGCCCCAGCACCGCATGATGGAGCAGTGGCACCCGCTCGGCATCGTCGGCATCGTAACTGCGTTCAACTTCCCGGTCGCCGTCTGGGCGTGGAACAGCGCGCTGGCGACGGTCTGCGGCGATGCCACGATCTGGAAGCCCTCGAGCCAGACGCCCCTCACAGCCATAGCCACCATCAAGATCGCCGAGCGCATCTGCCGCGCCAACAACGTTGACGCGGCCATCTTCAGCCTCGTTATCGGCGACGGCGCAACCGTCGGCGAGCGGCTCATCAGCGACACGCGGATTCCCCTTGTTTCGGCTACCGGCTCCACCAGCATGGGCCGCCACGTCGGCGAAGTCGTCAGCCGTCGCCTGGGCCGCAGCCTGCTCGAACTGGGCGGCAACAACGCCATCATCGTCACCCCGACCACCGACCTTGACCTCGCTATGCGCGGCATCCTGTTCGGCGCGGTCGGCACCGCCGGCCAGCGTTGCACCACTACTCGCCGCATCATCCTTCACCACTCCCTCGTCGGCAGGTTGACCCGCCGCCTCATCAAGGCTTACGGGCAAGTCCCCATCGGCAACCCTCTCCACCCGGGCACCCTCATGGGACCGCTCATCAACACCCGCGCGGTCCAGGACATGCAGGACGCCCTCGCCGCTGTCCGGCAGCAGGGCGGCCAGATCCTTTACGGCGGCGAACCGCTCAAGGGCGCCAAGTATCCCGGCGGCTGTTACGTCCGCCCCTGCCTCGTCGCGGCCCCGCACGACCTCAAGATTGTCCACGACGAGACCTTCGCCCCCATCCTCTACCTCATCCCCTATCGTACCTTGGACCAGGCGATCGCCTACCACAACGAAGTGCCCCAAGGGCTCAGCTCCGCCATCTTCACCAATGACCTGCGCGAGGCTGAGCAGTTCCTCTCCGCCCGCGGCAGCGATTGCGGCATCGCCAACGTTAACATCGGCACCAGTGGCGCCGAAATCGGCGGCGCCTTTGGCGGCGAGAAGGAAACCGGCGGTGGACGCGAAAGCGGCACTGATTCCTGGAAGGCCTACATGCGCCGCCAGACGGTCACCATCAACTATTCCAAGGAACTTCCCCTCGCCCAGGGCATCGTTTTCGGCTGAGCGTGTAACGCCAACGACGCCCGCAGCACCTAATCCAGATAGAAGATTCCCTGCTCGGCTCTGTCAAAGGAAGCCGGAGCCACGCCGGCAGTGCGGTTCGGGCGGCGGAGGGGCGCCTGAGCGGCGCATGCAGAACAACCGAAAAACGAGGGGCGCAACACACGAGAAGTAGAGGAACAATCGAGGAACAATCGTGGAACAATCGTGGAACAATCGAGCATCAGTAAAGCAATAATAGGGACCCTGTGGCTCCCTTCGCGCTTGGCGCTGCCTTTGAGATCCCGACCCAGTCCTGACAGTTGTCACAAGGTCTTCGATGGAAGTATTGCGAAGTTGCCCTAGCGGATTAGGATGCGCCGTTGAGATGACCGTCTTGCCCATAGTCGAGCGCGAGTTGCGGGTCGCGGCCCGGCAACGCTCCACCTATTGGGCGCGGTTAGGCATCGCCCTGGCGGCCATGTCCGTTGCCGCCGTCATCTTCGTGCTCACCTTCGGCCTGCGGCCCCAACAAACCGGGCGCCACATCTTTGAATGGCTCTCCGGGCTACTATTAGTCTATAGCCTCACCGTCGGGCGGCGTTCGACGGCTGACTGCCTGAGCCAGGAAAAACGCGAGGGGACCCTCGGCTTGCTGTTTCTGACCGATCTGAAGGGGCTCGACGTGGTCTTGGGCAAGCTGGTGGCGACATCGGTGCGCGGGTTCTATGGGCTGTTGGCGGTGTTTCCGGTGCTCGCCATCCCACTGCTGCTCGGCGGGATAACCAGTGGCGAGTTCTGGCGGGTCGTGCTTGTGTTGATCGACACGTTCTTGTTCTCGCTGGCCATTGGCATCCTCGGCTCGGCGCTCACTCGTGATCTGCGCCGGGCCATGGCGGCCAATTTCCTCCTATTGCTGCTCCTCGCCGCAATCCCACCCGCGTGCATGGCTGCGCTCGGATACTTTCTCCCCAGCCACCGGCCAATTCCCCAGTTGCTGTACTCCTGCCCCATGTTTTCGTTCTATCTCTGCGACGAGGGGAACTACCAATCGGCTCCGGACGCCTTCTGGTGGTCCGTGGCCGTGATCCATGCCCTGACCTGGCTGCTGGTAATAACCGCCGGTTGGCTTGTTCCCCGCTGCTGGCAAGACCGGCCGTCCCGCGCCGAAATGGGCGGCCTGCGCGCGCTCTGGCACACCTGGAGGCACGGCCCGACCGCCGGGAAGGGCCCGTTCCGTCAGCGAGCCCTGGATGCGAATGCGTTCTATTGGCTCGCCGCCCGTGCGCGGTTTAAGCCGGTGCATGTGTGGACCTTCCTTGCGTGCATGGTGGCCTGGTGGCTGGTGGGATGGATCGCCTCCGGCAAATTCTGGCTGGATGCCTCNNACGGGGGCATTCGAGTTGTTGTTGTCCGCGCCGCTGACGGTCCAGGAGATCGTGCGTGGGCAGTTGCTGGCGTTGCGGCGGCAGTTCCTGGGCCCGCTGCTCGTGGTGCTCGGGGTGGAGCTGTGGTTCCTGCTGGCGTGGCGCCAGATTGCTTCCGACCGGCAATCCCAAGCCACCTGGCTGGCGGGGATGTTCATGCTGGTGGCCGATCTCGTCGCATTGAGCTGGGTGGGGATGTGGAGGGCGCTGGTGGCGAGAACCCACAACCTGGCCACCATCAGCACGCTCGCGCGCGTGCTCATGCTGCCCTGGCTGGCGTTCGGCGCCGTTCTGGGCGTGGGCAACGTTTGGTACGGGCTGGCGCTGGGGAACGAGTGGACGCCTGGTTGGCCGTTTCATCTCGCGCTGTGGCTGGGGCTGGGGCTCGCGGCTGATCTCGTGTTTGGGCTGACGGCCTGGTGGCAACTGAGGACACGTTTCCGGGAACTGGCGCTGCGCCGGTTCGATCCCGCCCCGTCCCGCTTCGCCCGCTGGTTCGGTCCGGAGCAGCCTGTACACCCGTTGCCGAAAGGCGCTGCGGCCGCAAAGCAAAACAGCCGGCTCGATGAACCGCAGAGACGCGAAGAGCGCCGAGAAGAGAAGCGGGGCCGAATCTCTGCGCTCTTCGCGTCTCTGCGGTTGAAGCTCCCCGTCGGAAGCTGGCGGAGGCGGTTGGCGGTTGCCTGCGGCGTGGCGCTGGTCGTCCTCGGCTCCACGTTCCACTTCTTACGCTCACACTCCCGTCTGCCTCCTGCCGTCGTGGTCTCCATGAACCAGAGCAACGGGCCGGTTCGAGTCTGTCCAAGTCTGGGAGGTGCGCTCCTCATTCTGCCCGATGGTTCGCTCTGGCGTTGGGGCAAGCTGGGAACGGCGGCCCTTTCCCGAGCGACAGTCCCGGAACGGGTGGGGACCAACTGCGACTGGGTTCAAGCTGCGGCGGGCTACAACCATCTGACTGGAGTCTGGCGGGACGGAACGCTCTGGGAGTGGCGTCAGCGCGGCGGCACCCCTGGCGAGATCGCTGGTTCCATCACCGAGTTGGCACAAGTAGGCTCAAGCCACGATTGGATCGACATCGCGGCGTCTGCGGCTCACTCGGTCGCCCTGCGGCGCAACGGCACCCTTTGGGCGTGGGGCGACAACTCCAGAGGGCAGTTGGGCATTGGACCGGGACCGCGGCAAACCACGCCCGTACAAGCCCAGACCAACATCGTGTACGCGGCGGTCCCGATGGCGCAGACCAGAAGAACGTGGCACAGCAACCCCGTGCAGGTCGGCACGAACAGCGATTGGGCTGCCTTATGCTGCCCGTGGAGCAGTACACTGGCTCTGCGCCGGGATGGCACCCTTTGGGCCTGGGGCCAAGTCAATGTAGTGGGAATCTGGGGCATAACGCCAAACAATCTGCCATTGCCGATCCAAGTGTGCCTTGAATCGAATTGGACCGGATTTATCACCGGAGGTTTCGTGCCGTTGGTGCGGAACCGCCTGGGCGAGGTGTGGGAGCCATTCCAGGCGCCTCCGAACCCCGAGGCTACCGCCGCCTCTAGTTTTCGGCTGATCGCTACCACTTCGGTCCCCGGGCGCTTCGCCGCCGCATGGTGTGGCAACCCAGAAATCTACGAGGTGCGCTCGGACGGCACCCTCTGGGGAAGGACGCAGCCGCTGAGCACTTCCTCCGCCACGCCGGTGGGCGACTGGCGCCGGCTGGGCAAGCGGTCAGACTGGACCGCCCTCTGGGGCACCGGTGGCACCGCGTTGGGATTGACCTCCGATGGCACGCTCTGGACCTGGGGAATCGACCCTGGCCAGGAGCCGGTCCCCGATTTCCGCACCCGGCTCAAACTGGCTCAAATCCGACTCAGGAGCTTGTTTGGCCCAGGACCCAGGCCAATCGCAACGGGCGCGTTCCCGGCCTATCAGAAGCAGCCACGGCCTTTGATGCGGCTCGTCTTGACGAATGGCGTGCCGCCCTAGCCTATCAAGGATGAAACTCTGGCCATACCGCCGGCCACCTGCTAGCCTGCCTGCGGCTATGAATTTTTGGGGCAACAAATGGATGGCCGAATGGCTGGAGGGCTTGGGTCGCATCACCCTGCTGGCCAAAGAATTCCTCGCGTCGTTCTTCACCTTCAAGCTGGCGTGGCGCGACCTGCTCTACCAGGTCTATTTCACCGGCGTGAAGTCTCAGTCGGTGATCCTGGTCACGGGCGCCTTCACGGGCATGGTGCTCGCAGCGCAAGCCTACCTGCAATTCCACAAAGTCAAAATGGACAGCGCCACGCTCGCGGTAGTGAGCGTGGGCATGTGCAGCGAGCTCGGACCGGTCTTGACCGGGCTGATGGTGGCGGGCAGGGTCGGCGCGGCCATCGCGGCGGAGCTGGGCACGATGCGCGTCACGGAGCAAATCGACGCGCTGCGCACGCTGGCCACTCATCCAGTGGATTATCTGGTCGTGCCGCGCGTGCTCGCCCTGCACATCGCCCTCCCGCTGTTGACCGCGGAGAGTATCGCCGTCGGGATTGGTGCCGGCTATATCGTGGGGGTTTTTCTGTATGGTGTGGACCCGACGTATTGCTGGTACAACATGCTTCGATATACCAACGCGTCGGATGTCGTCGTTGGTTTGATCAAAGGGCTCACCTTCGGCGGCATTGTAGGCTTGATTGGCTGTTACAAAGGGCTGACTTGCGGCGAGGGCGCCGAAGGCGTAGGACGAGCCACGACGGAGGCGGTGGTGTATTCCTCGATCACGATCCTGATCTCCAACTTCTTCCTCACGCTGACGCTGGGCAGGATCTTTCACAGCCTATGATCGAAGTTCGCGATCTCAAGAAGCGCTTCGGCACACACCCCGTCCTGGACGGCGTGAACCTCCAGATCGAGAAAGGTGAGTCCGTCGTCATCATCGGCCGCAGCGGCGGCGGGAAGAGCGTGTTGCTCAAGCACCTGATCGGCCTGCTCAAACCCGACTCGGGGGAGGTGCTGATCGAGGGCGAAGACATTGTGCCACTGAACGAACGGGAGCTGCTGCGCGTGCGCCGCAGGTTCGGGATGTTGTTCCAGAGCGCCGCCCTGTTCGATTCCATGACCGTGGCCGAGAACATCGCGTTCGCCTTCCGCCGCGACCGCTCGCTGCCGAAAGAGAAAATCCGGCAGAAGGTGGCCCAGATGCTCGAAATGGTGGATTTACCCGGCACCGAGGACAAGAACACCTCCGAATTGTCGGGCGGCATGAAGAAGCGGGTCGGCTTGGCGCGCGCGATTATTTATGAGCCGGAAATCATTTTGTATGATGAACCGACGACCGGGCTGGACCCGATTGCGTCGGACAGCATAGACAAGCTCATCCTGCGCGTGCGCGACCGCTTGGACGTAACGACAGTGGTAGTCACGCACGACATGCGGAGCGCGCGGCGGCTGGGCCAGCGCATAATGTTGTTGCATAACCAGAGGATTTACGCGACGGGGACCCCGGACGAGATATTCAACTCGAAGGACCCGGTCGTGCGGCGGTTTATTGAAGGCGTATCCGATCCAAAAGAACTCCATTTATAATCTATGAACAAATCACGCCTCGAATGGAAGGTCGGCTTGTTTGTGTTTATTGGCCTGGTGCTGCTCGCGGTGCTGCTCCTGCAGTTCAGCAAGGGCCTCACGTTCTTCCGTCCGCACTACGACATCCTGCTTAACGCCACCACCGTAAGCGGGTTGAAACCGCGCGCCCAGGTCCTCATGTCCGGCGTCCAGGTAGGCACCGTGTCGGACATTCAACTTGCGCTGGACGGGAAGAGCGTGAACATCACCCTCCGGATTTACCAACAGTACCAGATTTACAAGGACGCGCGCTTTGCAATCGACGCATCCGGCTTTCTCGGCGATCAATACGTGGCGATCCTGCCGACGAAAAACGAGGGGCCGACGTTCGGCCCCGGCGGTGGCACAGCCAAGGCAGAAGCGCCGCTCGACATGCAGGAAGTGGCGCGCTCGGCGGCTGGCTTGCTCGTGCACATTGATTCCGCCGCCACCAATATCAACAACGCCTTGAACGATGCCCGCCGCACGGTTCTGAGCGCGCAGGCGCTGACCAACCTCTCGGCTACCATCGATAACTTCCACCGCGCGTCCGAGCGTTCCCTGGCCATCGTGGACAGCGTGAACGCCCTGGTGGAGAGCAACCGCCCTTCCATCACCATCTCGGTCAGCAACATCTTTTATTTCTCTGACCAGGTCAACCAGGCTGCCCTTGCCGTGCGGCAATTGGTGGCGACCAACTCACCGGAAATCAACGCCGCCGTGAAAAATGTCGAGGCTTCGACCGCCACGTTGAAGCAACTGCTGGATGGTGTGCAACAGGGCAAGGGCTTGGCCGGGAATTTACTTGAAAACGAGCAAATAGCGACCAATCTGTCACAGATCCTCAACAACTTGAGTATCACGACCAGCAATCTGAATCGCCTGGGCCTCTGGGGCATCTTGTGGCAACACAAGCCGCTCAGGACCAACGCCCCCGCCCCGGCCTTTACGCCTCTGGCCTCACCCAAGAATCCCTTTGACTGATTATGGCGCTCTGGGTAATCCGAATTCTATTCCTGTCCCTCTGCACCGTTGCGGGCTACGCCGTCAGCCAGGTGCGGCCCGAGTTCGTCGGCAGCACCTATAGCGGCGTTCTCGGCATGGTCATAGGCTTTGGCTTCGGTTGGTTGATGATCGCCCTCGACGAGATGCTCAAGGGCTTTTCCTTGCGGGCCTTTTCGGCGACTACCTTCGGCCTGCTCCTGGGCACGGTGGTGGCGCTCCTCATCGACCGCTCCGGCCTGTTCGAGAACGTCGAGGAAAAGCCCACCCGCTGGCTGATTCGCCTCTGCCTCTTCCTCAGCTTCGGCTACATTGGCATCGTGCTGGCCATGCGCAGCAACAAAGAGGACTTCTCCCTCATCATCCCCTATGTCCGCTTCGCGCCCCAAAACAAACCGGACAATCTCCTATTGCTCGATACCAGCGTGATCGTCGATGGCCGCATTGCCGACCTGATCGAGGCGAACTTCCTCGAGGGTTTAATCGTAGTGCCGCGCTTTGTGCTGAAGGAACTGCAGCAAATCGCCGACTCCAACGACGCCATCAAGCGCGGGCGTGGGCGCCGCGGCCTGGAGGTGCTTAACCGCATCCAGCGCAACACGCGCAATGAGGTAAAGATCCACGACGGCGACTTCCCGGAGGAGAAGGAAGTCGATGCGAAGCTGGTGCGCCTGGCGCGCAACCTGGGCGCGAAGCTCTATACCAACGACTACAACCTGGGCAAGATCGCCGAATTGCAGAAGGTCAATTACGTCAACCTGCACGATCTGGCCAAATCCCTACGCGTGATTCTGTTGCCGGGCGAAATGCTCTCCTTGCGCATCGTGCGCGAGGGCAAAGACAAGGGCCAGGGCGTCGGTTATCTGCCCGACGGCACGATGGTCGTGGTCAATAACGCGCAAAACGCCATCGGCCAGCAGGTGGAGGTGCAGGTCCAGAGCCAGCTCCAAACCGGCGCCGGCGTCATCGTCTTTGCCGACCTGAAGCCAGCCGCTGCAGCCTGAACCCGCGGGTCGAGGTCACCAAATCAGTCACATGCCTCTCGTCACCGTCTTTAGCGCATTCAACCCCATGGACGCTCAACTGGCCCGGTCCCGGCTCGAAGCCGCCCAGTTCCATGCGGTCGTAACCCATGAGCTTTCGGCGTTGAGTATGGACGGCTACGCGCTGGTCGCGGGTGGCATCCTCGTGCAGGTGCCGGAGGACGAAGCCGCTGACGCCAAAGAGTTTCTTGCTGCTGACACCCCTCCTGATGAGCCCGAAAAAGATTAAGGTCCTTAATCAACTCAAGCGCATTCTGCCATCCGGCGAGGTCAGTTTCGATCCTTCTGTGCTCGCCGAACACGCAGGGGACAAATGGTTTGCCGCGCACCAGCCCGACGTCGTTGTCCTCCCCCGCAGCACCAAGTCCGTATCCAGGCTGCTGCGCTTTGCCAACCGCCATAACCTGCCGGTCACCCCGCGCGGCGCGGGTCATGGTTACGTGGGCGGTTGCGTTCCCGTCCGCGGCGGCATCGTGCTTTCCCTGGCCCGCATGACCCGCATCAAGGAAATCAACGCCGCTGACTTTGTGGCCGTTGTCCAGGCTGGCGTTAACACCGCGAAGCTCCAGCAGGAACTCGAAAAGCAGGGGCTCTTCTATCCGCCTGACCCGGCCAGCCGGGCGGACAACTCGATTGGCGGCAACATCATCACCAATGCCGGCGGCCCGCGCTGCCTCAAGTATGGCGTCACCCGCGACTACGTCCTCGGCCTAGAGGTCGTGCTCGCGGACGGCACGGTGCTGCGACTCGGAGGCCGCACACACAAGAACAAGACGGGCTTCGAGCTGCACCGGCTCTTCGTCGGCTCCGAGGGGCTGCTCGGCGTGGTCACCGAGGCCACGTTGAAGCTGCTTCCTCTGCCCCCTTATCGCGCCTGCCTCGCGATTGGCTTTGGCTCAATGCGCGCCGCCGTCCGCTCGCTGCACGCCGTCCTGGCGGCTGGCTTCCTGCCCGCCGCGCTCGAACTGGCCGATTCCTTCACGCTCGCCGCCGCTTTCAAACGCACCGGGAGTGAGCGTCTGCGGGGCTGCCGGGCTCACCTCATTGTTGAGCTGGACGGCCAGCAACGTTCCGTGCGCGGCGAAATTAGACAGCTCCGCGCCATCGTCGCGCAGCAGAAGCCCTTGTTTGTGGAGATCGGCCTCGGCCAAGACCAGTGCGAAGCCGTCTGGCAGATCAGACGCGAGTTCTCCTATGCCCTCCGTGACACCGGGCTCACCAAGTTGAACGAGGATATCGTCGTCCCCCGCGGCCGCCTGGAAGACCTATTCGCTTTCGCCGCGCGGCTGCAGCGGAAACATAACCTGGCGGTTGCCTGCTTCGGCCACGCCGGCGACGGCAACATTCACACCAACGTCATGGTCGATTACAACCAGCCCGGCGCCAAGCGGCGCAGTCAGGCTGCTTTGGATGAACTGTTCCAACAGGTCATCGCCTGGGGCGGCGCGATTACCGGCGAACATGGCATCGGCTTAGCCAAACAACGCTGGTGGCCGCTGGCGATCTCGAAAGAAGTGCGCGAACTGCATCGCACCGTGAAGCACGCGCTAGACCCGCGTGGGATTCTCAATCCCGGCAAGTTCGTCTAGCGCCTTTTCCGCCCCGACTGCTCCTTCCGCCTCGCCTGCCACCAGGACGACGAATTCGCCTTTCAGCGAACGGCTCTTGAGCACCTCGAGCAACTGGGCTGATGTGCCGCGCAGATACTCCTCGAACTTCTTGGTCAACTCCCGCGCCAGCACCACCTGCCGCCCGGCGAACAGTTCGTTCAATTCGCCCAGCAGCCTTTCGACGCGGTAGGGTGACTCGTAGAGCACGAGCGTTCCCTCATAGCCCTTGAGCCGCTCCAGTTGCTTGCGGCGCTGCCCCGATTTGTGCGGCAGGAAGCCGATGAAATGGAATTCGTCGGTCGGCAGTCCGCTGGCGGTCAACGCCGCCACCAGCGCGGATGGCCCTGGCACCGACTCGACGCGCCACCCCGCCGCGAGCGCCGCCCTCACCACCCGTTCGCCCGGATCGCTGATGCCCGGACTGCCGGCATCCGTCACTAGGGCAACCTTTTCCCCGCGCTGCAGGCGCCCGATAATTTCCTCGCTCCGTTTCGCCTCGTTGAATTGAAAGTAACTCAGCATCGGCCTGGAAATGCCAAAGTGCTTCAGCAACTGTCCGGTGCGCCGCGTGTCTTCCGCGGCCACCACGTCGCACTCCTTGAGCGTGCGCAGCGCGCGTTGCGTGATGTCCTCCAGGTTCCCAATCGGCGTGGCGACCAGGTAAAGCGTCCCCGGCGTCAGCGGCGGTAGAGTTGGATTCATGATCCCGTTTCTGACTTCGGCCCTCGGCCTTCGGGTTTCGGACTTCCTACTTCGTGACGCCCCGCTCGCTCGTCCGGACGAACTCGACCAGGTGCTGAATCTCCGGCAGGGCCGGCAGCTCCGTCTCGATCCTGGCCAGTGCGTTCGGGATCGTCAGGCCATCCCGGATAAGAATCTTGAAGGCCTGGCGCATCGCAACTTGCGCCTGCTCGGATACGCCGTTCCTTTCCATTCCCACCTTGTTGGGGGCTCTGGTCTCCGCCGGGTTGCCGTCCACGATCATGTAAGGCGGCACGTCCTGGACGATCTTGGCACAGCCGGCAATCATCGACATGGTTCCAATCCGGCAGAACTGGTGGATCGCCGCCAAACCGCCGATCACTGCGTGGTCCTCCACCGTCACGTGCCCGGCCAACGTCGCCACGTTCGACATGATGATGTGGTTCCCCAGCCGCACGTTGTGTGCAATGTGAGCGTACGCCAGGATGTGATTGTGCGACCCCACAGTGGTCACCTCGCCGTCACCCGTCGCGCTGTGGATGGTCACGTATTCGCGGAACGTGTTATTATCGCCTATCTCCGTCCGCGTCAGGCCACCCTTCCACTTCAAATCCTGGGTCTTCAGCCCGATGCTGGCGAAGGGAAAGATCTCATTCCCCTGCCCCAGCCGCGTGTGGCCGTCGATCACCACGTGCGAATACAGCCGGCAACCCGGCCCGAGCTCCACGTGCTCGCCGATGATGCAATACGGCCCGATGTCGCAACCGGCGCTGATTTGCGCCTTGGGATGGATAATCGCTGTTGGATGAACCATATCGCTTGCCTCTGTAATGCTACCCTTTAGTCACCGCCAACATTTCCTCAATCTTCCAGCGCTAGGCTTCCACCAGCATGAAGGTCACCGCCGCCTCGCTCACCACTTCGCCCCCCACCTTGCACATGCCTTTGGCCTTGCCAATCTTGCCCCGCATCTTCGTTAGCTCAACATCAATCACCAGCACATCTCCCGGGAGCACCGGCTTGCGCCACTTCACATCTTCCGCCGACATGAAGTAGGCGATTTTGCCAGTGTTCTCGGCGGTCTTGAGCATCACGATGCCGGCCACCTGTGCCATGGCCTCCAGTTGCAGCACGCCAGGCATCACCGGGTGTCCGGGGAAATGTCCCTGGAAATACGACTCGTTGATCGTGACGTTCTTGATGCCGACAATGTGGTTGCCGTCGATCTTCGCGACGCGATCCACCATCAGGAACGGATAGCGATGCGGCAGCAGCTTCATCACGCCCTGTATGTCTATAGCCCCATCTTGCGCCTTCGTTTCATCGTCCGCGCCTGCCGCTGCCGGCGCAGCTTTGGGGGCCGCCGGGGGCGGGGCAAAGGCCTGCGCGGCCACCAGCGGCTTGCGCATCTGCGCCGCGATCCGCCGGACCAGCTCGCAATTGGCGGCATGGCTGGGCTTGATCGCGATCAGGTGCCCGCGCAGCGGCCGGCCCAGCAGCGCGAGATCGCCCACGATGTCGAGCATCTTATGCCGCACGAATTCATCGGGATAGCGCAGCGGCTCCGTCGTCAGCACCGCGTCATCGCGAATAACAACTGCGTTCTCCAGGCTGCCGCCCTTGATCAGGCCGTTGTTGATGAGGTATTCGATCTCCTCGTAGAAGCAAAATGTGCGGGCGTGCGCCAGGTCCCGCTCCCAGCTCGTGGGCGACAGTGCCACGCTGTAAAACTGCGTGAACCGTCCCTGTTTGTCCGCGCTGGTGCAAGAGATTTTGAACGCGTCATCCGGGAACAGGGTCATGACCGTCTCGCCCATGGTCAGCTCGATCGGCGCCGTCACCGAATAAGGCTCGCGGCGTTCGTCCTGGGGGACGATCCCAGCGCTCTGGACCATCTTGCAATACTCTCGCGCGCTGCCGTCGGCGATGGGCGGCTCATTGGCGTCGAGTTCCACGATGACGTTGTCAATGCCGTACCCGGCAAACGTCGCCAGCACGTGCTCCACCGTGTGAATGCGCGTGTTGCCTTTGGCGAGCGTTGTCGAGCGATTGTTCTCGACCACGTTTTCCACGCGCGCCTCGATCTCCGGCTTGCCTTCCAGGTCCACGCGGCGGAACCGGATGCCGCTGTTCGGCGGGGCCGGGAGGAATGTCATGGTCACCCGGTTGCCGCTGTGCAGGCCGATCCCGGAATAACTCACCGGGCCATTTAGTGTCTGCTGCTGTACCACAAGCCTATTAAACAAGCCGCCCGCCCGCTTGGCAAGCGAGAGATCTTTTGCCGCTCGCTGTCACCCAGGCGCATCTCTGTCTTTCCCTTGTCGTTTGGTCGCCGGTTGGTAGTATAACCCCCACATGCTTGATCCGCTTCCATCAGTTCGTCGGCAGCCTGACGCACTATTCCATGACGAGCCAGCACCTCGCGCCCGGTCGTTTGCGCCTGCCGGCGCCACCGACCGACAGCGAACTGCTGGTTGACAAGTTTATCAAAGCCGCTTCCGCTCCGCCGCTTCCGGCAAGACGATGAAAAGGCTCGGCTTCTTCTTGTGCTACTTTGAGACCACCCGGCAATGCGACCAGGGTTGCCCCAACTGCATGACCCGGCCGGCGACGCCACCGGCCCGGGCGGAGCTCTCCACCGACGAAGCCAAGCGCCTGGTGCTCGATGAGCTGAAGGCCATCTGTCCCAGAGGCGCGGTCTCCTTTTCGGGGGGCGAAATCCTGCAAAGAGCCGATCATCTGGAGCTCATTGCGCATAATGCTCGAAACGGCCTGCACACGTTCGTAAACACCAGCGGCAGCGGTCTCGATTCCGCCAAACTCAGGCGCCTCAAGAGCGCCGCCACCGGCCGGCTGACCATGGGCTTCTCATTGGATTCCGTGGATGAGGACATCCAGAAGAAATGCCGCTCCGGCAACCGCGAGCGCCTCGAGCGTCTGCTGAGCATCTGCGACGAGAACGCGGTTCCCTATTTCGTGCTCGTGACTATTTCCCGGCAGAACCTCGCCTCGCTCAATAGCACCCTGAGCTGGCTGCGCGCGAAGCGCATCGCCGTAATCCGTTCGCCCTTTGTGCCACGCGGCGGCGCGGCCGAAGCCCGGCATCTGTGCTTCGACCGGCACGACATGGACAGCCAGATCCATCCAGCCCTGCGTGATAACCCCTTGAGCTATGTCAGCCACACGCCGTTCTTTGCCGCGCCGGATGTGACCCACCTGACCCTGGGCGGCCGCGGGCTCAACCTGGGCAACCTCGGCTGCCAGGCCGGCCGCACCTTCATCGGCATCAACGCCGAGGGCGACGTGGCTCCCTGCGTGCATCTGCTGGACAGCCCGGTCTGCTGCGGCAATGTGCGCGAGCAGCCCTTGTCCAGGATCATCGCCGAGTCCGAAATCATGCGCACCCTGCGCGGCGAGCGCCCCGTCAAAGGCAAGTGCGGACGTTGCCGCTACGGCGACTCCTGTCGCGGGTGCCGCTCCCTGGCGCACTACCTCACCGGCGACTATTTGGCCGAAGACCCGACCTGCTTTTTCGACCCGGACAGCCGCGAGACCCGCAGCCCTTATGAAGACACGCAGACCGCCAACACACGCGTCTTCCTAAACCACCTGGTGCAGAATCCTCCCTGGAGCGACATTTTCGGCGCAGAGGGCCGGCTGGGTGTCACCCTGCTCAATTTCAAAGCCAGGCTCAATGCCTTCCTGGGGAACTTTTAAGGATGAAGATCCTCCTGGTCAAACCAAGATGGTTCGTCAAAGACGGCGTCTATCGCTTCCTGACCCACGTATCTTTTCAGCCCCTGCATCTGGGCATCCTGGCCGCGCTGTCCGATGGCCACGACGTGAAGGTGGTTGACCAGGATTGGGATGAAGTCCCTTTTGCCGAGGATTTCGACCTGGTCGGCCTCACCGTTACCACGTTTTCTTCGCGCAGGGCTTTTGACATCGCGGATGCGTTCCGGGAAAAGGGCGTCAAAGTGGTCATGGGCGGGGTCCATGCCTGCCTGATGCCGGAGGAATGTTTGCAGCACGCCGACGCGATTGTCGTCGGCGAGGCGGAATATGTGTGGCCCCAGTTGCTCAAGGATGCCGCCGCCGGCGCCCTCAAGAAGACTTACGAGCAGGACGAGCCCACAAACATGGATGATGTGCCCATCCCGCGGCGCGATTTGCTCCGGCAGAACTCGCTGGTCGGCATGATCCAGGCCACCCGCGGGTGCAATCACGCCTGCAAGTTCTGCTATCTGCCTAACGTGCCCTGGCACCGCCACCGCCGCCGCTCGCCGGACAAAGTCTATGAGGAACTGAAGGGCATGAAGCAGAACGTCATCTTCTTCGTGGATGACAACCTGTTCGTGGACGAGGAATATGCCATCGCCCTGTGCGAGAAGATCGCCCCATTGAAGAAAGCCTGGTCCGTGCAGGCACCCACCACCATCGCCAAAAGCCCCAGGCTGCTCCAGGCCATGCAAAAGTCCGGCTGCTTCTTCGTGCAGGTCGGCTTTCAGACCGTGCATCCGGGCTCCTTGCAGCGGGCCGGCGTGGTGCAGAACAAGATCGAGAATTATCAGGAGGTAGTGCGGCGCTTTCACGAGCATCGCATTCTGGTGCAGGGCTTCTTCGTGTTCGGCTTTGACGGCGAGGATCAGCAGATCTTCAAGACCGCGGAGACCCATATCAAGCAGATGGGGCTGGAAGATGCGCTGCTTTACATCCTCACGCCCTATCCGGGCACTCCGATCTACGACCAGTTGAAGAGCGAGGGGCGACTTCTGCTGGACGACCGCGACAAGTATGGGTGGGCCAACGCGGTCTTCCAGCCGGCCAATATGACGGCACAAGAGCTGGAACAAGGCGTGCAGCAGACTTACGAAAACCTCTTTTACTTCTTCAAGCGACGGGCCCCGAAGCAGATCCTGAAGTGGCTGCCTTTCTTCCTCCGCCATCCGCGCGTGCTCGCGCTCGTCTGGCAAGCCCTGCACCGTCGGGTCAGAATCGTCAGTAATGAGCCGAACCGTGGCAGCGGGAAGGGCGAGCCTCGAAATCGCCCCCCTGCCGCCGTATTGCCCCAGTGAAGTGCTCCGCGTTGAACGCGGGGATGACGACGGAGTGTTTCAAACACGCCGGCCCCGAAGCTACGGCTTGGGGGCGGTGGTGGGTGGGGTGACGGGAGGCTCCGAGGCTGGCGCTGCGGTTTCCTTCCTGGACGCCAGAAGGTGGCGGTGCAGGCTACCCGTGAACAGCCACCCGATGCCCACCACCAGCAGAATCGCGATCACGGCGACTTTCACGCGGAACCCGGCGACCGCACCGCTATCGAACGGTATGAACGTGGCTTGCGCCAGACCCAGCACAATGGTCGTAACCACCAGGCCCAGTAATCCCCCTCCGATTGACCATAAAACCCTGTTCTTCGCAGCTTTGTAGGCCATCACGCCGAACCAGACGGCCGTAGCCGCGGCAACCGGCCAGGGTATCCAGCCAATAATACTGTTATTTTCCATAGTTTTTCGACGTTAATTCCTGCCCGACCGTTCATTGCCACCAACCAACCCTTACAGAACTGTAATGCCCCGGAAAGCTTCTTGTCACGGTCATATCGCTCTAAGTGGTATAAATAAAAACCAATACAACGCAACATTTATGAAAAAGATACTAGATCAATTGAATGTCCGGACGGTCGCCTTGGCCTTGGGCGCCGCGGCATTGCTGGCGGGCTCCGCCCTCGCGGCCAGTCACTTGGAGGCCGATAAAGCCAAACCATCACCCGCCACACCCAAAGTCGAGCTGGACGAGACCCCCATTCCGCGTGAGGTCGGCTCCCATACGAGTTTCGCGCCCGTTGTGAAAAAGGTTGCTCCCGGTGTGGTCAAGATAGTCACCACCTCCAAAGCCGCGAATATGTCGGTCCCGGAAGGCTTTGGTCTCAATGACCCCTTCTGGCGGCACTTCTTTGGCGACCAGTTTGGCCAGCAGTCGCCCAACCGCCAGTTCAGTCCTCCGCGCCAGCACGGCCTCGGCTCGGGCGTGATCGTCACCAAAGACGGCTACGTCCTCACCAATAACCACGTCGTGGATAACGCCGAAGAAGTGAAAGTGACGTTGCAGGATGGCCGCGAGTTCACCGCCAAAGTCGTTGGCCGTGATCCCAAGTCGGACATCGCTGTAATCAAGATAGACGCCAGTAACCTGCCGGCCGTCTCCATGGCCGACAGTGACAAGGTCCAGGTAGGCGACATCGTGCTGGCCATCGGCAACCCCTTCGGCGTCGGCCAGACCGTCACAACCGGCATCGTCAGCGCCACCGGCCGCGGCAACCTCGGCATCGAAGACTACGAAGACTTCATCCAGACCGACGCTGCCATCAACCCCGGCAATTCCGGCGGCGCCCTCGTGGATGTTGAAGGCCGGCTCATCGGTATCAACACGGCCATCTACAGCCGCACCGGTGGCAACCAGGGCATCGGCTTCGCCATCCCCTCCGGCCTGGCGCGCAATGTCATGGACAGCCTCATCAGTTACGGCAGCGTCGCGCGCGGCTACCTGGGCGTCATGATCCAGGACGTCACCCCTGCCCTCGCCAAGGAGTTTAAGCTCAAAGACTCCAGCGGCGCGCTCATCGGGGACGTCGTGCCCAAAGGCCCCGCCGACAAGGCCGGCCTGAAGGACGGCGATGTCGTGCTCGAATACAACGGCAAGAAAGTCGTGGATAGCCGCCGCCTCAGGCTTGCGGTGGGCGAAACCAAGCCCGGGACGACTGTGCCAGTGAAGATCCTGCGCGACGGTTCCAGCAAGACCCTTGAACTCACCGTTCAGCAATTGCCCGGCACCGAGAAGCTCGCCAAGAACAACGCACCTGGCGACACCGACAACGGCACGCTCAACGGCGTCGGAGTCACCGACCTGGACCAGCAGACCCGGCAGCAGCTTAAGCTCCCTGAGAACATCAAGGGCGTGGTCATTACCGAAGTCCAACCCGACTCGCCCGCCGCCGAAGCCGGCCTCAAACAGGGCGACGTCATTCAGGAAATCAATAAACACCCTGTCAAGACCGCTGAAGAAGCCGTGAAGCTGACCGAGAACCCGAAGGACAAAGTGACCCTCCTGCGCATCTGGAGCAATGGCGGCAGCCACTACGTCGTCGTGGACGAGAGCAAAGCCGGCTGATCGCTTTCCCGCACGCAAAGCCCCCGCTTAGCAACGAGGCGGGGTTGCCCCTCTCTCCATCCCCTGGGGAGAGGGGCTTTTTGCTGCCTCGATGCCTGGGGTGGAGACGGGAGGGAAAAGCCGAAACCCGAGGGCCGAAACCCGAAAGAAGTCCGAAATCCGAAATCCGAAGCCACGGCCCCGATGGAGCCAGACGATCTGACTCGTCGGCAACATCTTATCCCCGCATAGAAACAGGGTGGACCTCGAACGCCGGGTCGGGGGACACAGCCTACAAAACCGCTCAATACTTGCAGGCCCGGTGACCTCACCGGGCGGCTCCCGCAGCTTCCATGGGGTCCGGAGTTCTGAAGCTGTGCTGGCCGGATGCGCATATACGACATGGCTAAGCTATTGATAGTAGCTGGTTTAGCTAGTGGTCCTTCGATAGTCCTTCGATAGTTCTACGATAATGCGTCGATGGACCCTCGCATAGTGCCTGGAGTGCGGCTAGGGGCGCGCTGGAGGCTCCCTTTAGGGTGAGCGGGGGGTTCTGGGAGTGAAAACGAACGAAATTGGGGCAGGAAAGACGTTAAACGGCGCGAGAATCGTGTGGGCTAGCGACACCTCACCCGTGCGGGTCTTTCGGAATACCGCTGCTGGCGCCACGCCGAGACCGAGACGGTGCCGACGGGTCTGAGACGCGACCTATGTTTTAGGGACTATGGCGGTCGTTTGCTTAGGGGTGTCCTCCCAGCCGTTGAAGACTTGCCGGGTGCGGATGAAGATGCGCATCCCCGCCTGCGGCGCGCCGTACCGAGCAGCATAGAGATCGGTGATATTGCTGTAGCCCGCCTCCGCCGCGGGAAGCACGCCGATAATCGCGAAGTGCTTGGCAAATGTGACGCCCGCACTGCGGGGCCCAGTCGCCAGGACCAGCACGGGCGTAGCCGGCGCGGTGGGGACACTGAGCTTCAGCTCAATCGCACCATTGGTGTTGGTGGCCACGAGCGGCCCAACCGGGTTTTCGTCGAAGATCACGCGCTTTGGAGGAGCGTCCACGAGGGGCTTGCCCTGGTAGGCAAGCGTGGAATTGATTTTGATGAAGAGGAGGTAGCCAGAGAGACGGCCGCGCTGGCCGAGCCTGGGCCGGCTATAGACGTTTTCAGTGGCTGGCGTCCAGGCGGCGCGCTGTTCTTCCGAGAGCCCGCGCCACCTTACCACCACGCGCCCAAAGGCCGAGCGAATGCGCATTTGCGCGGCACTCTGGGGATCCCTTGGCACTGCGTAGCGGCGTCGAACCTGGCCGTAGCGTGCTCGTACACTCACAAACGTGCCTTGTCTTCCGGATTGGGGTATGTCGAGTATCTTCATATTCTTTTTAAGGGTGGCGTGGTCTCCCGGCCGGCCAGCACTAACGCGCAGGCCGCCGCGGGTGTTCACAACAAACCCGCCAGCCCAATGCTTTACGTTAGCATAAAAGAGCGTCAAGGAGTAGAACAATTTCTCGCGCCCGGAGAGTTGGGGCGCGCTTAGTCATTATCTGCGGGCCTTTGACTTCTTGAAAAACTCGAGGTCACTCCCCGCCAGGGCGGCTTTCACGCGACGGACGTAGGCGTGCCATTATGGTTGCACCGTTTCCACCGGTCCGATGAGTTGTTCGAAGGCGTCCAATCCCCCGCCCCGCTGCACCAGCGCCAAGGCGTGGTCGCGATGCTGCGGGGACTCGAAGACGAAGTACGTCAGCGTCCACCAGTGGAGGTAATACAGGTTAAAGCGGCTGTTCAGGCTGGGGCCCCCGTGAGCGGTGATGATGCAGCGCAAAGGGATCACACTGCCGTTGCGAAGGTTCTCGGCCAGGTCGGGGCTGGTGGCGATCAGGTCCATCAACCAAACCGGATAGGTGTTGGGATCAATTCGTCCCACCTCGATCGCATTCGCCTTCAGGCGGCTGGTGGAGAAATACTCGGCCAATCCTTCTTCCAGCCAATGCTCCAGTTTCAGATGGGCCACCTCGTGGTTGAGCTGCTGGTTTGCTTCGTGCAGCATCCAATGGCAGGGATTGTTCTCGTTCGCCGAAAATGGTTTTGTATTCCGCGGCGCAGGCGGACTGCTGCGCGGGTAAGTTTTGGCCTGGAAACCCAGCGCGGCAAAGCAACAACTGAATAGGCAGAGCGGACAGAAACATAGAGACAGGAAAATAAAGAGGAATCCCATTTTCCTGTCTTCAATTTTCCTGTCTCTCTCCCAAGTATTGGGTGCGCTTTACCTGCGAGCACTGAGTAACGATATTTAGCGTCGTCACCATGCTATGCGGCACTGCGCAACTCCCCGCAACTGATGGTGTTCACCCTTGATGCAAAGAATCGCTCAGTTGTTCTCTGCTCCCTG
>PLZQ01000400.1 GCA_003152225.1 Limisphaerales bacterium | reverse complement strand
GTGGAGTTGCTCCCAAGGGTTGGGCTGTTCGCCCATTAAAGCGGTACGCGAGCTGGGTTCAGAACGTCGTGAGACAGTTCGGTCCTTATCCACTGTGGGCGCAGGAAACTTGAGGGGTTCAAACCTTAGTACGAGAGGACCGGGTTTGACGCACTTCTGGTGTGGCAATTGTTCCGTCAGGGGCATCGTTGCGTAGCCATGTGCGGAAGAGATAAGCGCTGAAAGCATCTAAGTGCCAAGCTCCTCCCAAGATAATGTTTCCCGGACCGCAAGGTCCCTAAAGACCCCCGGAAGACTACCGGGTTGATAGGTTAGGCGTGCAAGCGGAGTAATCCGTTTAGCGGACTAATACTAATCGGTCGTGCGGCTTGATCGCTTTCTTTTTTCTTCTTGCAAGGGAAAAGAGCGATTTTAACTCGCGAACGTAATTCCTTATTTTCTCCTGTGTGCAGTTTTCAGAGAATATCAATGGGTGGCTGGTGATCGGTGATCTCGGCCGTTTGCTCTTTGAATTTTGTGTGGTTAGTGGTAGGGGGTGTCGCGCTTCGGCGCGGCAGGACTCTCCACTCATCACCGACGTTTCTTGGTGGCCATAAAGCTGTGGTCCGACCCGTTCCCATTCCGAACACGGCAGTCAAACACAGTCTTGCCGATGGTAGTGGTTTTATAGACTCCGCGAGAGTAGGTCGCCGCCAGTTTTTCCTTAAAGGGCCGAGGCAGTTGCTTCGGCCCTTTTGTTTTCATGTTGCTGGGCGCTGGCGGGATGGTGCTCATCTCCGGACCTGTTCCTTCTGGTGCACCAGTGTGCGCTGGATGGTGTCCAGGACGCTATCGAGGTGCTGACCGAGGTCTTCGGTAAGGAAGCGGATCACGAAATACCCGCATTCCTGGAGCGCGGCATCCTTGCGGCGGTCGCGCCGGTAGGCCTCGGCATCAGCCAGATGCTGTCCGCCGTCCAGTTCAATGACCAAGTGGAGCTCCTCGCAAAGCAGATCCACTTCCATTCGCCCATGTGTATCAAAGGGGATGGGGAGGTTTGCATTTAGGCGGAAGCGATCAGCAGTGGTTGGCAGCGTTTGCAGGCGACGGTAGAGGAAGGCTTCGCTGGCGCTCCGCGCCCGAGCCTCACCCTCGGCCGCGGGCGACATGCGGTGGAAGGCATGCACAAAGAGGTTCGCCAGCGGGACATCCACCCCGTCCCGGACAAGGCGGCGGACGCTGGCGGAGTAGTCGCGTTTCCACTCCGGGTCAATGGGCAAAGGGACCTCGACGGGCCAGCCGGGAACCGCGCTGGCGGGCAGCAGGAGCGTGTAACCCACCGCCTCATAACCCGCGCAGCGCCGCTCGAACATTCGCGCCAACATCGGCACGTCAAGGTCCGCATAGTCATAGACCTGCACTTCACGCTTGTCCGCGTGCAGGCGGTGCAGACGGCCCACATACTGTGCGATGGTCCCTCGCCACGATATGGGCAACGTAATGAACAGCGTGTCGAGCCGCGGTTCGTCGAAACCCTCCCCGATGTAGCGGCCAGTGGCCAGCAGCGCGCGTCCCTGACCCTCCGGCAGTTGCGCCAATGAGGCCATGGCGGCGCGGATTTGTTTCCGGCCCATGCCGCCCTGGAGGGTGATTACATATGGAATTGACGCGGACAACTGCGTTGCGAGAAATTGCAAATGTTCGGTGCGTTCCGTCAGCACCAGTGGAAAACGACCAGCGTGCGCGGCGGCGATCACGTCCCTGCAGATCAATTGATTGCGGGCCTGATCCTGGGTCAAGGCCTCGTAGAGCCGCTGAAACTCGGCCCGCGAGTCTGCTGCTGGAAGGTCCGGCGCGCGGAAGCCAGTGGGCCGAACCAGGACGTGGTGAGTGAATGGCCGAAGCGCCGCCTGCTCCCGGGCGTTGTCACGATAGCGCACGGGGCCGCATTGCATGAAGATGATTGGCTGATGGCCGTCCTTGCGCGTGGTCGAGGCGGAGAGGCCGGTCACATAGCGTGCTTTGGCGCGGCGCGCGACCAGTTCAAAGCTGCTGGCCGGGAGATGGTGGCACTCATCCACCACCAGGTGGCCGTAAGATCCAACACAATCATGCACGACACCCTTCCGGACCAGACTTTGAATGAGGGCCACGTCGATACGGCCCGTCAGTGTTCTCCGGCCGCCTCCGAGCCTGCCGATGGACTTGGCCGGCACATCGAGAAACATGGCCAGACGTTCCACCCACTGTTCCAGCAGTTGCTGGCGGTGCACGAGGACCAGGCTGTTGACGCCGCGACGGGCGATAAGCCACGCCGCAAGAACGGTTTTGCCAAAGGCCGTGGTGGCGGCCAGCACTCCAATATCGTGAGCCGCTATGGCGTTCGCCGCCAATTGCTGCTCGGGCCGCAATTCACCGTGGAAGCGCACATCGAGCGGTGTGCCCGCAAAGCGTTCATCGCGCAGAGGCGCCTCGATGCCCAGAGAGGAAAGCACGTCTTGCGCTTCTTTCAGGCAACCCCGGGGCAGTGCCAGGTATTTCGGCCCGTCCTCCGCGCAATGGATGACGCGCGGCTTGCCGAAGGTGGATAGCCGCATCGCCTGCGCTCGGTAGAATTCAGGATTCTGGAACGCCGCCAATCGCACCAGACGATTGCGCAGCCCCGACGGGAGAATCTCCTTGGGAATGTAGATCTGGTCGCCGAGCACCAGTTCGAGTGTCTTGGGCAAGGGCCCCACGATCGGTGGTTCCTTCCGCCGACGCGAGGGCGGCGCGGTTCACGGGAGATCGTCATCCTCGTCCTCGAACGCCGTGCGCACGCCGATGATGCGCCCTCGGCGTTCGGCTTCGCGAGCCAGGGACTCGGCTTGTGCGCGCGGGATTCGCCGCACAGAGGAAAGCAACGCCCATTGGTCCTTGTATGGCTGGAACTGCTCGTCCAGGAAAACGCTATTGCCCGCCGCCCGCGCCTTCTTCTGTAGCGGAAGCACGATCAGGTTGCCGAAGCCGCCCTTGGGCAGGGTGTCCTGATTGGGAAAAAGGCGGTCGTAAGAAGCGAGGCCGATTTCCGGGCGCCCTTCCATGGTCTCGGTGAGGAGGTATGAGCCCACGTTCCTCGCCATACCGGCGGGAACGGCCTCGGCGAAGAAAAACCAGAGGTGGCCGCCTTCGCCCGAGCGAGAACATTCCAGAGCAACCGGCACCGCCAACCGCCGACAGGTCTCCAGCAATGCAGCGGCATCCTTCTGCCAAGCCTCGCCATCGAGATCGGCAGCCAGCAAATAGCAGGTTTCGTCAGCAAGCATGGGATAAAGGCCCATGACGAACTCACGGCCCAGACCATCGCGCCCGGAGAGGTGCTGACAGACCACCTCATCGGTGACTGGCAGGAAGCGTCGGTTTGCACATTCGAGGCATTTTATGCGCGGCTTCTCGCACAAGCCACGGACCCATTCGTTCGCACAAGCTGGCTGATAGCCACCCCGGCCGGTCTTGCGGCTCTCGAACCGACGCGGATAGACATCCTCGCGACCGCGGAACAAAGATCGGAACAGGTTGATCTTGGCGGCGGGGGGCGACTGATCCGTGACCGGGCCGCTCACGGTCTCGGAGGAGGCCCTGGCGTCCTGCGGGGGATCTTCCGTTAACAGCGCATCCACACTCACAATCTCAGGCTACCGCAGACGCACAGCTCTGTCGATTCCGGCGCCGGCACCGGCAGCATTGTTGCAACAGAGTCCTTGGCGCCCAGCCTCCGGCGCTGGAGGGCGGCTAGCTCGGCGGGAGTCGCAACGTGGTGCCCAGAGGTTGAATGTCGGTTAGTTCTTTGCCCTGAGAGTCCTCGCGTAACTTGAGCAACCGCTCGCCGCTGGGACGCACCATACGTTCGTAGCTGCCGGCGGCGTCATTGTAGGCAGCATTGGCCTTCTCCAGGCCGGCTCGAATCTTCTCGAAGTGCTCGGTGAACTTGCACACCCGCGTGTAGAGTTCCTGCGCGGCCTCGGCAATCTCCTGCGCACTCTCCGTCTGCGCATGTTGTTGCCAACTGACGCTCACCGAACGAAGCAATGCGATGAGCGAAGCCGGCGTGGCCAGCATGATGTGCTTGCCGGCGGCCCAGACGATGAGATCGTGGTCGCCCTCAAGCGCCGCGCTGAAGAGTGATTCCGCCGGCAGGAACAGCACCACGTAATCGAGCGCGTTCGGGAACTGGCTGGGATAATCCCGGTCGGCCAGCGCCTTGACGGTGGCCTTCAACTTGCCCGCGTGAGCGGCCAGCGCCTCCGCGCGTTTCGTGCTGTCGGCGGCATCCAGCGCGTTGAGGAAATCGAGGTCCGGCACCTTGGCATCTACAATGATTATCCGGTCTCCGGGCAGGTGAACGATCAGGTCCGGCTTGCTGTCGCCGGCCTGCGTCTGTTCGCTGAAGTCGCAGTGCGCGCTCATGCCCGCCGCCTCGACCACCCGCCGCAGCGTCTCTTCCCCCCAACGGCCGCGCGCCTGGTTCGAGCTGAGCACGCGGCGCAACTGCAACGTTTCGTTCGAGAGTGACTGGCTTTGCTGCGCCAGCGTCTCCAGGTGTTTCTTCACCTCGCCCAGTGTGGTGGATTGGGCGCTCTCGGTCTGCTGCAAGCGCTGCTGGTATATCTTGAGTTGCTCCTCCAGCGGCTTGACCAGCGTCTTGATGGCCTCCTCGCGCCGGGTCAAATCACCCTTCCCCGTCTCCTGGAGCTTGGCGACCGTCTCGGTTACGCGTTCGATGAACTGAGGTTGCAGCTCGCGCAGCGTGTCCAGGCTCAACGCCTTAAACGCCGCGCGCAAATCAGTCAGCGCCTTCTCCTGCGCCTCCCGCGCATCGCGCAGGGACTTCTCGTGCATCTCGCGCTGGTCGGCGATGAGCTTCTCGGCGGCCGCCCGGCTCGCTTCGGCGGCGGCTTGCCCACTGGTCGTGATGGTCAACTGGTCGCGCAGTTTGGCAAGCTCTGTCTCGCGCTGCGTCAATTGCTGGCGCAGCTCGTTGGCGAGCCGATCATCCGGCGCGACCGCCTGGCCCCGCCGATACAGCCACCCGACCAGGAAGCCCAGCGCGCCGCCGACCAGCACGCCGATCAGCAAATACGCTCCGGGATTCATAGGATTTCTGGCGACTGGCTATTAGCGATCGTTGGCGTGGGTTAATCGCCAAGTGCCGATCGCCAATGGCCAATGGCAAATGGCAGATGGTAAACTCAATAGTGCGCGATTACCTCAATCTCGACACTGGCGCCTTTCGGCAGCGCGGCGACTTGTATGGTCGAGCGCGCCGGGAAGTCCGCGGTGAAGTATTTGGCATAGACCTCGTTCATCCCGGTGAAGTCGGCCAGGTTTGTCAGGAACACCGTGCTCTTGACGACATTGGCAAACGTCAGCTTCTGGTCGTCGAGGATGGCTTTGACGTTCTGCAGGGCGCGGTCGGCTTGCGCTTTGATGTCGCCGGAAACGAGATTCCCGGTGGCCGGATCAATCGGGATTTGGCCGGCGCAGAAAAGGAGGCTCCCGACGCGCACGGCGTGGTTGTAAGGCCCGACCGCCGGGGCGGATTTGGCTGGTTTGATAATGATCTTCTTAGGCATTGCGGCATGAGCTTACCCCTTCGCCCCAACGGGTCAAGCCGAGGGGCGGCCTCTCCAGGGTTTGGCGGCAGGGCGAAGGAGTAATCGGCGCACTGCGGCCGGCAGGCTGGACGTTGCCTCTGGCCAGTCTCCCGGGCATCGAAGCGCACCTAACGGGCTTGCTTGGATAGAGCAACACTAGAGCTGGTCTAGACGTACACCATACGTACAAGATGCGTACAATATCCGTACACCATCCGTACACCAGGCGTACACGATCCGTACGCCATCCGTACGCCATCCGTACGCCATACGTACACCATGGCGGTTCTGGAGTATCACTAGTGTAGTGTCGTCTAAATAACTA
>PLZQ01000018.1 GCA_003152225.1 Limisphaerales bacterium | reverse complement strand
GTTCACACATAGGGGACTTTCACCCCATCGGTTCACGCCCATGTCAGGCGCACACAAACGGATCGAGCCAATGAGGGGCAGCGCGGTCAGGCCACCTTCGTACTCGGTCGCCTTTGGCGCGCTGCCCCTCATGGCTCATCCTTTCCGTTGGGCAACACAAGGCCAGAATGAGAGCGTATGACAACGGCGACGAATAGGGGTTTGGTGGCAGCAGCCGTTGTGGCGTTCGGAGTCGGTGCGCTTTCCCTTCCGAACCTGCTCCAGAGTTTGATCACTGCGATTTCCTCATTCTTTCTACTTCTCTTCATGGTTCTGCTCTCGTTGTGGGGGTTCCGCGTGGCGAGGTGGTCGCCCCTAAGGCAGCGCATTTTCACCTGGGCGGTCGCTCTGGGCTTCGGCGCTTTCATGGTGCTGTTTCCCTTTGGACTTGCTCGTTTGCTGTGATGACAGAGCCCAACGGATCGAGCCAATGAGTGAGAGCGCGTTCAGGTCGGCCTTGTATTCGAGCGTCTGCGGCGCGCGCTCCCTCATGGCTCATCCGCAATGTTCGCCTGCAACGCGAGCGGAGCGAGCCAAGCTTAAGTCCCGTAGGGACGACAGGATAATAGCCCAGATTGTCATACTCTTGCCCTCCGAGTAGTCATTGTAGTAAACTCGGCTCATGGTTCGGAAGGTGTGCATTCTAAGAAGATCTGTTTTGGCAATTGGTTTTTGCATCCTGTCGGCCTTCGCTGTGCGGGCGGACGCAACGGTCAGCTTGCTCCACACTTTCGCACCTCTGGCATCTTACGGCGCTTATCCCTGGTCCACGCTGATCCAAGGCGCTGACGGCAACTTCTATGGCACGGCGGCCAGCGGGGGGCAATTCGGCTCGGGGACTATCTTTCAGGTCACACCGTCAAGGAGCCTGACAGTGATGTATGCTTTCACCAATGGAATCGACGGCGGTTATCCTCGGGGAAGTTTGGTTGTCGGCAGCGACGGCAACTTCTACGGCACGACCGCAGACGCCGGCTCCAACGGGGTGGGCACGGTATTTAAGATGACCACCAACGGGGTATTTACGCCGCTTTACTCGTTCAAGACTAATACAATTGATGGTCAGAGTCCCGAGGCGGCATTAGTCGAAGGCAACGATGGCAATCTCTATGGAACGACGACTGCCGGTGGCACCAATAGCCGCGGAACGATTTTCAAGATCACCCCAGCCGGGGTGCTGACCACCCTGCATGCTTTCTCGACTTCGGGAACCGGTGGCTACGATCCGACCGCTCCTTTGGTCCTGGGTCCTGACGGTAATTTCTACGGGACCACGGCCTACGGTGGTACTAAAGGTCAAAGCACCATTTTCAGGATCACGCCACAGGGAGTCTGGACCAATCTGCATTCGTTTACCTACGGGAGCGACGGGGCGTTGCCGTGGGCCGGCCTGGTCCTGGGCACAGACGGGAACTTTTACGGAACCACTTTTAGCGGTGGCACCTATGGCTACGGCACGGTGTTCACGATCACGCCCGATGGCGCGCTGACTTCTCTTTATTCTTTTTCCAATGGGAGTGATGGCGGCCAGCCCTATGCAGCGCTGGTCCAGGGAGACAACGGCAGTTTCTATGGCACAAGCCATGGCAGCTCCAACCTTATTCCTGGGACCAACAGCATGGGCACCGTTTTTGAGATCACGCCGTGGGGCTACTTGACCACGCTGTATTCGTTCACCAATGGCATCGATGGCGCCAATCCTACGGCCGGCCTGGTGTTGGGCAAGGATGGCAACTTTTATGGAGCGGCCGAGGCGGGCGGCATCATCGGCTGGGGCGGTCCGATTGGACTAATTGGGCGTATTTTGGCCGGGACACTGGGTTGGGGGACGATTTTCTCCCTGACTCAGGACGGCCAATTCACGCCATTGTTCGCCTTCGCGGGCGGAAGCGAAGGCGCAAACCCCGGGGCGGGGTTGATTCAAGCGGCCGACGGGATGTTCTACGGCGTCACGGAGCGCGGCGGGACCAACGACGACGGCACCGTGTTTAAGATGAGCGCGGATGGCACGGTCACAGCCCATTACTCATTCAGCGCGGGAAACGACGGAGCTGTTCCGATTGCAGCTCTGACGCAAGGCAACGATGGGAACTTCTACGGCACAACTTATGAAGGTGGAATCAGTAACGCCGGAGCGATATTCAAGATTACGCCGACCGGCAGCTTGACGACCCTGCACACGTTCACCAACGGCACCGACGGCGGACATTCGTATGCCGCCTTGATCCAGGGAACGAACGGCAATTTCTATGGGACCACCCCCAGTGGCGGCGGGAAAAACGGATATGGCACGGTTTTCCAAATCACTCCAACAGGAGGATTGACCACGTTGCACACTTTCACCAACGGCAGCGATGGGGGGTCTCCAACCGCCGGCCTCGTCCTAGGCGCTGATGGGCAGTTTTATGGCGCGGCTCATGGAGGCGGGACGAACGGCTATGGAACCATCTTCAAGATCAGTGTCAGTGGGGCCTTTACACGTCTCTATTCCTTTAAGGGTGGCAGCGATGGAGCCGGTCCCTGCGCCACGTTGGCGCTGGGGAACGACGGTAACTTCTACGGCGTCTGCGACAACGGCAACAGCAGCAGCAGCGAATACGGGACTATCTTCAAGATCGCCCCTTCCGGGGTGCTAACGCCGCTCCATTCCTTCAACGGAACCAACGACGGGGGTTATCCGGAAGCCCCGCTGACCTTGGGCACGGATGGCAAGTTTTATGGCACGACTGAAGAGGGCGGCGACAATGGCGTTGGGACCGTGTTCCAGATCACCACGAACGGAGTGTTTGCCACGCTGCATTCCTTTACCTACCAGGAGAACGGACCCGAGTCGTATGCGGCTTTGGTTCAGGCGACCAACGGCAATTTTTATATCGCCTGCGAAGGCGCAGGCTCTGGATACAGTCCCGGGACGATCTTGCGTTTGACGGTTCCACCGGTCTTACAATCCATGGCCAGGACGGGGAGCGCATGGAATTTCTCGTGGAGCGGCGAGACGGGCCAGAAATATCAATTGCAGTGGAACACGAGTTTGAATCCCGGCGGCTGGGCCAACTTGGGCGCCCCAGTTACCGCCCCCGGGCCTACGATCACTGGCACAGACGTGAGCCCGGCGGGAAATCAGCGCTTCTACCGGGTTATGGCGCTGCCGTAAAGGGGCCGCCCATCCAACCAGTCCGTGAACCATCGCTCCGGTTCGGCGCGGAACACCCGCTGCTGTCCGTGCCACATAAAGCGCACCTCGCGCGCGTGCAACGCGTNNTCACCGCCATACAGTTTGTCGCCCACGATCGGGTAGCCAATGTGCGCCAGGTGAATCCGTATCTGGTGTTTGCGCCCCGTTTGTGGCCGCACGAGCAGCAGGGTGAAGGGTGACTCCTGGTTGGTGAACCGTTGTTGCACCCAATACTCCGTCCTCGCTGCGGCTCCGTCTGCGCGCACGCAATCCTTAATCACGACCCGGCTTAGCTCGTCCTTGCCCAACGGCGCTTCGATGACACCATGCTCGTCCAGCACGTGCCCGTGCACGATGGCGAGGTAATCCTTCTCGACCTGGCGATTCTCCCAGATGCGCCGCAGCGCGCGGGCGGTGTCGGCGTCCTTGGCCGCGAGCGTGACGCCGCTGGTCTCACGGTCCAGCCGGTTCACCAGTTGCGGGTGCGAGCCTTCTCCGAGGTGCAACCGCATACGGCTGATCAAACTGGAGTACGCATCCGTCTTGGTGGGATGACACACCAGGTCGGCGGGCTTGTTGACTACCAACAGCTCGTTGTCTTCGTAGATGATGTCGAAAAGCTTGTCCAAGCAAATGAAACACCCCGGGCTTCAGGAACGTCTTACGGACGGGGAATTCCCAACGGTTGCCGCGCACTGAGGTCGTGTGGGGCACCACCACGATGAGCGCCAGTTCGTCGTCGGCGGGGTAGTCACTTAAAATGAGGCACGGTCGCACTTTAGCCGCCAGACCAAGGGCCACCTGCCACACCTCACCCCGGCTGGGTCTTGGCATCCTGCGCCTCCATTGCGTCGAGCATCAGGAAATGCTCGTCTGCGCGCCGGTCACAATCCGCCAGCATCTGCGCGTCGGCTTCCATCTCAAACAACTGCCGAGCAATCTCACGCCGCTCGGCATGGTCCAGCCGTGGCAATTCAGCCAGGATTTCCGCTTTGCTCATGAGGAGAGGTTACGCGCTGTCCTGAGCAACCGCAAGGGACAGTTGAAGGAGTGGCGGGTGATGGGTGATCGGTGCAGGACGGAATTCTTCGAGGACCAATATCAAAGGCTGCGGGGTGGAGGACTGGGGGACGCCAAGGGCGTCATTCATATCAGCCCAGAATCCCATTAGCGCTGAAGGCGCGTTTCATCACTCGTCTTTCCGATAGTCTGCCCACCACTCAGCGTCAGTCCCACTCATGAAGCAGGCCGTTGGCCTGCAATAGTATAACTATTGCGCCATGAACCCAGGGCGTTGCTGGGCTGATATGAATCAGGCCTTT
>PLZQ01000340.1:1417-3690 GCA_003152225.1 Limisphaerales bacterium | reverse complement strand
GGCTACCCCGAGGCTACGGCTGGGCTCACGTGCAAGGGACGGGTCAGACCGGAGATTGGCGTGCGGCACGAAATTCACAGTATCGGACTACCCCGCACCCCGAGACAAGCATCGGTGGGGCGGATCACCTGAGCGAATCTACGGTTTAACGCCTTGTTCGCACAGGAGGTTTACTTCGTCGCCGAGTCCGCGGACCGATCACCCTTCACATCATTCACTGTCGCCTCCGGCCAGCCGTCCGCATGCCAACGCAGCGGCATTATTGCCAGGGTGGCTTTTCCATCCATTCGAAGGTCGCCCTCGAAGTCCGACGTGAACCAATCCTTTCCTTGCGCGTTCAATGTCCCCGCATGTCCCGGGCCGATCAACGGACCGTTGGTCGTTGCCAGAAAGAGACTGCCGCCGCTGCGCAGCATGTCCACACCGGCCTTGTCCAGGTAAGGCCCGGTCACAGCTTCGCTCCGCCCGATGCGAATNNCCCCAGTTCACAAACAGATAATAATGGTCGTCATGCCGGCACAGATACGAGGCTTCGATTGACTCATTGTGAGCGATGGAGAACAGCTTCGAATCCGTGGCCATTCGTTTGCCCGTCTGCGGATCCAGTTGAATCAGTTTGATGCCGGTCCAATAGGAGCCGAAGGTCATCCACAGGCTTCCGTCGCCGTCGTGAAATGCGGCCGGGTCAATTGCATTGTAACCGTCGCCGTCCTGCGTCCGCACTACGAACCCTTGATCGGTCCAGAGATAGGCCGGATCGTCCGGGTCCAAAGTGGGATTGGTGGCAAGCCCGATGGCCGAGGTCATTTTCCCAAACGACGAAACCGAGTAATAAAGGAGATACCGGTCACCCAGCTTGATGACGTCGGGAGCCCAATATTGCAAGTTGCGGTTTTCCGGAACGACCTTGGCAANNCCCGTGTAGAAGACCCAGTATTCATCTTTGCATTTCGCGATGCTGGAAGGATCCCGTGTGGTAATGCCGCGACTTGCCGATTGTTCCAGCGGCAGGACAGAAATAGGCTTTTGCGAGCCCGGTTTGGCTGCATCAGCTTGCGACTGCGCTGCGATTGAACCGGACAACGCTCCCATCAACGTGGCACCCAGCAGCAAGCGCTGGCCGAGAGGGCAACTTATTTTGGGCTTCATCCACGCCAGTATGGAGCGGATTCCATCGGGATTCAAGATAGCAATAAGCAGCCAGATTCGCTCTCAGATTCAAATTCAGCGGCCAGTGCAGAATTTAGACCCATAGCGACCCGTTTCCGCCTCAATCTGTTGTATGCCGGCCGAGCTGCTCAACGAGTTGCGCAGATTCACCCTGTGTTCCGACACAGGCCAAAAACCTAATTCGGTCGTCGTGTGGCCGACCACTTCGTCGCGGCTATAAGCGAGCGGTCACCGCGCCGACTGCAAATAGGCGCCGCAGCTTTCCCGCACGACGAGACGCGGCGTGACCATCAAATTGCGCGGCGGGAGCGTGGGATCCGCCAACCGTTCACGCAAGGCGTTAAACGCCGTGATCGCGATGTCGCGACAGGGTTGGTCCATGGTGGTCAAGGGGATGGTGAGCAGGCTCGCGTAAGGGATGTTGTCGAAGCCAACCAACCGAAGATCCACCGGCACGCGGATGCCGAGCCGATTCAGGGTCTGCAAAAGCTGCGCGGCAATATGGTCGCTGGCGCAAAAGACGGCATCGAGTTGGCTCCCCCGGCTGAAGGTCCTCACGAACTTCAGATCCGTCGGATCCCCAACGTGGACGAAAGACCGCGGAGACTCAAGACCGTGAACCCGCATCGCCGTGAGAGCCCCGGCGATCCGGGCATCTACCGTCGAGGCCGTGAGCGGGCGCATGACATAGGCCAGACGCCGCAATCCCAGCTTGATGAGGTGCTCGGCGAGCAAGTAGCCCCCCGCGAAGTTATCGATCCCCACCAGATCATAGGCGCTGCGGTTCGGAAAGGCGCCGAGGTCACGGTCGATGAGGACCACCGGAATGCCGGCCTGACGCAGGCGTTCGGTGATGCGCCGATTGGCATCTTCGCGGTCGGTCTGATGTTCGAACGGGACAAAGAAGACGCCGCGCACGCCGCTCGCAATGAACCGTTCGCAAAGCGCTTCCGCCTCCGGCACGGTCATGCGCGCTTCACTCACGGGGGAGACCATGACGCCGGGCCAGAAGTCAAAATCAAAGCCGCGCGCCAGACTGGCGAGTTCCCCGAGGATGGGGACGAAGATCTCCGTATGGCGCAAATAGGGCACGATCATGCCAA
>PLZQ01000340.1:0-1381 GCA_003152225.1 Limisphaerales bacterium | reverse complement strand
GCAAACGTCCGGTCCGTCCGTATTTACCCGCGAGGATTTCCGTGGCGAGCTGGCTCGTGATGGCCTGATGTTTCGGAGCGCTTTTCATCAGCGAATCAGTATAGGCAGATTCTCAGGCGGACTTTACTACTTCCTCAAAAGCTGTCCATTCCGATATTGCCTCTGCGCGCGGGGTTGGGGTTCATTCTCACCATGAAATCACTTCGGCATACCGATCCTGGGGACAGGGGCTCCGAAGCCGGCCCGGTCAACATCAACGCGGCGCTGCTCGGCGCCACGATGGTGGGAGCGTTAGGCGGTTTTCTCTTTGGATTCGACACCGCGGTGATTTCCGGCTGCCAGGAAGCCCTCGTGAAGCTGTTCTCTCTCACCCGGGGCGAGCAGGGTTTCATGACCGCTTCCGCCATGATTGGCGCGACGGTCGGCTCGCTGGCCGCAGCAAAACCGGGCGACCGCTTTGGCCGGCGGGATTGTCTAAAGATCGTCGCTGCGTTCTATTTGCTCTGCGCCATCGGCTGTGCCTCAGCCTCGTCGCTCTGGATGATTGTCACCGCGCGCATGCTCGGCGGCCTCGCCGTCGGGGCGAGTTCGGTCTTGGGACCGATGTATCTGGCCGAAATCGCGCCGACGTCCTGGCGCGGCCGCCTCGTTGCCTGCTTCCAAGTCAACATTGTGATCGGCGTGTTGGTCGCCTATGGCTCAAATTATGTCCTCGGATCAATGAACCTCGGAGCGAGCGAATGGCGGTGGAAGCTGGGGGTCCAGGCGGTGCCTGCCTTTGCTTTCCTCGTCCTGTTGTTCTTCATCCCCCGCAGTCCGCGCTGGCTCATGATGAAGGGTAAGAGCGAGGAGGCGGCTGCGGTCCTCGAAAGAATCGGCGTAGCCGATGTGGCCGGTCAAATCGCCATGATCCAGGAGTCGTTGCGCGAAGAGGAAACCGCCGGGGCTCAGGCTCTCTTCGTCAAGTCTCACGCCCGGCTGGTATTTCTGGCCATCGCCGTGGCGATGTTCAACCAACTCGGCGGCATCAACGCTCTCTGGTATTACGCCGATCAGATCTTCGCGATGGCTGGATTCGACAAAAACGCGAGCGCCATGCAGTCCGTCATCCTAGGCACGGTCAATCTGATAGCGACCTTGTTCGGCATGGCCATCATCGATAAAGTCGGTCGCAAGCCGCTGCTGATCTGGGGCACGATCGGCGGCGGACTCAGCCTGGCGATGGTGACCTGGATCTTTAATTCCAACGTCCACGCCAACTGGCTCGTCTGGCTGCTCGCCGGCATGGTGATTTGCCACTCGTTCGGCCAGGGCGCCGTCATCTGGGTATTCATTAGCGAGATTTTCCCCACCTCCGTCCGCAGCAAGGGGCAGACATTAG
>PLZQ01000306.1 GCA_003152225.1 Limisphaerales bacterium | reverse complement strand
CTCGCCGGGTACCTTGAGCTTGACCTTGTCGAGGAAGGTACGCGAGGTCAGCACCGTCTTGATCCCGCACTGACGAATGCATGAGGCCAGCGTTGCTTCGGACACGGTGTAGTTGAGGTTCACTGGCACCTTGCCCATGAGCAGGGCCGCGAAGTTCACCAGCGCCCCCGGCACCGACGGCGGCAACAGCAGGCCGACCATCTTTTGCCCAGCCCAAACCTGCCTTAGCCGCCGCGCCAGGAAGATCGTCCGCATGAGCGCGGCAGCGAAGGTCACCTTGGGCGAGGTCGCATCGGCCATCGCCAGGCGGAACGGATGCCGGCGGGCCGTCCGCACGAACGCGCGGTGGAGCGGCAGCATGTGCGCCTTCCGATGCTCCCACGCCTCGGCCATGAGTTCCTGCACGCACTGCCGCACCTCGAACGGCGTTGCCGTATGCGGCAGTGCCTTCCCGAAATTCACCGTCACGCGATAGGGAATCCGGCGCGGCAGCTTCCAGAGGAAGCGCCCCTTCTCGAAGCTGAAGATGCTGCCCCAGACACCGTCCAGGGCGACCGGTATGATCGGCGCCTCGACGTCCTTCATGATGCGCTCGAAGCCGCGGCGAAACGGCAGGAGATGGCCGATGCGCGTGATCTGGCCTTCGGCGAAGATGCAGACGACCTCGCCATTTTGGATCGCCTCGCTGGCTGTGCGCAGCGCCTGGAGCATCTCGCGCGGGCGCAGCTCGGAGGAAATGGGGATGACGCGCAGGATCTTGGCAAAGGGCTTTATCCAGCGCTTCTCGTAAATGCCCTTGTACATGATGAAGCGCACATGCCGGTCGGTCGAGGCCAGGAGCAGCAGGGCGTCCACCAGCGAGAGGTGGTTGGAGACAAAGAGCGCGCCGCCTTTGCCGGGGATGTTGTCCCGGCCATCCACCCGGATGCGATAGATTGTCTGGGTGAGCACCCAAAACACGAACCGTAGCAATGAATCTGGCAGCAGCCAGACCAGGTAAACGGTGGCCGCCAGTGTCATCAGCGCGCCGATGAGGAACACGCCGCGCGGGCCCAAGTGGAAGGCAGTGGCGATGAGGTAATAAAAGCCCGCGGCCAGGAGTATCCCCACCCACGAGAGCCAGCTCGCCGCCCCCAGGATCGCCCCTTTCTGCTCTTTGGAAGGCCGGTGCTGGAGGATGGCCGAGACTGGCACGATAAAGAAGCCGCCGAAGAAGCCGAGCGCGCCGAGAATGGGCAGGAGTTGGAGATAGCCCAAACCGGGCTGCCAGAGCCAGGCTCCGAAGACCGAGAGACCCAGCGCCCCCAGCGGCATTAAGCCATACTCGATTTTGCCGCCTGACAAGTAGCCGGCGGCCACGCTCCCCAGCCCGATGCCCACCGCCACGGCCGCCCAAAGCCGCATGGTGTGCACCTCATCATACATCAGCACGGTCTTGCCGTAATCAATCACCCCCAGCTTCACCAGCGCCGCCAGAAAGAAGAAATAGGTATTGCCCAAACAGGCCAGCCAGAGCACCCGATCGGCCCGCATCATTCGAATCTGCGCCCAGATGTCGCCCAGGAAATTCGCGCGGAAGCGCCGCGCTGGATCCGCGGCCGGTACCCGGGTTATCCCCACGCTGAACACCAGGCCGACCAGGGCGAAGGCCACCAGCAACGCCCCGGACCAGACCTGCCGCCCGGCGAAGACGCGGAAGAATTCGGCGCCAACCATCATCCCCAGAATGATGGCCAGGAAGGTGCCGAATTCCAGAATGCCGTTGCCCCAGGAAAGCCGTTTCTCCGGCAGGAGCTCCGGCAACAGGCCATATTTGGCGGGACCGAAGATCGCGCTGTGCAGGCCCATGCAGAAAATCGCGGCCAGCCCCATGGGCAGGCTCTTGAGGGCGAGGCCCGCCGTGGCAAAGACCATGATGAAGACCTCGAGCACCTTCACTGCAATCGTGACTGTTCGCTTGCTGAAATGGTCGGCGAGAAAGCCGCCGGTCATCGAGAAGAAGATGAACGGCAGCGCGAATAAGGCGGCCGTCAACGTCAATAGGGCTTCCTGCTTCGCCACTGAGAGGACCATGCTCAGGCCGATAAACGTCACGAGCGTCTGGAGGGCGTTGTCGTTGAACGCGCCTTCGAACTGGGTGATGATCAGGCTCCAGAACCCGCGCACCTGCGGCTGACCGGGTTTTGCGGATTCCGCATGTGGCTCTGATTTGTCCATACTCAGATTAAGTTCCCGGGTTAATGCGTTGGTGTTTATGTTCCGGTGGTAAGTTACCGCATCCGGAAGGCTCCGCGCCAATTGATAAAACTGCGGGCAACATCGACTCAATCAAAGACGGCTGGAGGCACCGATCCGGAGGAACTCGGGCTGAAAGAGGCCACGCCGAGTCGCGCACTCGATGGTTCCCGATCGGGTTGCCGGACCCGCCGGCGCGACTGCTTACGCTAAGGGCTCGGTCAGGGCCCGTTCGAGCCGCTGCCAGAGGTCTTCCGGGTCTTCCAGGCCGACTGAGATGCGAATGAGGTAACGGGAGACGCCGCAGGATTCCGCCCACTCCAGTTCGGTATAATGCGCCAGCAGGGTGAACGGGCAGGCGAGCGTAAACACCGTGCCCAAGCTCGGCCCTTTGCAGAAGGCGAGACGGTCGTAGATGCCAGGCGACTTCTCCGCCCCGTTCCTGGGCAGGAAGGTGATGAGCGCGCCCCAGCCGCCGTTCGGACGCCGCACGGCTTCGTAGGCTTCGCTGAATTCCCACTTGGGATACCAGACACGCTCGACCGCGGGATGACGGCGCAACCGCTCGGCCAGCAGGAGGCCGTTATGGTTATGGCGCTTCATCCGCTCCGGGAAACCCCGGGCCTGCGCATCCAACACCACGGCATCCTCGCCCCAGAGCAACTCCTCATGCTGGTCGTTGACGATGGGCTTGAGCTCGCCGTAAAGCGGCGATTTGGGATTGCAAATTAGCGCGCCGCCCATCGCATCGCCGGTGCCGACGACGAACTTGGTGAGGCTGGTCGCAATCAGGTCGGCGTGATTGCTTAGATCGACATTGAACGAGGTCGCGACCACGTCATCGACCACCAGGGGAACGCGGTGCTGGCGCAGGATCGGGCTGATGCGGCGCACGTCGGCCGAGCCGAGCAGGGGGTTGCCGGGGATTTCGCAGAAGCAGGCCGCCAGCGACTGCCGGCCCAGCAAGGCCTGCAACTCGCTTTCAATGGTTCCCAGGTGATGCAGCAGTATCCCGCCGTGGCCGAGCTTCTGCTGCAGCTTCAAGGTATCCACGTACGGAAACCCCAACTGGGCCGTGGGCTGTTGGGGTNNCGAGCTGCCGTCGCAAGGACTGGCGAACGGAGAGTTCATCGGACGCAGGCAGCGGCCCGGCCAAGTGCGCCTCGGCCTCACGGGTGGAGACGATCAGTCCCGTATGCTGCCAGAATGCGCGCAAGGCGGCGCTGCCGGCGTCATTGGTCACGACGCCATGCACGCCGCGAAAAGCGAGCACTTTGGCCGGCGCGGCGCTGCTGCGGTGGATGAACTCCGCGCATTGCTGGGCGGCCTGCAGTGACGGGAAGGGCAGGCATGGCTGCCCGTCTCCGATCTGCCGCGCCAGTTCCTTCACTTCCGGGTGAATGAAGAAGCGCGGATATCCACTGATCATCGCGTTGACCACCTCCGGTTTCTTCTCCTCGTAACCCACCACGTCCTGCCAGCGCGGCAGTGCCACCGACACCGCGTGCCGCGTGGCCGGAATCGGCCGCCCAAGCTCCTCACCCTTCCAGAGCGGGTCCTGCAATAGATCACGCACCGTCATTCTAGTATTGGCAGAGATACTAAACCGACCGGGCGGCCAAAGCGAATTCAAACTGGGGTGCGCGGTGAAACCGGGCGCGGCTGGTCGCCGCCGCCGAATCCACGGTGGCGGTGAGCCGGGTGCGCCCTTTCTCTGTCCCCCTCCGCCCCCGGAATCTCACGCCTGGCGCAGGCTCGCTGCTCCGGCATTGAGAGCGTGTTGATGGCGTGATGTTACGATGGAGCTTCGAAGGGTCTTCGAAGGGTCTTCGAAGGAGCTACGAAGGATTTCAGCTATTTCAACACTTTCAGCCGGGATCAGGCTGGTCGGCCACTGGAACGATCACTTTATCTTTCCGGCGGAAGCCGAGGAACACGCCTACAGCGCCGGCCGCGGTGGAAGGCAGCAAACCCTTCAGATAATCCTTGGCGGCAGCCGCCTCGTGCTGGACCCACGTGGCGCGTTCTTTCACGCCCGTCTCGGCTGGGGCCACGTTACAGCCTGCGTATTTGCAGATGCCGACCACCAGGATCGCCAACGCCGCCAGCGACAAGGCTACAAGAACGAAGCGGCGGAACACCCAGCCGATGAAGAAGCCGCCGATATAGCTGGCGCAGATTCGCACGTAGCCGGGAAACGGCTTGGCAAGATCCCAACCAGACCCGGATGCCGCTGTCGCAGGGGACGCCGTTACGCGTGCGGGTGTGGACGGTGGAGGGCCCTTGGCAGCGTCGCGCACCCAGAAACCGAGCCCAACCACCACGACGAACAACGCCAGCAAAACCGTCTTGGCCCGCCAGGGGCCGTCGCCGCCAACCGCCGCCGCGCCGAACAGAGAACCAAGGATGCGTTGCGCCAGGGGGCTCATAAAGCTTCGCTATGGAACAAGCGCAGGCATTGTAACCCGGGACGGACACTAAGCCGCCTCGGCTCGCAAAGCGACTTCCAATTGCTGTTTTCCCGCTTGGCAGCGGGACCGGGGCCTGCTAGCAGAGTCGGCCATGAAGATCAGCGCGGGTAACCAAAACTGAAGGAGCTAGATTATGCGCAAATGCAACTGTGCGGGACACTGCGGGCCGCAACCGCTTAACCGCCGCGAGTTCCTCGGGCTGGTTGGCGCGGGGGCGGCGGCAACGCTTTTAGGCAATACGGCGTGGGGGGCATTCGAGCTGCCGGCGGACGACTTGCAGCGGTGGCGGCGCGAGGTGTTCGCCTCGGCCAAACCGCGGCTCTACCACTCGGACAAGCACACGGATGCCCGGATGCACTTGGGCGGCATCGGCACGGGTAACTTCGAGATCGGGGTGGATGGCCAGTTTACCACCTGGCAGCTCTTTAACACGTTGCGGGATGGCCAGGTGCCGTTGCACTTCCTCGTTAGGGCAGGCACCACCACGAAGCTGCTCGAAACCACCGGCAAGCCGGACTGGCCGCGCGTCAAACAAATCGAGATGACCGGCGAATACCCGCTGGCCACGCTCTGGTTCCTGGACCCGGACCTGCCGGTCCAAGTCGAACTGACGGCGTTCAGCCCTTTTGCACCGCTCGACGCGCGCCTGTCCTCGATGCCGCTGGCGGCGTTCGTCTTCCGACTGAAGAACCCAACGAAGCAGAAGCAAACCGTGTCCCTGGCCGCCCTGATGCAGAACCCGGTCGGCTATGACGCCGCGGGGGAGAATAACGGGGCAACGAACCCCGCCTTTGGCGGCAACGTGAACGAGGTGTTCCAAGATGGCGGCGCCGGCGGATTATTCATGCGAGCAGAGGCTGCCGGCGAGGCAACGCTGGACAAGCCAGTGACCATTTACACGACGGCCAACCTGAAAGGTCTGAACGAGCCACCGTCAGACCGGCCGAAGAACCTCACCGTGGAGGTACTGGAGAAAGAGCCATTGCAGGCGGACAAGCTGAGCGATCCGGCACACACAGTTATCTGGTTGGAGGAGCCAGGCTCGCACGTCTCGGAGGCGCTCTTGCGGGCCGCGCGGGAAGCCGTGCAGGCGGGCGCGACGCTGCTTTTCTCCGGCAAGTCCATGCCGCT
>PLZQ01000473.1 GCA_003152225.1 Limisphaerales bacterium | reverse complement strand
CATCGAGGACTGGCGTGGAAGGCACGCCTGGCAAAGCTACAAGCGCGCTCGGGAGGCCAAAGGCGAGCGGTTTGAATGGGCCAGCCTCGCCCCGCCCCCCGTGCCGAACGACCAGAACTTCTTCGAAACGCCCCTGTGGACTGATCTGCGCTTCGTTGAGACAAACCGCGGTATGGCTTGGAGAGAGGTGGATCGGCCGGAGCACATTATCTTTTCTGCGTATGGTCCCACCGGCCAGGGCGCTCCCAGCACCGGCAGTTGGATCAAGGGCCAACGTGTGGACTTGCCGGCCTGGCAGGCGTTCTACCGCGGCAGCAACAACGTGTTCGAGGCCAAAAGCGGCCCGCCTACGAATTACTTTCCCATCGCCAAAGAGCCGCAAACGCCTGCAGCCGATGTCTTGCTGGCGTTGGGCAAGTTCAAAGAGAACCGCCAGCTTCTGATCGCGGCTTCAGCCCGCCCCCACGCTCGGTTTTGGATGAATTACGATGCCGGATACACCATGCTATTCCCGCATCTGGCGCGACTGAAGAGTTGCTCCCAGTATCTGTGTCTCCACGCGGAGGCGGCGCTGAAGGCCGGGGACCAGGAAACCGCGCTGGAGGACATCAAGCTCTCGTTCCGATTGATCGAATCGATCCGGAGCGAGCCAATACTAATCTCCCATCTCGTGCGCATCGCGATGGCGCAAATCGCATTGCAGCCGGTCTGGGAAGGCCTGGTGGACCGGCAGTGGACAGAGCCTGAGCTAAGTGTCATTGAGGGTGAGCTCGGCACGATGGACTTCCTGGCCGATTACTACTTCGCCATGCGCGGGGAGCGAGGGTGTAACCTCTGGGGGGTGGATTACATCCATAAGGTGGGGATGTCCGCGCTAAAGGAGATGTCCGCCCCAACGGATGATTCACAACCTGCCGAATTGGAGCAGCTCCTTGGCATGGCCGCCTTCCGACTGATCCCGGTTGGTTGGTTCGACCAGAACAAGCTTTCCCTGTGCCGCATGTACGAGAAATACCTGTTGCCGCTGGTGGGGGAACAGGACCGGCGCGTCGCTTCGCCTGCCACTATCCAGCAGGCGAACTCAGCCCTCAAGCGGCGAGACGTGCGCCCTTACTACGTCTTCTCGAGCATGCTGCTGCCCGCCCTGGCAGGCTTCGCCGACAAGTGCGCCCGCGCCCAAACCTCCATTGACCTCGCCCGCGTCGCCTGTGCGCTGGAGCGCTACCGGCTGACGAGTGGTCAGTTCCCTGAAACGCTGGAAGCCCTCGTGCCGAAGTTCATGGAGAAGCTGCCGCACGACGTCATCAACGGCCAGCCGCTCAAGTACCGCCGCACGGACGACGGCCAGTTTGTCCTATACTCGGTCGGATGGAACGAAACCGACGACGGCGGCCAGGTCGGATTGACGAAGTCAGGCAACCCCGATTGGCAGAAGGGCGACTGGATCTGGCGCTATCCAGCCCAGGGAGACGCAACGCTACCCCGCAGCAAGTGACCGCTCATTGGCGCTCACTTGCAATCCTTCGCCGCTACTCCCGCGCGGTCTGCACCGGGAGCGCGGAGAGCGCGCAATTCGGGTTCGTCTGGCTGAAGTAATTCGCCGACCATTCGTTCTCGAACAGCACGACGGGATTTTTGCCAATGTCGTAGGCGAGGCGCGCGCCGGTCGGCAGTGAGAGGGCGTCGAGGTCCTCTTCCTTGGTGTCGGCGGACAGCCAGCGCACCACGGTCCACGGGGCGGATTCGAGGCGGGAGGCGGCGCCGTATTCATTTTCGAGCCGGAACTGCACGACCTCGAATTGCAACGGGCCGACGGCGGCGAGGAGTGGGGTCTTCACCGACGAGTTGCGCAGGTAAAGCGCTTGGATCACCCCTTCCTGCAGCAACTGGTCGAGTCCCTTGCGGAATTGCTTGAACTTCGACGTGTTCGGATTGTGCAGGTAGCTGAAGGCTTCGGGCGTGAAGCGCGGGATTTCCTTGTAGAGAATTCTCGGGTCGGTCGTGAGCGTGTCGCCGATGCCGAAGCTGTCGTGGCCGACGAGCCCGATGACGTCGCCCGGGAACGCTTCGTCGAGCGTCTCGCGTTCGTTGCCGAAGATCTTGTGCGAGCTGGAGAGGCGCACCTTTTTCTCGGAGCGTGAGTGGTGCACGGTCATGTCGCGCTCGAACTTGCCGGAGCAGACGCGCACGAACGCGATGCGGTCGCGATGCTTCGGGTCCATATTCGCCTGAATCTTGAAGATGAAGCCGGAGAACGCAGGGTGCTCGGGCGCGATAAACGTAGGATCGGCGTCGTGCCCGTTTCCATTGGCGGGACGGGTTCCCGCTTGCGCCGGGTCCGGCGCCTGTCCCGCGGCGGTTGAAGAATGCCGCCCGCGCGGGCCGGGCGCATGTTTCAGGAATCCATCCAGCAAGAGCTGCACGCCGAAGTTGTTAATGGCGCTGCCGAAAAAGACCGGCGTGGTTTTATCCGTAAGCACGGCGGTATCGTCCCAATCGTGCCCGGCATGTTCGAGCATCTCCAGCTCTTCGACCGTCTTATGAAACGTCGCGTCGTCGAGCCGGCCGCGGATGAGTTCGTCCTGCAGCTCTCCCACCTGCACGGGCGCGCGATATTGTCCGCCAACGGTGCGTTCGAACAGGTGCATCAGACGCGTCTGGCGATCAAAGACGCCCTGGAACTCGAAGCCGTTGCCGATGGGCCAGTTCACCGGGAACGCGCCGATGCCGAGCACACGCTCCAGTTCATCCAGCAAGGCGAGCGGGTCTTTCATCGGACGGTCGCACTTGTTGATGAAGGTGAAGATGGGCACGCCGCGCTGGCTGCAAACCTGGAAGAGCTTGCGGGTCTGCGGCTCAATGCCCTTGGCGGCGTCAATGACCATCACGACCGAGTCCACGGCGGTGAGCACCCGATAGGTGTCCTCGGAAAAGTCCTTGTGGCCCGGGGTGTCCAGCAGGTTGAGGCGGTAGCCCGCGTAATCAAACTGCAGCACGGTGGAGCTGATGGAGATGCCGCGCTTCTTCTCCAGTTCCATCCAGTCGGAGGTCGTCGCNNGGATGTGAGATGATGGCGAACGTTCGCCGCGTCGGAACTGTCGTTATAGATTCCACAAGAACGCGAATAGTAGCACGGAATCACAGCAGGACAAGCTGGTTGCGTCTTTGAACGCCTTCGCGCAGGGCTGATTCATGACGCCACCAATGTTGGGGCGGGGACGGCCTCATTCCCGCTGGGGTGCCGGAGTTTCGGAGGCCGTCCCCGCCCCATTACTGAATTGGCTCTACACGGAGGTTGTCTTTGGCACGGATAAATGCCGATACGCCGTCGCCCAAGCCGAGCGGCCAGAGGAACGCGCTCGCAGCTCCCTAGCAGCGCCATAGCAGCGCCATAGCAGCGCCATAGCAGCGCCATAGCAGCGCCATAGCAGCGCCATAGCAGCGCCGTGGTTGGAGGCAAGTTGCAGGCAAGTTGCAAGCCTGTTGTAAGCTTGTTGGAGGCTTCTTTCCTTCTTTCTCCCGCCCGGTCTCCGGCCCACTGCCCGGCGCGGACCAGCCTTCGAGCGGCGGTGCGTCCCGAAGTGCCCGGGTAGAATGTATAGACTTCGGAAGGGCTGGCCCGGTTACAGGAATACGATGGATTCCCAGCCGGCGGGCTGCCCCGGTGTCGGTCAGCGCCAATTCATGAAAGGGGCGGGGGCAGCCTCGTCCCCGGCTGCTCAGCCTTCGAGCCGCCAACAACCGGGGACGAGGCCGTTCCCACCCCGGCCTTTTGCGCTTCATGAATTGACCTTGCCCTTCGCGGAGTCGTTCGCTTGCAGCAGGTGTGGCTTTTCATCGTCGGCACGGTTAATCTCCCGACATGCTTATCCGGCTTGCTCTTGCCGTTGGCCTCCTGTGCGAGGGCGGCGATGTCCTCCCCGCTGCGCAATCCCTGGTTCCGCCCCCTGCGCCCGCGTCGGCCCTGCGCGTGGCCACCTTCGAC
>PLZQ01000498.1 GCA_003152225.1 Limisphaerales bacterium | reverse complement strand
GTCTAGCTATTTAAGGGACACTACACTAGCGAGGCCGGCCTGTGACTCTATGGCCAATGGCCAAGAGCCAATGGCAAATGGCAGAGAGCGAATAGCGGGGTTGCTGCGAGTGCGGCAAACTTGTGGCAAACTTGACCTGATTACACAAGCTGCGACGGTGATTCAGCATTTGCCAAACGCCCGGCCGCGCTTTAATGGGAAGGGGCATAATTTGATGAAGTGGAACCCTGAACCGGCGCGGCGCTTGAGAAAATGGCTGGTTGCGCCCACGCTCCTCCTGGCAGTGCTGGCGATGTCCGGCTGCCAGACGTTCAGCTTTTACGGCCAGGCCATCAAGGGCCAGTATGGGATTGTGGCCCACCAGCAGCGCATCGAGAAGCTGCTGGGTGACCCGTTAACCGCGCCGCCGCTCCGGGCAAAGCTCGAGTTGGTCCAGAGCCTGCGGGCATTCGCGGAGAAGGACTTGAAGCTCCCGGTTGACGGGCATTACCAGAGGTACCTGGATCTGCACCGTCCGTTCGTGGTGTGGAACGTGGAGGCCGCCCCGGAGTTTTCGTTGGAGCCGAAGGGGTGGTGGTATCCGTTTGTGGGCAGCCTGGAGTATCGCGGCTACTTCGCCGAGCGGGACGCGCGGAACTACGCGGCGCGCATGCAGAAGAAGGGCTACGATGTTTACGTCGGCGGCGTGACCGCGTATTCGACGCTGGGCTGGTTCAAGGACCCGGTGCTCAATACGTTTGTCTTCGATCCCGAGCCTGACCTGGCGGAGACCATCTTCCATGAGCTGGGCCATCAGCGGGTGTTCGCCAGCGGCGACACGGATTTCAATGAGGCCTTTGCCACGACCGTCGGCCAGGAAGGGGCGCGCCGTTGGCTGCGCGCGAAGGGCGACCGGGCCGCCTTGGAGAAATACCTGGCGGAGCTTCAGCGCACGCGGCAATTCGCGCAACTGCTCAAGCGCACGCGCAATCGGCTGGAGACGCTTTACGGGGACACGCGTACCGATGAAGGGAAGCTCAAAGCCGCCCGGAAACCGCGCGCCCTGCCGCCCGAACAGTTGCGCCGGGAGAAGCAGGATCTCATTGCCCGCTTGCAGCGGGAATACGCCCAATTGAAATCACAATGGGGCGGCGACACGGAATACGACGAGTGGTTCGCTCACCCGGTCAACAATGCCCAGCTCAATTCGGTGGCGGCTTACTACGACCTGGTGCCGGGTTTCGAACGTCTGCTCCAACAGAACGGCGGCGACCTGGGGAAGTTCTACGAGGCCGCCGACAAGCTGGCGCGGGAGCCGAAGACCGAGCGGGATAACTGGCTGCGCATGTTGGGCAGCACGGCGGGTGGCGTGGCGCGGGACAGGAGCGCTGGTCGGGAGCACGCATCGTTACCTGGGGAGACCGGGTGGGCTAGCCGATGAATCCTCAAAAAACATCCAACAACCAACATCCAACACTCAACATCCAATGACTGACATGGGCTCGGCCCTTGGATGTTCGATGTTGGTTGTTGGTTGTTGGATGTTTGCCTTCAGTCCGGGATCCCTTCAGACCGTCGTGGTCTGACCCGGCATGGCGATGGGATACTTGCCATTGGCATCCGGCATGGCCGGTGGGTTGGAATCCCAGGTATAGTTGTCCAGCCCGGGCGCCAGTTCGATCTTGGAGGCGAGGGCCTCGTCCCAGGTGACCAGTTTCCCGGACTCGCAGGCCATGCGGCCCATGATGGCGGTGAAGCTGGACTTGGCGCTCCGATCGGTTTCGTTGTAGGGCTTATCGTTGCGGATGGCGTCGAAGAGCAGGTCGTGCTCGTATTGATACTTGTCGCACTTCGGACCTTTGTAGCGCCAAATCAAGTTCTCTGACGTCTGGTTCCAACCCTTGAACAGGCGCGGATCGTCCTGGCCTTCGCCCATGATCCCACTGCCCTTGGCGCCGTGAATGATGGCGCCCCAGTAGTCGAAGCAGTTGGCCATGTGCCGGCCATCCGCGATGAAGCGGGTGCCGTCGGCAAAGGTGTATTCCGCTCCGTAATGGTCAAAGAGCTGGTCGGCATCCTGCCGCACCTGGCGTCCGCCCATGCCCTGGACGGAGACGGGCCACGCGTTCTTGGCCCAGCAGCAGACGTCAACGTTGTGGATGAGCCAGTCTTCGAGGAAGGTGCCGTTGAGCCAGGTAAAGGAGCTATAGTTGGCGATCTGGTAGGCGAGCTCTTTGGTGCCGGGTTGCCGGGGGCCGACGCCAACCGGGCCGTGCATCCGGTAGGCCCAGCAGGTGACAACGTCGCCAATCAGGCCGTCATGAATCTTTTGAATCGCTTCTTCCAGCGGTGCGTAATGGCGGCTCATGAGGCCGGTGGCGATCTTGAGGTTCTTCTTCGTGGCTTCCTCGCCGGCCTTGAGCACGCGACGGTAGCCGGGCGCATCTACGGCGAACGATTTCTCCATGAAGACGTTCACGCCCTTTTGCACAGCGTATTCCAGGTGCATGGGCCGGAAGGCGGGCGGCGTGGTCAGCAGCACCAGGTCGCCTTTATCCAAAGAATCAATCGCTTTCTTGAATCCGTCGAAGCCGACGAACTGTCGCTCCGGGGGCACGTCGAGCTGCTTCTCATGCCCCGATTTCAAGTTTGCGAGGCTGCTTTGGATGCGGTTGTCGAAGACGTCCGCCACGGCCCAGAGCTTGGTGGGGCCCTGGGTGGACAACGCCTGCGCCCCCGCGCCGGTGCCGCGTCCGCCGCAGCCGACGAGGGCGAGCTTGATCGTGTTGTTCTCGGCCGCGTAGCCAGGGCGGGCGATGGCGCTGGCCAGCGCCGCGCCGGCTAAGGCCGTGCCGGAGGTCTTGAGGAATTCACGACGCGTGGTGTGGTTTGGGTTGGGCAGGCTGGTGGAGTTCATTGTGCGTTGAATGTTTGCGTTTGCGAGATTTGAACTATTCATTGCGGTCGGACCGATGATTCCCTTCCGCCCCGCGCTTGGCAAGAGTGTTCACTCCTCCTGTCCTCCTGTCAGGCTCATTTCCAGGATTGCGCCTGGCAAATTATTTGATATGGTCACCAGCTTACTTGTGAACACTAACTACCATTTATTTAGTAACAATGGGCGGCTTCGGAATCCGAAGTCCGCCTTAGTCAGCAGATGTATTACCCTGGCCAGCCTGGGGCTGGCCACGACCCTGGCTCCTATGGCGTCGGCCTCGGAGAACGTCCCGTACCGTCCTTTCGCGCAGTGGGCCGACTTGCCCGAGCGCGGCCAATTCGTGTTCGGGCTGGTGTATCAGGAGTCCGAAGCCTACCACATCTGGGCCAAGGGCAAACAGTATAACGTCACGGTGAAACCCGCGGACGGAGAGAGTTATGGCATCGACATCAATCAGGGCTTTTTCGCTCTGCAATATGGTCTCACCGAGAAGTGGGCCCTCGATTTGAACGTCGGGGCGACCACCGAGGGGACGCGCTCCTTCACGGCCGGCAACGCAACTGAATCCACCACCGGGCTGATGGATTGGTCTTTAGGCGTCCGCTACCAGATTTTCAACGAAGCGCTCCAGACCAATTCGCCCTGGCTGCCGACGCTGACGTTCCGCGCCGGTGCCGTGTTGCCCGGCACCTTTAACGAGGAATTCGACTTCGCTCCGGGCCTGCGCTCGGCCGCGATTGAGCCGGAGTTCCTCCTGCGCAAGCATTTCGGCTGGCCGGGTCTGGGGGTTTACGGGGACGCGCTGTACCGCTGGAATCGCACTACCGGGAATGATCAATACATTACCGCCATCGGGCTCTTCCAGCAGATCAAAGGGTGGGAACTCGACGCGGGCTACCGGCATCTGCAAACCCTCTCCGGCACCGACATTTCCTTTGCCGATCCCAACAACCTCGCCACCCTTGATTATCCAAGGGACGCCCGAGAGATCAGTGACGCGATTGAAGCGGGCTTCAGCTACACGACCTCGAAGCGGCATTTCCGCTACGGCTTCCAGACCCGCACGGTGTTCGACGGCATCAACACCGACCGCAAGTTTTGGATAGGCGCTTCGATTGATATTCCCATCGGCGGGAAGCACGAAGACTAGGCTGTTGTCTGCGACGAAGGCGGTCGCACCCTTCAGCCTCCACATTTTGTCCCTGAAGCCGCGCTCGCAAGAGCGCGGCTTTTTTATCCTCATGCGCGCTGGCAGGAGTCTGCGCCATGCAGCCGAGCGGGCAGCAAGGGCGTGCGGGAACTCAAACTCATCGCTCCGGGAACCGAACCGATCCTCGTTCATCACATTGAGGAAGCCGACGAAGCCAACCGCGGCTTCTGATGTGATCGCTTACCTGCGGCGGTCCTTGTGTGGCGGCCGCTGTCCTCCCGCCTCCACAACCTCGCAGCCTATCGGGCACACCCCGGCAGGCTGCGATCGTTTTAAGGATGTCTCTACTTCGTCCCAGCCTGCGCAGCATCCAGTATGCGCTGAATCTCCGGGCTGGGTTTGAGGTCGCCGACCGTCTTGTCCGCAGGCGCCCCATTCTCGATCCACCACTGCAGCGCGGCGATTTCCGCCAGGGTCGGCTGCGGCTTCCCGTCGGGCGGCATGTGGTCATCATCATTGAGCGGGAGCAGTAGACGGTGGATCATGGGGCTGTCAAAGGCTTTGCCAGCGATGAGCGCCGGGCCGTCCTTGCCGCCTTTGACGAGGGTTTCGTAGCTCTCCATCGAGAGGTTGCCTTTGTGTTTCTCCGGCCCATGACAGGTGGAGCACCGCCGCTCAAGAATCGGCTGAATTAGAGCCTTGAACACCGGTCGTTGGGCCAGATCAGCGGCGGGCACGGGGGCGACCACTGGGCCGCTGCCGCCCCCAAGCAACGCACGCAAGGGCTTGGGCGCGAACTGGGTGAGGAAGTCGCGCCCATGCGTGATCGAGGCGCCGAGGTGGCTGGCGACGACTAACACGGCGAGCGTCGCGGCCAGGGAAAGACGATACGCGCGGGGACAGCCCAGCCAGTTCAGCAGCCAGGCCAAGATGCAGAATGCGGCGACCGCGAAGCCTGCCCATTTGTGCAGTGGGAGCAACTGCGGGTCGTAACCGCCGGCTTGGGAGAGCATCCAACCCAGCAAGGCCGTGGTGACCGAGGCCGCCGCCACCAGGGCGATGATTACCCCGTTGTTTTGAGCAACCCCTTTGAAGCGCCGGACTTTGGACAATACCTCCAGAATGCCCAACAGAACTAAACCCCCGATTGGCAAATGAACCAGCACGGGATGAAAACGCCCAAGGAACAAGACCAGATCATTTGGAGCGGTGCTCATGCGACTCTGCCGTTTTCTATAAGCCGCCCAGCCGGGTTGTCAAAGCTTGATTTCGCATGGTAGCACAAATCTAAGAGGCGACAGGGGCGCTAAATGTTCCCGCCGAACCGCTGCCCGGACTGAGCCATCCTTCGCCGGGTGAATGAAACCCTCTGATCCGGGCGGGTTTGCCTCAAGGCAAATCAGCAGGGAACAAAACTTGTGTTCATGCATCATATCTGCATGAGGGGCGCCTGCCCCACATAACTATCGAATAACGAATTAGAACGAGAATATGAACATAAGTAAACACTTGGGGCATTTACATATGCTGGTCTTTTGTGGTTTGGTCGGAGGGGCGTTTGGATACCCCTCTTCCGCCCGAGCCGCGGTCATCGACGTGGGGGTAACGAACTATACCTTTTTGCCGGATACCGTCACGATCAATGTCAACGACACGATACAGTGGACGTGGGACGCAGTGTTCCATTCAACTACCAGTGATACGAATGGTCTATGGGATTCCGGGGTTCACAGTCCATCGTTTTCTTACTCCGTAACGTTCACCAACGCGGGCACTTTCCCGTATCATTGCACTCCTCACGTGCTCACGCATAACATGCGGGGCACGATTACCGTGCAGACAGCGGGCAATGTGCCGCCCACGGTGGCCGTTACCAACCCGCCCGATGGTGCGGTTCTAAGCGCGCCCGCCACAATTAACCTGGCGGCGACGGCGGCAGACTCGGATGGGAGCGTCGCAAATGTCCAGTTCATCCAAGGGACCGCCCCGCTGGCAAATGTGACGAGCATCCCCTACTCGGTCGCGGTGAACAACCTTGGAGCCGGAGACTACACGTTTTCCGCGGTGGCCACCGACAACGGCGGGCTGAGCGCGACGAACGCAATCGCGGTTCATGTCGTGACGCCGGTGCCGGTCGTGCTGAGCGGTTTGCAAAGGACGTCGCCCACGAGTTTTCAATTCAGCTACTCTGCCAACGTGGGGTTGCGCTACGTCGTGCAACGGTCATCTGACTTGATCAGCTTCACGCCCATCAACACCAATACCGCCGCCAGCAACCCAGTAACCTTCATCGATAACGGAGCAACGGGAGCCGTGACCTACTACCGCGTCGGCCGCATGCCGAATCCGTGATGAAAACCCTGGGTTTGCTAAGCGCAGTCGCGGTGGCCGCCTGCCTGGCTGCGCGCGGAGCATCCGTGGCCGAGCCGGTCGCCTTGGCTCAAGCAGCAACGAACGTCCAGTCGTTCACCGCCACCGGGGTCGTGAGGGAGATCAAAGCTGGCGGCCGGACGGTGGTTATCAAACACGAGGCCATTCCGAACTACATGGATGCCATGACCATGCCTTTCAAGGTGAAGGAGGCCGGGGAACTCGCGGGGTTGCGCCCCGGCGATATGATCCAATTTTGCCTGAAGGTCACGGACACAGAGAGTTGGATCGAGCAAATCTCCAGGACGGGGACAAGCTCCGCGGCGGAAAGCAAATCAGCCGGCTCGCCGTCTGTTACTGCCCGGACGTCCAAACCCCGGCATCCGTTACTGGACTATCCGTTCACCAACGAACTGGGGCAAGCGGTGCGGTTGGGCGATTTCCGGGGGCAGGCACTGGCGATCACCTTCTTCTTCACCCGGTGCCCGATTCCTGATTACTGTCCGCGGTTGTCCAAGAACTTTGAGGAGGCTTCACAGAAGCTCATTGCCCTGCCGGGCGGCCCAACCAATTGGCACTTCCTTTCGGTGACCTTTGATCCAGACACCGACACTCCGTCCGTGCTGCGAGCCTATGGAGAGAGATACCAATACGACCCGAAGCACTGGAGCTTCGTCACTGGGCCGTTGGAGAAGATAAGCGAACTGGCCAGCGCGTCGAACTTGAAGTTCGAGAGCGCGGGCGGCTTTATCAACCACAATTTCCGCACGCTCATCATTGACGCCGCCGGGCATCTGCAGATGGCCTTTCCCACCGGCGGGAACCTCTCGGACGCCATTGTTGCCCAGATTGTTAAGGCAGCGGCGGTGCCCAGCCGAGCGCCGCGGACAAATGAGGGCGAGGCTCACTCAAAGAGGGCGTCGCTTGCTCGCTAAACCTGTGTGGGTTATGGTGCGGACGTAACCAGGAATGAAACCGGGGCGGGTCATCACAGGAGCAATCTTCGTCGGTGGGGCGGGGGTCATTGCCCTGCTGGTGAATTCGTGTTCCATTGCTCCTGCCACCGTCGCCGCGCCGCCCGCTATCCCGGGGGCTAGTTTCGTTGGCAACAAGACTTGCGCGGATTGCCACAGCGGCATCACCCGCAGCTTCCCCACCAGCGCCCATGCCCGCATTCACCTGGAAGACACTCGCGCGATCGGCCAGACGGGCTGCGAATCGTGCCACGGACCCGCGAGCCTGCATGTGGCGGGAGGCGGCGGAAGAGGCAAATTCATCGTCAACCCCGGGAAAGACCCGGCCGCCTGCTTCGAGTGCCATCGCCAGGAAGAGGCGGAATTCCAGCTTCCCCAGCACCACCCGGTCCTGGAGAAGAAGATGAACTGCGCCCAATGTCATGATCCTCACGGCAGCGACATCCTCAAACCGTCTGGCGGCCTGATGATGGCGCGCCAGAATGAAACGTGCGCCCAGTGCCATCGCGAGCAGACCCGGCCCTTTGTCTTCGAGCATCCCGCCCTGCGGGAAGGCTGCACGGCGTGCCATAACCCGCACGGGAGCATCAACGCCAAGTTGCTCACGCAGCGCGATGCGAACCTTTGCCTGCGGTGTCACGCGCAGGCGCCAGGCCCGGCGGGGAGCCTCTACATCGGCAATGTGGATCATACGAGTTTGATTCGCATGGGTTCCTGCTGGTCGTCGGGGTGCCACACGGCGGTGCATGGGTCGAATGTGGATGTGCGGCTCCGTTACTGAGGTGATGCGTGAGACGTGAGACGTGATGCGTGATGCGTGATGCGNNCGGCGACAAGATCGGCGCCCGTCGGTTTTGGCTGCAGGCGCCTTGGTAGTTTGCCTGACTGGGCCGGCCCTGGCCGCCGAGGTTGACGAAAGCAAGCTGCCTCCCCCTGCGTCCGTGCAGATCGACTTTGGCCGGGA
>PLZQ01000532.1 GCA_003152225.1 Limisphaerales bacterium | reverse complement strand
GAAACAAGAGCACCTTTGACTTCGTTGATGCTCATGCTGAAAGTCATAAGTGGACCACTCCGCAAAACTATCCAACTCGATCGGGTCCCAGCCAGGCCTGTGCCGATTCTCGCTGGACAGCACAGCGCTACCCTTCTCTCCGGATGAACCCTTGACTGATGCTGTAGAACAAACCCTATGTCCCGAAACGCATTGATTAACAGGCTGACTCTGGCACTGGCAGGGACCGTTCTTGCCTCTGCCGCGACATTCGGTTCCGTCCCGCTGCCGGCGGGCGTGCCGACGCTCGACGAGATGGCCAGCGACTGGAAGAACGCGGCCGAACTCGAACAATTCCCTTCCATCCACAATTTCAACGGGCAGATGCTGGTCAACAAGGACTTCGCCAGCATCAGTTGGCTCGCCTCGCCGCCTTTTTCCCAGGGATTCCACAGCGGCGCTCTCAAGCTGGATGGCAAGGTGCCGGTAGCGGAGAGATTTCGCTGGTACCCTTACCAGGCAGTTCGCTCCGGTTCGGCAGGCGGCCTGGCCATCGAAACGATCAACCGCATGGTCTTCGACGCGCGCGGGGTCCTGTGGCGCATCACCATATCGAACACCCAGCCTCGCGCGCTGAGCGGCAAGCTCTCACTGGATCTCATAGGCGCCATCAGCAAGCTGACGGCCAGTAATTCCTGGGATTGGGCGTACGCCCAGCCCGGCCCGGGCGGCCCAAAACGGCGCTACGAAGAGACCGAGGCCATCCGCGCCGCCGTTGATACCAACCCGCCGCCCCATTTGGAGAACGCCGCCGACTACAACGCCATCGTTGCCGAGTCCGGCAAGACCCTCGTCATCAGCAACACCACGACTCCGGCCAAAACCGTCTTTGCCTTCGCTCGCAAACCAGGCACCTTGACCACCGACGGGCATCAGGGGGTTGCCAACTGGGATCTCCGCCTCGCCCCCGGCAAGACCCAAACCATTGAGGTCGTGATGGCCTTTGGCGAAGGCTCAGAGGTAATGGCCGATGCATCCCGTTGGGCCGCCCGGTTTGGCACTGTTTTCAATGATGCCAGGAAGTTGTGGGAACAGCGCTATGCGCAGGTCTTCACGCCGCACAATGGCTTTTTCGAGGGTAACCTGCCCGTGCTGCAAACCGAAGATCCGGCCCTGCGCCGGAATTACTACATGGGCGTGGTAAGCATGCTGCTGGCCCTCCGCGACCAACTCCCTTACAGCCCCCGCGTCTTTCTCGCCGGCGGCCCGCGCTANNAAGCGATGCGGGCCTACATCATAAAGACGCTCCAGTGGGACTTGGAGAAATGCCTGGCCTTCGACTATTACGGCAACCGGTCTTTCGGCTACCGGTATGTGGCCAACTACCCGATGCTGTTCCGCATCGCCACGACCTATCTGCGCGTTACCCGCGACCGGGACTTCCTTAACCAGAAAGTGGGCGACCGGACCTTCCTCGAACATCTCGACCGGCTGGCGCTGAACTACCAGAAATACCTCATGGCCGATGGCGGGCTGGCCGATTTCGGCGGCGACCCGTGGCATTTCCTCGAATGCGTCCCGACTTATATCCACGCCACCGCTGGCTTCAACGCCGCCTATGTGAACATGCTCCGGGAGATGGCCGAGTTGCATGCCAGCCTCGGCCATAGCGAACTGGCCGCCGAGCGCCGCGCCGCCGCTGACAAACTGGCCGCGGCCATTCCCAAATTGTATGTGCCGGGCAAAGGCTATTGGCAAAGCCGCTATCCCGATGGCCGCCAATTCGACATGCGGCACTGCCTCGACTTCCAGTTTGTCGCTCAGTGCATTCCCCAGGACCTTTCGCCGACCGTCCGTCAGGAGATGCGCGATTTCGTCGTCCGCGAGTTGCTCATGAAGAACTGGATGCGCGCGCAGTCGCTTCAAGACCCTGCCGCCGACCGCTCGGACCGCCCCGACCACGGCCCTATGGGCGCCTACGCCGGCTGGCCGCCGGAAACAGTGGATGGCCTTTGCCACCTCGGCTTCTGGCAGGATGCGTTCGACTTTTATTGCCGTTGCGAAGCCGCCACACACGAGGGCGCCTTCTCCCAAGGCCATGAGTTTTACGGACCCAAGAAGCGGGACTACGACGCACCCGTGCGCATCGCTAACGAAGGCACCATCTGCCGGGAAGCGGTGTGCGGCGCCGGCTTTGCCGATGTCGTCATCCGCGCTTTCTTTGGCTTCCATCCCGGCCTGAACGATCAGCGCATGTTGTGGGAGCCGGAGCAGCCACGCGGGTTTTCCAGCCAACTGAAGCATGTGCGCTGGGGCAATACCCTCTTCACCATCAACTCCACCGCCGCCGGCCTGAGCAGCCAAAAAGAATAGGGGCGCCGGCGAGTGCTTGCGGATGCCAGGGAGCAACGCGCCAGTAGGTCCAGAGCAGCGCTAGAGTAGCGCCTTAGTTGGAAGGAAGTTGCAGGCATGTTGCAAGCCTTTTGTAGGCCTCTTGGAGGCTTCTTTCCTTGTTCCTCTCTCCCGCTCTCCGGCCGGCTGCCGAGCGCGGCGTCCCGAAGTGTCCCGGTACAAAGTATAGACCCCGGAAGGGCGGGTCAGGTTACACGAATTCGATGGCTCCTGGCCGTCTTGCGGATGCGCCTCGCGCCGGGTTTCTACTGGACAGCGGCTGCTTTGTATATACATTAGATCATAATATGCCAGTGATAGCTTGTTTTGGATCTGCCGAACTCCGCCATGTCCGCTCGCAGGTCGCCTTGATCCCGGACAGGCTGCCGGAGGGGGAGTGACTCCCCTGATTAGCAGCCCCGCCGGGCGCCGCCCGGCGAGCCAATCTGACTACGATAAGTTCCCCATGCTGGCCGTGCCCAACACGGCGGATGCCTGCACCGTCGGGTGGGAGGCTATTGCCGAACGCTTGCGCCGGCAGATCGCGAGCCGAGACTCCCGCCGAGCCGTTCTGGCCGTCGAATGCTACCCCGGAGTGGACGAGGAGGACGTGCTGTCCCAACTCCAACGAAGGTTGGCTCCCATTCTGACCCTGAAGACGGCTGAGGCCCTGCTGCCTCCCAGCCGCATCGACGAACTGGCGGCGCCATTCCTCGGGGGGGATGACCCCGTATTCGGTTTTCTCTCGGGTCTGGTCCTGCCCCAGTTCTTTGACCTGGAGAAGGTTGCCCACTTGCGCAGTCGGATCGCCGGCCTCGAACGCGGTTTGGTCCTGGTGGTCGGGGTAGGCGCCAGACTCATCACCGAGGGGGACATCCTGGTCTATGCGGACCTGGCCCGCTGGGAGGCCCAGAATCGTTTTCGCCGTCATGAAACCGGCAATCTCGGCGCCGAGAACCGCCAACTCCCCGCCAACCTCCTCTACAAACGCGCGTTCTTCGTGGACTGGCGGGCCGCCGACCGCTGGAAGCGGCCCCTCATCGCCCAATGGGATTTCGTCCTCGACACCAATAATCCTGCCGAACCCAAACTGGCTGAAGGCGAAGCCGTGCGCCGGGGCCTGCGACTGGCCGTCACACGACCCTTTCGCGTGGTGCCCTTTTTCGACCCTGCGCCCTGGGGTGGACAATGGATGAAGGAAGTCTGCGACCTCGACCGGAGCGCGCCGAATTACGGCTGGTGCTTCGACTGTGTGCCCGAAGAAAACAGCCTGCTGCTCGGATTTGGGGACGTGCGCTTCGAGATTCCATCGCTGGACCTTGTGTTCGCTCAACCGCACGCGCTGCTCGGCGAGGAGGTGCATGCGCGGTTTGGCGACGAGTTTCCCATCCGGTTCGACCTGTTGGACACCATGGGAGGCGGCAATCTCTCATTGCAGGTGCATCCGCTCACCGAATACATCCAGCACCATTTCGGAATGCATTACACGCAGGACGAGAGCTATTACATGCTGGATGCGGGACCCGGGGCGACCGTTTATCTCGGGCTGCGGGATGGGGCTAATGCTGCCGCCATGGCCGCTGACCTGGAGCGGGCGCAGTCCGGCGGCCCCGCGTTCGCGCCGAGCCGATACGCCAACCAATGGCCGGCCAAGAAGCACGACCATTTCCTTATCCCCGCCGGCACCATCCATTGTTCGGGGGCTAATTCTGTGGTGCTGGAAGTCAGCGCCACCCCCTACATCTTCACCTTCAAGCTGTGGGACTGGGGCCGCTTGGGCCTGGACGGCAAGCCGCGCCCCATCCATCTGGCGCACGGCTTGGCCAACCTCCAGTGGGACCGCACCACGCGTTGGGTCAAACAGAACCTGATCAACTGCGTCACCCAGGTCGGGGCCGGCGACGGCTGGCGCGAAGAACAGACCGGCCTCCATGAGCGGGAGTTTATCGCTACCCGCCGACATTGGTTTACGAAACCAGTGCCACACCACACCCAGGGCGGAGTCAATGTGCTCAACCTCATCGAAGGCGACGAGGCGCTCATCACCAGCCCGGAGGAGGCTTTTGAGCCGTTCGTCTTGCATTACGCTGAAACGGTGATTGTGCCCGCCAGTGTTGGTTCCTACGTCATTCAGCCTACCGGCGCCTCACGCAGGCGTCGTTGTGCCACGATCAAGGCTTTGGTGCGGCGGCAGGCGCGGCCGCAGCCCGGTCCAGCCCGGGCTCACGCGCGCGAAACCGGGCGGCAGCCTGCCGGCGTGTCCTTGGCCTGATCGAAGGCGGGCTCAAGAAGCGCGATCTCAAGGCGCTCGCCGCCCGCGTCGCAACGAAGAAGGAAACCGCCGCTGGAGGATGAAGACGATCCTACCCTTACCGCCGCCGCCATCGTTCGTTCATGGAAGTTTCCCGCCCTTGTGATCGGCGGACTCCTGCCAATCGCTTCAGCGTTACGCCGCAGTCAGCGCGGCGCGCCCATCCTCCAGGGTGCCGGTCTTCTCCAGGAAGTAATCATAGCCTCCCACATACGACGTGATCTGTCCCGCGCTCACGTGCAACACCTTAGTGGCCAGCTTGCGAATAAAATGCACATCGTGGGAAATAAATACGAGCGTGCCCTCATAGCGCTCCAGCGCCAGCGTGAGCGATTCGACGGTGTGGATGTCCAGATGCGTCGTTGGCTCGTCCATGAGCAGAAGGTTTGGCGGATCCACGAGGAACCGGATCAGGTTGAGCCGGGTCTTTTCGCCGCCGCTGAGCACCTTCGTCAGCTTGTGAATGTCGTCTTTGCGAAACATGAATGAACCCAGCACCGCCCGCACTTCTTCCTCGCGCATGAGCGGCGCACTCGCGGTCACCTCTTCGAGCACTGTCCGCTCAGGATCGAGGGTGGCCGCACGATGCTGGCTGAAGTAACCCACTTTGGCATTATGCCCCAGATCGCGCTCCCCCTGTTGAAACTCCACCACGCCCGCTAGAATCTTCAGCAGCGTGGACTTGCCCGCGCCATTCGGCCCAACCAGCACGGTCTGCTCACCGCGTTCGATTGCGAGGTCCATCCCCGCATAAACGCGGTTCGCACCGTAAGCCATGTGGATTCCCTTCAGGTTGACCGCCCGCTGGCCGCCGCGCGGCGGCTGCGGAATCTGAAACCGAAAGGGCCTCCGCGGCGCCAGGGGTTTCTCGATCGGATCCATGCGCTCGATCTGCTTGAGCTTGCTCATGGCCTGCGAAGCCTTGGAGGTTACCGAGCGAAACCGATCCGCAAATTGTTGGAGCGCCGCAATCTCCTTCTGCTGGTTGTTGTAAGCAGCCAGTTGCTGGTCGTAGCGCGCCGCTCGCTCCAGGAGGTAGTCGGAGTAATTGCCAGTATAGGCAATCAGCTTTCGCTCTGCAATTTCGTGAACCTGGCCGACAACCTCGTCCATGAACTGCCGGTCATGGGAAATGAGCAGCAATGCGCCGGAATAATTCTTCAGGTAGTTCTGTAACCAAAGCAGCGAAGGCAAATCGAGGTGATTCGTTGGTTCGTCCAGCAGGAGCAGGTCCGGTTCGATCACCAGCAGCCGGGCCAGACGCGCGCGCATTATCCAGCCGCCACTCATCTCCCACGCCTTCCGGTTGAAGTCCGCGTCGCGAAAACCGAGGCCTCGCAACATCTTCTTCGCCTTCGTCTCTACCTCCGGGTCGTTTAGCTTGTCGTGCTTCGCATGCGCCTCCAGATATTCCGGACACGAAACATTCCCCACCCGCTCCAGCTCGCGCAGCCGCTTTTCCAAAAGGGGCAATTCGTCCACTCGTCCGGTCGCCACATCCAGAACCGCTTCCTCACCGAGCGCTTCACTCTCCTGCGGAAGATGGCCCACCAGGGTCCATTCATCGCGCTCTACGNNCCGATCAGCGCGACATGGTCGCCGTAATTGACCTGCAAGTTGGCGTTCTCGAAGAGAGTCCGCCCGCCAAGGGTCACCTTAAGATCACGAATTATAAGCATGAAAAGCGTGTTCGCCTGCGACTTACCGCCACTACCCAATGAGAGGTCTGGTTTAACCCCGCAGAAGCCGAAGCATGGTTCTTGTCGATCGCGACGAGTCGGGGATAATAGCCCCAAATCGTGCGGCGTCAATGGACCATTTGGGAAGGATCGGCCAGCCATCCCCTCCCCTCCCCTCCCTCGTCTGATACCGTTCTTGCCGACGACAAGCGACGCCGCCGCTTCACTCCGCTCCGACCATCAGCTTCCGGATCGGCTTGGTGAAAACCAGCAGCACCATCCCAGCGCCTGCCGTCATCAGCACAATGTGCAAGTAGCCCGCCGGCATTTGCGCCACCCCATCGGCGCTGAACTTGCCCGCTGTCAGACCCGCGATCAGATTCCCCAGCGACGTTGCCAGGAACCAGGTCCCCATCATCTGCCCTAACCGCCCCGGCGCACGATCCCACCCCTGAAGCCATTGTGGCTTCCCAGGCTAAATGGCGGCTAAATCGGAATACTCGTTGCCCAGCCGCAGCCCCGGGGTAACCTGAGGGCTTCAGGGTAGACTCAGGGTAGCCTCAGGGTAGCCNNGCCTGAGGGTGGCCTGAGGGTGGCCGTGACCGGGAATGGCAAATGGCCGATGGCAAATTGCCAAAGGGCGTTGGGCGGCTTTCCACGGTCTTTGGCTGCTATTTCTGCTTTCCGCTTTCTACTTTATGCTTTTGCCAACCCCGGCTTTTCAAGGTTCAAGGTTCGAGGTTCAAGGTTCGAGGTTCAAGGTTCGGGTCCCTCGAATCTGGCAGAAGGCTGCTCCCGGTCCTCCAAGGTGGATTATGCACGCTTTGTGGAAATCGCCATCGGCAGCGTCTTTGAAGTAGTCTCCCAAGCCACCATCTCCCTCAACTATCAACTCTCAACCATCAATTACTCGGAGCCGTATGCTGACGTCCTCATTATCAGCTTTCCGTATTGCTACAGACGCTTTGTCCGTAGTCTTTAGACTTGTAAAGATGAAACCGACTGGGACAATGCGAAGATGATAAACCGGCATTATGCTGGTCGCTTGTTGGGGGAAAAATTGGATGGGAATTGCGTAATGTGTGCAGACAAAGGCTATTTCGCTCTGAGATTAAACCGCCTGAAATCCCCTGAAGAATGGACCCCCAAGCGGCAAGGGCTTTCCTTCCTGTTCCCAAAGGGAGGGGTCGGGTATTACGTTTCGGGGCCAGTTGCCGAGCGCCTTTCGACGGGAGACGTTCTGGTTTTTAGTGGGCGTCAAGCGGGCAGGATGAAAGTTCTGGAATGGGGGGCGCCAGTCGGTGCCCTCAGCGGAGCAGCGCGAAAGCGCTCAAAGACATGTTGAGACGGCAAAGCCGGATGTTCAATCCGCCAAAGGGAAGAGTCCCTGCGAATTGACGGGCACGGAGTGTGCCCACGCACCGACTGCTGACGCGGGGGAAAAGCAGAAAACAGAAAGCAGAAACCAGACCACGGACCATGAGTAACCTGATGCGCACGCGCTTGATAAGCTGGGCAGCGGTTCTGCTTTCCGGAGTCCAACCGGCGGCAATCTGCCGCGCGCAAACCTTTGAGGCGCAAAAGGATGAAGTTTCGCCCGAGATGGAAGCCGCGCCGGAAAACCTGCCCCGCTACAATATCCCCTGGGGCTCCGGCGGCTTCAACTTAAGTGCCGGTCTCCGCGGGGTTTACGTGGACAACGTTTATTTGACGCAGACCGGCGCGCGCGACGACTTCATTCTGGTTCCGGAGTGCGACCTCGCGGCATTTTTCCCCATCGGGCAATCGAACACCGTAGTCGTGGACCTCGGCCTGGCCTACTATCAGTATTTGAAGAACACCGCCTTGAACACCGGCACGCCGGTGATCAATCCGAATTCGGAGCTGGCCTTCAATATGCAAGTGGATGATTTCAGGTTCCGGTTTAGCGAGCGATTCTCCTACCAGACGAGCCCGGTCTATGAAACCGGGGGGGAGTTTTTCAACGTCTATAACACGGGTCTCTTCGAGCGCTATGAAAACCGCGTCGGCGCGTTAGGGACCTGGGATCTACACGATCTGGTGGTGAGCGCCGGTTACTACCATGAAAACCTCTGGGCCAACACCGCACAGTACGACTACATTGACCATGCCTCCGAGCTTTTCAGCGCCGACGCGATGTTGGCCCTTTCGCCCCGGGTTAAGGCCGGCCTCGAAACCGCCGGCAGTATCAATCGCTTCGACAACGATGTCACCAGCGATGCCTGGCGGGCCAGGGTGGGGCCCGCCTTGCGGCTGGACGTAAGCCAGTTCATCAAGGTCCGATTGGGAGCCGGGTATGAACGGATTCAATACGATTCCTCACAGGCGTCTGCTCTTGGTATCAACTCCGAGAACACCTATTACGCCTATGCCGGAGTGGACCACGTGATCACCCGGTTCTTCAGCCAATCGCTTCAGGTCTTCCACGACAACCAGCTCGGGTATGATGCGGGGAATCTGGCGGGAACTCATGTGCAGTACTCCTTGACTTGGCGGCCCAAGGAACTCTTGAGCCTGTCACCACACGCGGCAGTCAGCTTCTACGACGAGTCTTACGGCTCGGGCCCCCCAAGCCTGTACCACGAAAGATTCACGTACGTTTTGGCGGGCCTTACGGCGCGCTATCAATTGGGCCAGCACTGGCGGACCAGCCTGAGCTGGGATTACCGGCTGAAAGATTCGGACATCACGGCCTATGGCTACACTCAGAACCAGGTTGGGCTCGAACTTACCTATCAATTCTGATCTTCACCATTCGCCCCCAGCTATGACCCCAAGCTCGGCCAGAACGAACACCGCTCAAGCCAGAGGTTGCCGATGATTCCACACCGCGCCAGAGGCCTCCAGCTTTTGCTTCTGCTTTGCCAGTGCGCCATTGTTACGGGCGCTTTCTGGACCTGGTTCCTGCTCCGTTACTATCGGATGGCGGATTGGACAGTGGTTTCCCGCCATCTGGTTTACAGCGCATTCGTTCTGCTCGGGCTGATTCTTGGGTATTGGCGGTCAGGTGCGGCGCTGGCGATCGCGAGGCCCACAATCGCGCAAAGCAGCCGGCGCTCGCTCGGCCAGCTCGGCGGCACGCTCTTTCTCTTGTTGCTATACTTGGCGGCGGCGCACGACGCGCAATTTTCTCGTCTGTTTCTCTTCACGTTCATTCCGCTGCTTTACATCATGCTGTTCGCCTGCAACCGCTACCTGCCCGCACTGCTCGGCCATTTCGCTTTCCGACGGGGCCAGAAACAAAAGGTCCTGCTGGTGGGTCCGCGGCAAAAGGCGCTCCAGGTGAAGCGCTGGCTCGACCAAAGCGACCACCTGGGCTCGGAGGTTATAGGCCTCCTCACGGACGACCCCCCCGAAGACCCGCCGCCTGCAAGCCGCCCGCCACGACGCGATTCCAGCCCCCCGCCGAGCTACCACGCGAAGCCGGAGGTCGAGCTGCAGCCGTTTCCGAGCCTGGCGCCCGCCCACTCCGGCATTGCCATGAGCTGGGCCACCCTCCCCATTGCTGCCCTCTTTCGCTACGGCAACAAGCTGCAAACCCAAGCTGCCGCGGTGACCTCTTCTTCCTGGGCCTCTCTCCCAAGCAACGAGAGGGAGCAAGGCCCGGCGCCGGATGCTTTCTTGGGCTCAAAGCGCGGTGGGAGCGCTGACGAGTCTCTTCCGATTCTCGGTCGGCCGGGGGACCTGGAAAAGTTCCCCTGCGCCCCCGGTCAGATGAATGTGGTCCTGGTGGAGTTGCCCCGCATCAACGGCTCCATGGAACACTACACACATGTGTGTGAGGAACGGGGCAGCCGGCTCCTGGTCGTGGCCGACCTGGACAGAATCTTCGGCCACCATATAACCATGTTCGAGGACCAGGGCCTGTTTTTCCTGGGTTTGCGCAAGGAGCCCCTCGAGGACCCCGTCAACCGATTCCTGAAGCGTTGCTTCGATATTGCCGTCAGTTTGCCCGTGGTCATCTTCATTTTGCCTCCGCTTTTCCTGTTCACGTGGATTTGCCAGCGTATTCAGTCCCCCGGGCCGGTCTTTTTCGTCCAACCCCGCGAGGGTTTCCAGAACCAGTCCTTTCCGCTCCTCAAGCTCCGGACAATGCATGTCGGAGACCCGACGAACCTCGCCCTGCCTTCGTCGGGGCAGGACCCCAGGCTGTTCCCCGTCGGGCGGTTCCTAAGAAAAACCAGCTTGGACGAAATGCCCCAGTTTTGGAATGTCTTGCGCGGCGACATGAGTGTCGTGGGACCACGCCCGCACCTGCAGCTCTACAACCAGCAGTACCAGCGAGTCTATTTCCCGGCCTACGTCCGCAGCCTGGTGAAGCCAGGCGTCACCGGCCTGGCGCAGGCTCGGGGCTTTCGTGGCGCCGCCGACACACCTGAAGAGATCGTACGTCGAATGGAATCCGACATCGAATATCTCGAGAACTGGTCCTTCTGGCTCGATTGCTGGCTGGTCTTGCGCACGGCCGTCCAGATTATCGTTCCACCTAAAGGCGCTGTATGAAGCCGGCAACCCTCATATTCTGCCTCTGATTACGAACATAACCTCCTCACGCCCCAGGTACCATTTTTGACATGACTGCCACCAACACCTTTCAGCTTTCCTTGGCCCGTGAAGTCTTCCTTGGCCTGTGGAATCAATTCGTTAATCCAGCGGGCCGCCTACTTCACCGGGCAGCCTTTCCCCGCAAGCTTTTAGCTCTGAGCTCTCAGCTTTTTCTTTCCGCGTATTTCGCGTATTTCGCGGTTCTCTCCCTCGCCCCGCAATCCACGGCCGCAGCAGACTCCACCGCCGCCAACCTCGCCCTTGGCCCCAACTCTCAACTCTCAACCCTCAACCCTCAACCCTCCGCGCCGCCCTCAACTCTCAACCCTCAACTTTCCGCGGGCTTCGCCACCATGGCCACCCTGGATGACAAACACAAGCTCACCATCGGTGACAAACTCAACTTCCGAATCGTGGAAGACCAGGAGGATCCAAACGAACAGATGGAGCCCAAGCCGATGATGGTCGGCGACCGTGGAGATGTCGAAGTGCCGTACATCGGACCCTTTCCCGGGACGGGCAAGACCTGCAAACAGTTAGCGCGTGAGATCAAGACCGAGCTGGAGAAGAAATATTATTACCAGGCCACCGTCATTATCAGCCTCGACGAACTGGCCAAGACCATCGGCAAAGTCTATGTCCTCGGCGAAGTCCGTCGTACCGGCATGATTGAGATGCCTGGCGATGAAACCCTCACCGTCGGCAAAGCTGTTCTCCGCGCGGGCGGCTTCACCAACTATGCCGACAAACGCAGCGTTAAGGTCACCCGCAAATCCGATTCCGCTGGCCCCGGCGCGAAGACCCAGACCTTCGTTGTTGATCTTGCCGAAGTCTTCGAAAAAGGCCGAGCCGACAAAGACGTCGAGCTCCAGCCCGGCGACGCCATCTACGTCCCCGCCCGCGCGATTAATTTCTAGGGGCAGGGATGAGACCTGAAAGCTGAAAGCTGAGGAAAAATGCAAACCGATTACGAGAAAAAGAAGGAGCAGCTTCGTAAACGGACGAAGGCCTTCGCATCCGCCGCCATCAAGCTCTACTGCTCATTAGCACCTCTCCTTCGTGAAGCCGATGAGCTTATTGCGATCTTTGTAACTATGTCGAAGAATGTCAAGGCTCGCCTCGGCGAATCAGAATAGCCCCCAGCCTTGGCCGTTGATTTCAGCTTTCAGCTTTCAACCTTCAGCTTTGCCCCATATGCCTCCTCCAAACGACGTCCAGCCGGAGAACCAGGCCCTCGTGCCCGCCCCCGGCTACGTGGACGTTTCGGCCTACCCCACCTCGCCCGCGCTGACCTCTGACCTCCGACCTCTGACCTCTGGCTACCGCCGCTACCTCACCTTCCTCAAGAAGAAATGGTGGATTCTCCTGCTCAGCGTGCTGTTCTTCGGGGGATTGGCCGCCGCCTACATCGCCTGGTGGCCCGCCAGCTACGCCTCGACGGCTCATCTATGGGCCGCCGGGAAAATCGGCCTCCAACTCCATGAGGGCGCCACGTACAACGAAGACAGCCAAAATTTCGTCGGCACCCAGGTCGAGCTGCTCCAAAGCGACAAGATCAGCGAACGCGCCTTCGTCCGCGTCCTCAAGGTCCCCGGCGTGATTGTCCCCACCAACTCCGAAGGCAAACCCAAGCTCGTCAGCATCAAAGTCTCCCAGCTTCCCAAAAGCGCCGTTCTGGAGCTAAAGGCCAAAGGCCCCACTGAAACCTACACCCGCGCCTTCCTGGATGCTACCATGGATGAGTTTCTCGCCTACAAAAAGGAAGTCCGCTCTGCCACCTCGGGCGACACCTACACCTCGGTCTCCGAGCAGATCACCCGGCAGCAAGCCGACCTCAAAGCCGCCCAGGACAAACTCACCAACTACCAGCGCGATAACAACGTCGCCGTCCTCGAGGAACAGGCCAAAGCCGCTAGCGCCTACCTCACCCAGTTGCTGGCCGAATTCTCCCAGCTCAAAGTCGAATACCAGCTCCTCGAAGCCATGACTCCCGAAAGTCAGTTTGCTCTTGCCTCCCTGACCAACGCGCTTGTCGGCGCTGCGAACCCAGGGAAATTGGCCGACAGCAGCCTGCCCTCCGCCACTCCGCCACCGGAGCTCCTGCGCGCTCAGCAGGAACTCGAGAAAATCCGGATCATTCGGGCCAGGCTCAGCAAATACCTCCAACCCGAGCACCCCAAGATTATCAAACTGGATGAAGAAATCTCCCGGGGTGCGAAGCTTGTCGAATTCTTCAGCAAGCAGAGCCGCGACCAACTCGCCAACGCCAAACAGACCGTCAAGCTTAAGCTCGACCGCGTCCAGGAGACCATCAAAGAATGGGAAGCCAAGGTCAACAACGCCAGCGTGCGCATCGCCGAATACGAACGCATGAAACTGGATGTCGAACGCCTCCAGGGCCTCAACGACCGGCTCCTCGGCCTCCTCCAAACCGTTGACGTCACCCGCAACCTCGATCAGGAAAACATGACGGTACTCGACCGCGCCTCGGCAGCCAAGGACGCCAAGCATACAATCCTGGTGACGGCTTTCCTGCTTTTCGTTGGCCTTGGCGCCGGCCTCGGCCTCGTCTTTCTCGTGGAGCAGACCGATGACCGGGTGATGTCGCTCGAAGAGCTCGGGGGCCGGTTCCAGGAGTGGGTCGTAGGCCAAATCCCCGAGGTCCGCAGGGCGAAGAAGAAAAAAAGACCCGCCTTGCTGGATGCGGACGACCGCCGGCACATCTTCGCCGAATCGCACCGCAACATCCGCTCGGCCCTGTTTTTCGCCAACTACAACGAGCCAAAGCCCAAAACCCTGCTAGTCACGAGCGCCATCCCGAGCGAAGGCAAATCCACCGTCGCCGCCAACCTCGCCCGCACCATCGCTTTTGCCGGGGGCCGGGTGCTCCTCGTGGACGGCGACATCCGGCGCGGCGTCCTGCACCAGCTTTTTGAGACCCCGCAGGAGCCGGGACTCTCCGACCTGCTCACCAACGGCGGCGATCTCTCCCAATTCGTCATCCCCATCTCGCTCAACTCTCAACCCCTCGCCGCGCCGAAGTCTGACGAAGGCGGGTCAACTCTCAACCCTCAACCCTCCCCAGCACCCTCAACCCTCAACCCTCAACCCTCAACCGGCCACCTCTTCCTACTGCCTCGCGGCCAGACGGCGCGGAACTCCGGCGAGCTTTTCTTGAGCGAAAAATGTGACCGCCTCCTCGCCCTGATGCGCGAGCAGTACGACTGCGTCATCTTAGACAGCATTCCGGTCTTCGCCGCCGATGACACCACTAGCTTCGCACCCAAGGTGGACGGGGTTCTTTTCGTGATGCGCAACAAATTTACCAGCGCCGGCACCGCCCGCCACGCTCTGGAGCTGCTTTACGAACGCCAGGCCAAAGTCCTTGGCCTCGTCTTCAACCGCGCCAACAGCGCCTCCCGCTCATACAAATATTACAAATACGCGAAGTACTACCATTCGGAGACGAATGACCACTGACTACGGGACCACGGACTTTGGACTTTGAACCTTGGACTTCGCCCTTTCTGCTTTCCGCTTTCTACTTTCCGCTTTTCCCGAAGAGCCCTCAACCATCAACCATCAACTCTCAACCCCGCCGCAGCCCCCTGACCTCTGATTTCAGCTTTCAGCTTTCAGGTTTCATCCCTCCTTTTTGACCCCCGCCTTAAATCCTCCAGCACCAGCCTTGGCCCCCGCGAGTCTCAGGATTACTGACAGACTGCTTTGCCCCCTGCGCCGGGTCGCGTCCAACGTTCGCCTCCAGCCCTTTGACTCCTCCACGCCTGAGGGACGCGCAAGGGAACGGGTCCGAAAAGCCGGCCTGACCGCCCTTACTGCCGCCGTCGCCAGAGCCATCGCCATGCTAACGCCATTGGTGTCCATGCCCTTGACGCTGAAATATCTGGGCCTGGAACGCTACGGCATGTGGCAAACCATAGTCTCCGTGGTGGGAATGATGGCCTTCGCCGACCTGGGCCTGGGCTGCGGCCTCCTCACGGCTGTCGCTCAAGCCAGCGGTCGAGACGATAAGCAAGACGCAGAGCGGCTCGTCTCCAGCGCCTTCTTCGTCCTGACGGCGGCCGCTGGACTCCTGCTGATCGGTTTCCTGGCTGTTTCACCCCTTGTGCCCTGGAGTCGTGTATTCAATGTGACTTCCTTGCTGGCAAAGAACGAAGCTGGTGCGTCGATGGTCGCGTTTACGCTGTGCTTCGGCTTGAGCCTGCCTCTCGGCCTTGTTCAGAAGGTCCAATCAGGCTACCAGGAAGGGTTCCAAAGCAATTTGTGGCAATGCCTGGCCTCCGTCCTCACGCTCGCTGCTTTGGTCGCTGCCATTCACGCAAGAGTGGGCCTGCCGCTCTTGGCTCTCGTGATCGCGGCAGTCCCACTGCTGGTCCTGGCACTCAACTCCATCGTTTACTTCGGGTATCAGCGACCGTGGTTGCGTCCGCGCTGGCGCCATTTTCACGGCCCGACTGGCCGTGATCTTCTTCGCACCGGCTTGTCTTTCCTGACCATAACGATCCTCATGGCAATTGGGATCTCCGCAGACAACCTCGTGGTGGCCCAGATCCTTGGCGCTGAAGCGGTGACTCAACTGGCGGTGCCTGCCCGTCTGGTGGCTCCGCTCAGTGGGGTGGCGATGATGCTCTTTTTGCCTATGTGGAGTGCTAATGGTGAAGCGATCGCCCGCGGCGATGTTGCATGGGTCGGAAAGACAGCCCGCCGGCTCACCGCTCTGACGTTCAGCCTGGTAGGGTGCGGAGTGATAGCTTACGTCCTCCTCGGCCCGCTGGTGATTCACTCGTTAGTTGGCAATCGGGTCGCTGCAGACCGAGTCCTCCTGCTAGGGCTGGGTGCGTTCACGGTAATGCAAGCGGCTGGAGGCCCGGCGTTCATGGTTCTGAATTCCATGAAATTACTCCGCATCCAGATCGTCATGTATTCTGCCTTCACGGCCGTGGGCATCGTTGCCAAAGTTCTCTTGGCGAGGCGGTTTGGGATTACAGCGATCCCTTGGGCGGGAGCGGCATCCTACGCCTTGCTGGTGCTCGTTCCGCTGTGGATCTACGTGCCACGTGTCCTGGACAGACTCGAACGGCGGCCAAAGCCCTGAATCCTTGCTTAAGCCAGCTTCAGCACGCCCGACGAGCTTGCGTCGCAGGGCAATGTTCGCCGCAGTCGCGCGGAAAGTCCGGCCCTCGAGGCGGCCAATGCGGGCCGTCCGGCCACCGTCGCGCCCGGCGAGTGTTGGAGCGCTGACTGGCAGTCCCGCCCCAACGCAGGCGCCGCGCCGCGCGGATCTTTGGCAGCGCAAAAACCGCGCTCGCGCTCTGGTTCCAGCGGCCTCCGCGCAATTCGAGCTGCCCAGAGGCCTCATACTCAGCTTGGTACTGGTGGCGCTGGCCGCGAGCTCAATTCAAACCGTGCTCCAGATCACGAGGGGCACAGCCATTCTGAGCCCCGAAATGAACGGCCATTGGACATTCTTCCCAGCCGCCTCAAAATCTCTCTGGGCACTACGGACGCTCGGAATGGCTTCTTTCCTTTCTGCAGGGTTCCTAGCCTGCCTTCAGGGGGGCATCCGCTCCCTCGATGTTCCGACGCTGGTGGCGATGGCCCCGTACGGTCTGGCGGCTTGTTGCTGGACGTTCGTGGGCTTAGCCTCAATGCCAATCCGTGACTTCATTGTCGGCCCCCAGAGCCCGCTAATCTGGTTGCTCTGCCTTGGCGTTTTCGCCGGCACTCAACGGGAGGTCTGGAAACACCTGGACAGGATAGCCGGAGTGGCCGCCTGGTTGCTGCTGCCCTTGATGCTCTATTCCGTAATGAAGATCAAGTATTATGGAAGGTTCGATGGGGTAAGTCCCAATGATACGTACTTGAGCCTGGTGACGTGGCTTTCCGCCTACCATCTTCTCAGCTCTCCCGGGACCTCGGTGTTCCGGAGCGCCATTCGTGCTATCCCTTTGTTAGGCTGTTGCCTGGTTGCGGTTTTGAGCCAGGGCCGCGGCTGGGTGCTCCAATGTTTATTGGCCCTGGCGTTGCTCACTGCAAGGCCGCTCTTTTTGCGCGCGCCGAGGGCTCTCTCGAAACTATTGAAAAACGGCGCCCTGGCGCTTGCGGCGGTGATTGCGACCGTCTTCTTCCTGCTCCACTTCTATCCACTGGCAGTGGAGGGTCTGCTTGGCCGCTTGGGGCAGGACTCGAGGACGGAACAATACAGTTTGTTCTTCGCGCAGGTGCCTTGGACCACCCTCATAAACGGAGCGGGGCCTATGGCGACATATCGCTTCGGAAGGGACCTGAGCTATGAATTCTTCGACAACCAGTTCATCTGGATGATTTTTAGGGGTGGCATTTTTATCTTTGTGGGTTACGCCGTGCTGGTCCTGCTACCCGGGCTTCGGCTCATCAGGCGTGCCCAATGCGAAGCCGATTTCGCCGCGGGGGCCACCTTGCTCCTGTGGACGCTTGGGCTTGCTGGCTTAAGCACGTATCTAAATGTCAACTTCAACGCGCAGAACTACTTCATCGTCACGCTGGCAGGTTATTGCCATCTGCGCCTTCGCGCCTTGGCTTGCTCCAGGAAAGCAGCCGCGTGCTCTTTTGGTGCCAACCCGGCGTCGCCAGTCGGCGAGGTCAGACGCTACCGCTAATGCTGCGGCCAAAGGCATTCTGCAATCGGCATCGAATCGGGCTATTCATAGCGGCAACTATTCAGTTACATGCTCAGAACTAACAGGCTACGCCCGCCCTCCTTTGAAACCAGTGCCGGCGGTGAGCCAGCGCATTCTGAGCCACTTCCAGAAGTGCTGATCATCGGGGAATTCCCCTTTCCGACAGGGGCGGCAGGGGCGAATTATCTGCGGGGCCATTGCCGATCGATATGTGAAGCTGGATTCACTGTGGGTCTTTTGCCGAACCAAAGCACGGGGCGGCAGGAAGATGCGCAACCCGACGGAACCTATCGCTTTAAGGGTCTTCCCTACTGGCCATTGTGCCGCTCCCGCCCAGGCTCGCGATTTGAGCGCTACCTGCAGTATTTTACCGGCAAACCGGATGCTAGGCTTGACTGGCTCGCCCGCAAGAATCTGGCTAGCGTCAAGATTCTTATTGTCTATCCGGGAGTCTGGGGCACGGTTGCGCTCCTCTTGCGTTTACGTCGCCTGTGCCGCATCCACAAGATTCGGCTCCTGGTGCATGTCGTCGAGTGGCAAGCGCCAAACTGCCGTGGAGGTCTGGCCCATCTGATGAGGGCTCTGGACGGCGAGGCCCAACGCAGATGGCTCAATCCCCACCTGGATGGGGTAATTTGCGTCTCGGAGTACCTCAAGAACTACTACGACAGCCACGGGGTGCGTGCGGCCCTCATACCGCCGCTAGTGGACTTGACGGAACCGGTCTGGCGAAGCTCTGCGGCGGCTGTGACTCCGCCACACCGGCCAGTGCGTTTGCTCTTCTCTGGACGCTACTCGCGTGACCGACAGGACAACCTGCTTAAAGCAGTCAAGGCGATGCGCGAATGCGGCGGGGAGATCGTGCTCGAATACCTTGGCGCCTCAAAGGAAAACATCGCCGACCTCACCGGCGTGGGGGTGGAACTTGTCAACTCCTTGGGCGATGGGGTCCGGTTCCATGGCAAGGTGCCGGATCAGCAGGTTCATGGCATCGTTGCCTCGGCCACTTTTGGCGTGCTGCTGCGGGAGGATGCACCTTGGTCGAAGGCCTGCTTCCCTTCCAAGGTGGCTGAGTTCAGTGCCTTGGGCGTCCCGATGTTATGCAATCTGACAAGTGACTTGGCGCATTACCTGAAGCATGGGGAAAATGCCGTGATTGTTCAGGACACAACTGTGGATGCCGTATGCGCAGCCCTCCGCCAAGTGCTGAGCTTAACCTCTGAACAAATGCTCGGCATGAGGCAGGCCTCGAGGGAAACCGCGACTCGGTTCGACGGCTGTCGGCATGCTGTGGCATATCGAAATCTTCTCACCTAGGGTCCCGGGTGCCCGGTTTCGAGAACAACGTCCCGCACTAACCTCTAGACCAGGAGTTGCCCGCACCTGACAAGACTATGACCGCACGACTCAAGGAGTTCTTCCTCATGAAAATTGTGTGCCGAAACAACACCGTCCGCTATGCCAGACGGCTCGGGGTGACGATCGGTGATCAATGTCGCCTTCTTGATCACCCGAGGCGAATTTTTGGAACAGAGCCATACCTAGTATCCCTTGGCCATCACGTGACCATTACCAGCGGAGTTCGGTTTGTTACGCATGACGGTGGTGTCTGGGTGTTCCGCGAGGACGATCCTGAGATCGACGTATTTGGTCCGATACGGATTGGCAACAACGTCTTCATCGGCTTCGACACGCTAGTCCTTCTCAATGTGACCATCGGCGATAACTGCGTCATCGGTGCGGGATCGCTGGTAACCCGGTCAATACCGAGTAACACAGTAGCCGCAGGTTGTCCGGCTCGCCCATTGAAGTCTCTGGAGGAATACCGGAAGAAAGTCGAGCCGCTGGCGTCGCACTTGCGCTCGCTTCCGAAAGACCGAAAGCGTGAGGCTCTGTTGCGGCGCTTTGGGCGCTGCAGCTCCGTCGCCAGTCAAGGATGAGTTTCAACACGCGCCCCTGGTGCGCCGTCTGCTTGGGCAGAAAAAGCGGTGCGTCCTTCCGGAGACGTGAATATCTTTGCAGGAGGCAGATCCGTATGCAAATACTTCCTCTGGTGGCGTTGGCGAAATGCTGGCTGTAGTTGTTCAGCCGGCTTCAGATTACCTGGAGCAGTGACGAACAATGTGGCTACGAGTGGTTGGTGCCGCTTCTGGGAGCCATGCTCCTCTGGCTGCGGTGGCGGGACAGGCCCAGCGAGTGTGGAGTGCGGAGTGCAAGGTGCCGACCATCGACTTCGAACCCTAAACCATGGGCCAGAAGTCAGAGGCGATTGATACAAGGCGGCATCACCGTGGAAATCGCGGTGCATGGCCCGGCGACCGAGCAAGGAGCCAACGAGATCCTGCAGAAGGAAATGGCGCAATCGATAGTGACCGATGGCCCAACGCGTTTAAACCTTCCGCGGGGTGCTTTTTCTTGGGCGCTTTTCCTGCCAGGCCCCACACCGCTTGTATTCTGTGCGTCAGCCTGTGAGCGGCTGGCCGCGAATCCTCAACCACGAATACTTGGACACAACTAATAATGCAGATGACAACGACCTACAGCTCCATGGTATCCGTCTTGAAACAAATATTGCCGAGTCGCGTGCGCGAGCGCCGCTTTTGGCGGCGGTGCCTGGCCGCTTGCCCAGACTTCAAGATGTCCGACCTGAATAGAGCGGCCGCAGAATTCCTGCGAAGCCAAAGCGCTGAGGGTTTGCGATCCCTCACACCAAGGCCGCAGGCGGCGAAAGCAGTCAAGACCATTGCTGCAAGCAAGTTCCTCGACGTCGACCATTGGTTACGGATTAATCTGGTGCGTGCCGCGGCTCTTGGGCTCAACAGGAAGACCGCAAAGCGCGTCTTGGATTTAGGGGCTGGTCCCGGCTGGTTCCTTGCCGTATGCAGGTTTTACTCGCACGAGGTACAGGGGTTTGACCTGCCCTATTGCGAAATCTGCCCCGAGGATTCAGCGGTATACGTGGAGCTCAACCGCGCCCTCCGCGTCGCCCCCGACATCCACCGGGGAAGGATCACAGCCTTTTCACCTGTTGAAATAGACGGAGAGTTTGACGTTATCACTGCTTTCCTGATCTGCTTCAATAACCTCAAATCGAAGGGGACGTGGCAAGCCGCAGAATGGCGATTCTTTTTGGAGGACATTAAACGCCACCTGAGGCCAAGGGGAATCCTTCGCCTGCAGTTCAACCCGGACGAGCAGAGGTTTCCGAGGTACCTATTCTTCGATGCCGAGACGCGAGAGCTCTTCCGGCAGCATGGGAGTCTGAGTCAGGACACGTTTACGCTTTCGACGTGACGCCAACACCAATAGGCCAATGGGCCTGTATGCGACTGAGGCTATGGGAGGACGCAGCCACAGCAATATGTCCAACATCATCATCCTCGTGAGCGCCGTTCGGCGGGTGGTCTTACATGCACGATTTGCTTCTTAGTTTGTCACCGGTCCGACGTTTGCCGACGTCCACTCGGGTCCCTCAAGTGGAAGGTCGTTACAGCGCCTGGGCACAAGAGACCAACGACGCTGTCGAGCGGCCGGAGTTCTGGCACTGCCAGCAGTCGGTGTCCTCGTGCCCGGCGCATTGATGACGGTGCGACCCGCTGTCGCCGTCCTCCCGCTTTGGCATCTATGAAGGTCTTAATGGTCTGCCCTCAGTTCCGGCCCGTGGTCGGCGGCTATGAGCGCGCGGCCGAGCGCCTATGCACTTCTCTGGCCGGCGCTGGGATCCAAGTGCTCATCATTACCGAACGACGCGACAAGGCATGGCCCGTTGCAGAACACAGCGGCGGTTATGAAGTGCGGCGCTTGCCCTGTGTGTGCCGTCGCCATCTTCATATCATGACAAGCTTGCTCTCCTTCGCGTACTTCCTGCTGCGCCATGGGCGAGGTTTCGATGTTTGGCATGTGCACCAGTACGGCTGGCATGCGGGTGTCGCCATCCTCCTCGGCCTCTTGGTGCGCAGGCCTGTCGTTCTCAAGCTTACTAACTCCGGCTATATGGGCATCGACAAGGCGGCGGCCGACGTGGTCGCCGGGCGGATCCTGAGTTCCTGCCTTCGCCTCCCCAGCGCCTGTATCGCCATAAGCCCGGAGACCTGCGCGGAAGCGATTCGTTTTGGAATTCCTCCCGACCGCGTCCACGTAATCCCGAATGGTCTGGACGGGCGTGAGTTCCATCCCGTGTCACCGGAGGAGCGTCGGCAGGCTCGCCAGGCGCTGGGCCTTGACTCAGAACGGATTGTGCTATTCGTTGGACGCCTGCAAGCCCAAAAGAATCCGCTCGGCCTGCTCGAGGCCTGGGATCAGATCGACAGCAGGACCCGCCAGGGTGCGCTGCTTTGCATCGTGGGGGATGGTTCGTTGGCTGCCGCCGTGTCCGCCAGGGCCAGGCAACCGAGCTTGGCCCGTAGCGTCCATATTGCTGGCGCCCAGACCAATGTGGCGTTGTGGTACCGGGCAGCGGAAATTATGGTCATCCCCTCGCTTACCGAAGGGCTCTCCAACACCATGATCGAGGCAATGGCCTGCGGCCTGCCTGTGGTCTCCACCAAGGTCTCCGGCAGTTCCATACTCCTCGGTCCGCCCCCTGCCGGCCGGTTGGTCAGCGTGGGCAGCAGCGACGAGCTTGCCGGAGCTATGGCGGAGCTGCTCAATGACGAATCGGCCAGAGCCCTCTTGGGTGGCAATGCAAGGCGCGCCTTCGAATCAAACTTCGACCTGCGCGCGGTCGCGTCGAGGGTGGTAGTGCTCTACGAGGCACTCCGGAATCAAAATCACTCCGGGGGCGCACCCTGATCCGGTGCTATGCGCCAATCGAGACGCACAGTCCTTTTTGCTCTCCCCGTGCCTCGCGGGCGTGAGTTCGTCGTAACCAAAAAGAGTATGTCGCCTACGGCCACTGATGTGATTCCACCCAACGCCCCAAGGGGGCAGCGAGTAGCCTACGTCCTTCGGCGTTATCCCGCTCTATCGGAAACCTTCGTTTCCTCGGAGGTTAATGCCTTGGCCGATGCGGGCTTTCCCGTCTCAGTAATTTCGATGCTCAGGCCAGGGCCGGGGGGGCCGAGTGGCGATCGTCCAGGGGTGGAGATCTTCCGGTTCCGCTATGGAAGCCTGCGCTGCTGGAGCAACTTGGCTAGGTGCCTTCTGTTGCACCCAACGTGGGCATTCAGTGGGCTCGCGCTCGTGGCACGTACCGCGCCCCTTTCGCCCAGCCTGGCGCTCAAAGGCCTGATCCTCATGCCCGGCCTCCTCAGCTTTGCCGCGCAGTGTCGGCGGAACGCGGTCCGCCACGTCCATACGCATTTCGCCGACCTGAGTGCGTGGTCGGCTTTTTGCGTCGCGCGGTTCCTGAAGTGCCCGTTTTCCGTGATGTTTCATACGCTCCCAGAGCTTGACTTCGCGCCCGCGCGGTGGCTGCTGCGCAGGGCGAAGTCGGTGTTGGTCGCCTCGGAGTGCAATCTGCGGGAGGCAAAAAGGAGACTCCCCGACCTGCCGGAGTCGAGGTTCCGTGTGGTGAGAACCGGCTTGATGCTCGATGAACTGTCTGCTCCTGGCGCTGCGGCCGAGGAAGATGTCATTGACGTGCTTGCGGTCGCACGGCTGGTACCGAAGAAGGGGCTTGACCTACTGGTAACAGCACTGGGCCTCCTTGCAGAGCAAGGCTTTACCGTTCGGTGTATTATCGCGGGGGCGGGGCCCGAACGCCGTAGGTTGGAGGAACTCATACGACAGTGGCGACTGCGTGATACGACGCTGTGTGGGGCTGTTCAACATGATGGAGTGGGTGGGCTGCTGTCGCGTACAAAGCTATTCGTCCTGCCGTGCCGTCGAGACTATAATGGCGGTGAGGATGGCTTGCCCATTGCTATTATGGAAGCCTTGTTTCGGGGCGTGCCGGTTGTGAGTTGCGACATCGGAGGCATACCCGAAATGGTAATCGATGGGGTTACCGGCCGCCTCATGCCGGTCGAAGATGCGGCGGCTTTGGCCGCCGCGATACGCGAGCTCCTGCAAAACAAGACATTGCTGAAATCCATGGGGGCGGAAGCAAGCCGATCGATGCACGCGATGTGTGATCGGAGGAAAACGTTGGAGGCACTAATGGAAACCTTCGGGCTCGTCGCCAACACTGAGTCGGTGCGAATTGTTCGGAGGTCCTGAGGCGCCAGTTGAAGCCGAAGCTCAAGTTCTTGCACCATGAAGGCGCAACCGGCGTTGCCATTGTCATGAGCAGACTATCCCTCGAAGCCTTCAGATGCGTCCTCAACCCGCGGCGCACACTCTTGTGCGTGCAACCCGTAAACGGTGCGTACTGTTCGCGCTGCGGCAAGTTTACATCAGTCAAAGAGCCACCGACCCAATAAACAGCGCTCGCCCACAATGAATTTAACGGGATCATCCCCCATCCGGTCGTTGCACGTGCTCAGCACGCTGGACAAGAACTACGGGGGCCCTGTTCTCGCGATGATGAGCACGTGCAAGTACCTCAACCAGGCTGGCCACCCGGCAGAGGTCGTGGCGACTTACGCTCCTGGCGACGAGATTGACTACCTGGCAACCCTGTACCCCGAAGTGCCGGTTCACACCTTCCCGCGGAGTTTTCCGCAGCGCTACGCGAACTCAGTGCGCATGGTGCGTTGGTTGGTCAAAGAATTGCCAAACTACGATATAGTTGATATTCACGGCATCTTCACCTTCACCTCGGTGCACGCTGCGCGAATCTGTCGGCGGACCCGCACCCCCTACGTCATTCGGCCGCACGGCTCGCTCGCCCGGGTGGATCTCCGCAAGCACGCCACCCTCAAGCGATTCGTCGGACCGACCTTCGTCAGGCCAATGCTCGCCGGGGCCCGGGCCGCTTTGCTCACGGCCTTGCTTGAGGCACAAGAACTCGTCACCTACGGCGCCCATGTCAAGGGCCTCGTCGTGCCGGGTGCCGTGCTGCTCCCGGAGGGAACCGGGGACGGCCTCGGTTTCCGTCGGCGACACAAAATACCTACAGACGCGCTCGTGGTCCTCTTCATGGGGCGCTTCCACCACGTGAAAGGCCTTCAGTTCCTGATCCCGGCACTATGCAAATTGCGCGCCGAATTCCCCAGACTCTGGTTTGTCATGGCTGGTTCGGGCGACCCGGCCTTCAGCGCCCGCGTGGAGGCATGGATTAAAGAGCTTAATGTCCTGCCTATCACCACCAGACCCGGGTTTCTTGCTGGGCAGGACAAACTGGACGCGCTGGCCGCCGCGGACGTGTTCGTTATGCCTTCGCTCAGCGAAAATTTCGGCAGCGTACTAGTAGAAGCCATGCAGGCAGGCCTCCCGCTCGTCCTTTCGGACGGGATTTACATCCACAAGGATATTCAGGCGGCGGGCGCTGGGCTGGTCTGCCGCCCGGAGACCTCGTCAGTCACAGAGATGCTGCGCCGCCTGCTCGGGAGTGAAAGGGAACGGCGAGCCATGAGTGACTGCGGCCGGGATCTCGCAAGCCAGCGATTTCGGCCCGAAGCAGCCACTCAGTTGCTTGTGCGTACCTACCGCGACCTTTTGCTCTCGCAGTGAGATATGACTACGCGCGTACGCAATGACCTGTTCGATCCGAAGGTTGGGCTTGACCGCGGTCGATCGCAATGGTTTGAGGCTTGTTGGTATCTGATCAAGTGCATCTTCTTCCTCTCTCCAGTTCCATGGCCCTCGCCGCTCAAATGCCTGCTGCTGCGCTTTTTCGGCGCGAAGATTGGCTGCGGTGTGTACATAAAGCCGCGAGTAAACATTCACTTCCCTTGGAAGCTGACTGTAGGTGACAACACATGGATAGGTGAGGAAGTGTTCATCCTCAATTTTGAGCCTGTCACAATTGGGGCTCACTGCTGCGTTTCTCAGCGGAGTTTCCTTTGCGCTGGCAACCACGACTATCGGAAAGTGGAGATGCCCTACCGGAATGCGCCAATTTCAATCGGTGACGGGGCCTGGGTCGGGGCGCAAGTCTTTGTCGGGCCAGGGGTCACGATGGGCCCAGAAGCCGTCGTGACTGCTGGCTCGGTAGTTACAAAAGATTTGCCCAAAGGGATGGTGTGCTGTGGGAACCCTTGTGTACCTGGCAAACCTCGCTGGCGCGGCTGATGTTAATTCATTTCATTTCGCACCCGGATCGCTCTGGTGCGAGCCGTGCTCTCCCTGCATGGGCTGCTCGACGAACTGCATGGATCCATTATCTCCAGCGGAACCCCGGTTAGTCGTGGTCTGCCAGCTTTTTTATCCCGAGTTGGTTCGCACCGTGCAGACGTTGACTGAGTTGGTGGAGGAGTTGTCGGCGCGGGGCCTAGAGATCACAGTCATCGTTGCCCAGCCAACGATGGTCCCCGGCAGCAAGCCTGTCGCGCCGCTGCTCCACCGCGGAACGGGAGAGGGGTCGCCTTGCGCATAGTTGTTCACGATTACGCGGGGCACCCCTCTCAGGTGCAGCTCAGCCGCGAACTCGCCCGGCGTGGGCACGATGTCACCCATGCGTTTGCAGGTGGTCTGCTCAGCCCGCGGGGGATTCTTGAGCGCAAGGTCGGGGATGTGCCAACACTCAATTTCGCCGAGGTGCCGATGTCGCCCCTGTACCGGGCAAACAAGTACAGCTTCGTCAAACGCCGCGCGCACGAGATCGCCTATGGCTACGAGCTAGCCCGGCTGGTCCGACAGATTCGCCCGGAACTGCTTATCAGCGGCCAAACGCCAACCGAACCTCAGTGGACCATGATTCGGGCGGCGCAGAAAACGGGGACGCCGGTGGTCACCTGGGTGCAGGATTTTTACAGCATCGCGGTGGAGAAGCTCGCCAGAAGGAAGTTGCCATTAATTGGCACGCTTGTTGGACGATGGTACCGCTACCTGGACGTCAAATGTCTGCGCGCCAGCGCGGGAGTCGTGGCCATCACGGAGGATTTCCTTCCCATCCTTGCCAGGTTCGGCGTCCCGGTTGAGCGGGTCACGGTGATTCCCAACTGGGGGCCATTGGACGAACTGCCGGTGCGTCCGCGGCGCAACGCATGGTCTGCCCTGCACGAGTTGGATGACAAGTTCGTGTTTCTCTACTCGGGCACGCTCGCGATGAAGCACAACCCGGATTTACTGCGGCATCTGGCGTTGCATTTTCGGGGTGATGATGAGGTGCGGGTGGTTGTCATCTCGGAAGGGCCGGGTGTGGAATATCTGCGCGAGCGGAAGAGCCTCGAGGACCTCCGCAACCTGGAGGTCCTGCCATTCCACCCGTTCGAGGAAATGCCGGACGTACTGGCTGCGGCGGACGTCCTCGTCGCTGTTCTCGAGGCGGATGCCGGAGTCTTTTCTGTGCCGTCAAAGGTGCTGAGCTACCATTGCGCCGGGAGGGCCATTCTCGGGGCGATGCCGACGAGCAATTTAGCATCCCGGATTATCATGGGGCAGGGTAGCGGTGTGACCGTTGAGCCCGGGAATTTGGATGGGTTCCTTTTGCTGGCTGCGAGGCTCCGGCAGGATGCCCGGTTGTGCGAGAATTTCGGCTGGGCGGCACGCGAATATGCCGAGAAGCAGTTTGATATTCGCGCAATCACGGACCTGTTCGAGGGCGCCTTCGAGCGCGCGCTGGGGGTATCACTCAATCTCAAAGCTCAGGGAATGGAGGGCAATTCTAAAGGCCGAGGTGAGTAGTTGCTGGCGAGTTAGACCATTGTGAGTGCTCCACCGGAACATTTAGTATCTCATCTCGGCCTTGGGTGTCTGAATTCTAGCTTAGTTTAGGAACTGCAGCCACTTGCAGCCGTTGGGGCGCTGGCGCCCTGGGGGCGATTCTGGTCAACCGCACTACCGCTTGATTTCACCTCCGATCTCCAACCTGCGGAGCCGTGCGCTGGCCCCTCCCGGTTGGCCCTTAAAATGCTTACAGAATGCATTATGAAATGCCTCCGCCAGGGGCTCGCGGCAACCGGGTTCAGCCTTGCGGTGGCCCTGAGCGCGTCAATCGGCGCCTGCGCCGACTTCTACGTTGCAACTAACGGCAACGACGCATGGTCCGGTTTATTGCCGGCTCCAGCTTCTAATGGAACTGACGGTCCTTTTGCCAGCCTTGAGGCCGCTCGAAATGCGATACGCACATTGAAGTCGAGGAGCGGACTTCCAGCCGGAGGCGCGCGAGTCAACCTGAGAGGCGGCAGGTACATGAGGCAGTCGTCTTTCAAGCTCACTTACTCGCCAAACGATAGCGGGACACCCTTGTCTCCAATTGTATATCAAGCCTACCCCGGTGAAACCCCATGCATTCTCGGTGGCGTTCAAATTGCGGGTTTTAACGTGGTAACAAATGCGGCGATTCTTGCACGGCTAAGCGCGTCCGCACAAACCAATGTGCAAGTTGCCACCTTGACCGATCAGGTGATAACAAACCTCATACCACTTGCCAGGCATGGAGTGGGCCTCTGGTGGAACTGGACAGGACAAAACGAACTGTATTTCCAGGACCAACCGATGCAGCTTGCTCGCTGGCCAAACACGAATTGGCTTTCTGTCGCTGCGTCTCCGGCCCTGGGGGCGGACCACTTCTCCTTTATAGGGTCTAACACCACCAAGTGGACTTGGGACACCAATACGTGGGTGCAGGGCTATTTCGGAAATGAGTGGGGTGACAATTTTCAGCACGTCGCATCGCTGAGCGTAACCAACGGCACGACCAACACGGTTTACCTAACGGCTCCACAGGCGAGTTACGGATATGTGACTGGCGGGCGGTTCTACTTCCTGAACGTGCTTGAGGAACTGGACTCTCCGGGCGAGTACTATATTGATCGGGTGAACGGTCTCCTCTACTTTTGGCCTCCGAGCAGTCTCCGTGAAGAGCATCCGTTTGTTAGCACGGCGGGGAAGGGCGGAACAATTAATGGTGGAGGAGTGTTCAGTTACAACATGATCTCGAACGTTGTTCTGTCCGGTATTACGTTTGTTGGTGGTGTGGGTCCTCTTGTTGAAATATACGGTGGTCGGGACAACCTTGTCAGCAATTGCACATTTACGGGCAGTTCATGCGACGGAGTTGACCTGATGAATACTTTTAGCACTGTCGTTACTCGATGTACTATTGCTAAACCTGGCGAACAGGGATTGTTTGTGCATTGTGACAGGGCTGCTGACCGTCTCACGCTGGCGCCGACGACCAATTCAGTGACGTTCAATACCATCCATGACATGAGTCGCTTATGCTGGACGTACAATCCAGGCATTCAGATAGACGACGTTGGAAATTATGTAGCCTACAATCTCATATACAATGGACGGCACAACGCGATCTTGATCAGTGGAAACAACCATGTTTTAGAGTACAACGAGATCCGAAACGTCTGTACCGAAACGTCTGACTCTGGTGCGGTGTATATGGGTCGAAACTGGACCATGCGGGGCAACATCCTGCGATACAATTATATCCATAATGTTAATCAGGGTGGGGGTGCCATAAGTTCGTCCGGGGTTAGGGGAATTTATATGGACGACTGTTGGAGCGGAACCACGATATTCGGCAATGTCCTTTGTAATACAGACGGAGGGGTGGTGATAAACGGAGGGCGCGACAACCTGGTGCAGAACAATATCTTCGTCGGGTGCACCACTGAGGCTATCTATGCAGCCCAGCCCGGATTTACTTACGACGCGAGCCTGATCACGAACACCAATTCTCAACTGTGGACGAACCTTTATGCTATGCCGTATCAGAGTCCTCCCTGGAGTGTCCAGTATCCCGCCTTGGTAAGCATCGCCACGAATAACCCAGGAGCGGCATTGGGGAACATAATTCGGAACAACATTTCTTATAACAATGGCGCGTGGATAAATTCTTACAACGGCGCTCTGACCAACTTGGCAATAGCGAATAATTTCACGTCAGGCGACCCGCTGTTTGTGAACTATGGGGCGCGGAATTTCACGCTTTCGACGAATTCTCCGGCATGGGTACTCGGTTTTCAGCCGATACCGATGAACGCATTCGGCCCGGTGCTTCTTCCGGCGACGGGGTTAAAGATCCTGGGACCTCCGTAGCGCTCGCTTCCTCTCTCGCGAGATTAGTCTTTGGAGGTCGCCGTCGCGCCCGGTTCCGACCTAGCCGAGCTCCGTCTTCGAGCGCAAAGCAAACGCAAAAGTGGCATGACCAGACCCTTTTCCACGCCCTGACTCCAGAACTCCTGACATAGG
>PLZQ01000403.1 GCA_003152225.1 Limisphaerales bacterium | reverse complement strand
CCCGCCACGCCCACTTCTTCGATCCGGCCTCCGGAACCGCGATCTTGTAGAGGAATGCCGGCTGCACGGAATGAGCGGGCAGGCGCTGGGGAAGACGCCTGCCCGCATGAAAGCCGGGGCTGGGCCATTGTTCAACAGCCCGCACGCCCCGGTGGGAGGTTAGGTCGTAGCCGGGACGATGGCCCAGAAGCTCACGGGCAGGTCTTCCCACCCGTCCACGAACTGGTTGGCCTGGACGTACACCTTCTTGCCGACGGGCGGCACGCCATACCGCGCCGTGTAGAGGACCGTGATGTCGGCGGAACCGTCCACGGCAGCCGGACACGTGCCGATGACCCGGAAGTCCCGGCAGGTCTCACGGCCCTGGCTGACCGGCGCGGCGCCGCGGACGATGGTGTTCTCGCCAGGGTCGCCCTGGCAGGTGAGCTTCAGCGCGATGGTGCCACCAGTATTCGTGATGACCAGACCACGTGGCGCCAGGTCGGGGAACAGCGGCTGCGCCGGGGGCGCGTCCACCTGGTCCTGGCCGAACTTGGCCAGCGTGCAGTTGATTTTGGTGAACAACAGGAAGCCGCTCAGGGCGCCACTCTGGCCCAAGCGGCTGCTGCTCTTGGCTTCCTTGGCGGCGGCCATCCAGGCGGCCCGTTGGATCTCCTGGAGTGCCCGCCAGCGGGCGGACACCTTGGTGAGGATGCCCCGGGTCGTCATCTGTGACGGACTGCGCGGGTTGGAGGGGATGGCGAGCGCGCGGCTGATCTGGCCGAACTGGCCAGCCTGCGACACGTTCAAGCCCCGTTTACCTGATTGAGGGATGTCTAATATTTTCATACGTTACTTTCTTTCTTTTGTTGTTTTGTTTATTGTTTTCAATTGGCCCATACGATGAGCCTTCGTTTTCACTTCACCCTGTATAGGTCCACTAAACCTGTTACATGAGTCACAAGCCGAATTATTTGCTCCTCCGCCCGTCTCACTCCGCATTCGAAACTCCGCGTTCCGCACTCCACACCACGCCCGGCGGCGGCTCGTAGGTGAAGCAGCCCGCCAGCGCGCCGGCTACCCGCATCCCGCCTGGCCGGCGGCCCCGGCCCGAGGGAATGAGCAGGTGATCGTAAAGATGCCGCGTAAAGGCCTGGAGCACCGGGTGGGGTCTGCCCTCGGCGTCCCGCGCCCGAACGAGGTGCGTGTGGAGACGTTGGATGGCCATGCTGACAGCCCGGACGCACTTCTGGGCACTGTCCCGGCTACGCCAGGAGTTCTGGCGCAGGAAATCGGCAATCTCTTCCCACTCACGCCGCGCCTCGGCCTTCACCGGCTCGATTTCCCGCTGGTCTTCGAGCACCGCCGCCAGCTTGCCCTGCCGGCGCCGCAACCTCCGGATGGTCTCGGCGTCATCCAGCCCCAGGCTGCGCTGTTGAATGATCTCGTCCGCCCCGCCAGGCTGGCCGTCAAGGCTCCTGGCCTCCAGCGCCAGGGCCAGGGCGTGCAGTGGCTCCAGTGGTGGATGCAGCAGGAGCCAGACGACGTAGAGCGCGCCTTGCTCGTGTTTGAAAACCGCGTGCCGGCCTTCAAACGTGAGCTCCCAGAAGCCCACGCCCCGGCACAGGGCATATTGGCGCCCGTCTCGGTGGTTGCGACCTGTAGTCTGTTGTCTTGTTCTCATAGCAAACTCGCTCTGTTTGTATCGTGGTCTTATTCGGCCTTCCGCTTCATGCGATTGGCCTCTGATTAGTTGAAGGAGTTCACGAACACTGGGGCAGGAAATGAAAGAGCGCCCGTAAACACAGGCGCTTTCACGCTTGTGAACAGTTCGCAGACTGTTCACGAATCAGCCTTAATCTGGGCGCTCCTCGGGCAGGTACGCCCTGGCCCGTTCCGTCTCACCCGCGCTCATCGCCGAATACCAGACCGCGCTGCCGGACAAGCAACTCCTCCGGCGGAAGCTGCGTGAGTTCTACCAATCTCACTCTCCCCCACGCCGAGCCCGCCCCGCGCAAACGCCGCCCTCCGCCCCCTGACATTGGACTTTGGACTTTAGACTCTCCCACCCTCGCCCGTTTCAGCCTTTCAGCTTTTCCGTAATAAATGCGCCTCTTCATATATAGGAGAGCAGTTCGGTGAAAACAGTGTTGGCGGGAAGTGTTTGATGGGTGCAGGGTTACGCATACCGTTAACGTTATCGGGGCGCGGGAAGGGGCGGTTGGGGGGTGAAATTATTTTGCTGAATTGTTGTAAGTGCCTGCAAATCAGCAGGCCTTTTTTTAGGCTGTCACTGAGCTTTTCAGAGCGCCCCCCTTTTTCCTTTGTTCCCAAGCCGATTTGGAATACGATTCGTGGCGGTGGTGCCGCGCAGCCTCGTTTCCGATCCGGCCCGGCAATCGCCGTAGTACCGGTCCGCCGACAGAAGCGCATGAGGAACNNTATTCCACCTGAACCATGATGACCCTGCGCCAACTCGCTGCCGAACCGCTCACGCTGCCGACGCGCACGACCTGGTATCTGACCGACCTGGCTGAAGCGCGGGGGAAACAGGAGTTGTTCACCCGCCAGTCACCGCAGAAGCTCAAGGTGCTCCGCGAGCATGCCCTGATTGAAAGCGCCATTTCCTCGAACCGCATTGAAGGTGTGGAAGTGGACAAGTCCCGGGTGGGGACCCTCGTCTTCGGCAAGCCGGCTTTGCGGGACCGGGACGAGGAGGAGGTGCGCGGTTACCGCGATGCACTCAAACTCATCCATGAGAGCGGCGCGAAGCTCCCCGTCAACGAGCGCACGATCAAACGACTCCATCATCTTTGCCGGGGCGAAATCTGGGATGCCGGTGCTTACAAACAGAAAGACGTGGACATTATCCAGACCTACGCCGACGGCCGCAGCCGCGTGCGCTTCAAGACCGTTCCCGCTGGCAAGACCCCCGAGGCGATGGCCGAGATGGTCGAGTTGTGGGAGCGGGGCATGAATGAAAAGTGGGTGCCACCTCTGGCGCTCGCCACCGCGCTGAATCTGGATTTCCTGTGCATTCATCCGTTCAGAGACGGCAATGGCCGCGTCTCGCGACTGCTCTTTCTGTTGGCCTGCTATCACTCCGGCCTTGAAGTAGGCCGCTACATCAGCCTGGAGCGCCTCATCGAGGAAAACAAAGAGCGTTACTACGAAGTCTTGGAGCAAAGCTCCCAACGCTGGCATGAAGGCAAGCACGACCCGTGGCCGGCGATGAACTTCCTGCTGTTTGTCCTGACGCAGGCGTGCAGGGAATTTGAGCAACGGGTTTGCCAGCTCAAATCGCCCCGTGGTGAAAAGACCGAGTCGGTGCTGGCGGCGATTGGCCGCCAAATCAGCTCATTCCGCGTCGCTGACTTGCAGGCCCAATGCCCTGGCGTCGGCCTGGATTTAATCCGCCAGATCCTGAGCCGTTTACAGAAAGAAGGGAAGGTCAAGGCTCTTGGCACCGGCCGGAGCGCGAGATGGGAAAAGCTCGGAAACTAGGTATTAACTCCTAAACTAGGTATTAAACTAGGTATTGAAGCAACACTGGCACATGCCCGAACAGTCCACAACCACCAAAAATACCGCCGCGCGGACGGCCAACCTGGACGCCGCCCCGCTCAGGTGAAAGATCTGAAGCTGAGAACCAAGGCGTTTGCGGTTCGGGTCATCAAAATGTATTCCAAGCTCCCGAAGGGCGACGCCGTCGCGCAGATGCTTGGCAAACAGGTGCTGCGCTCGGGAACATCCGTGGGCGCGAACTATCGCGAGGCGTCACGAGGCCAATCCAAAGCGGAATTCATCTCCAAGATCGGTGACTGCCTGAAGGAAATCGAAGAGACCGAATATTGGCTCGAACTGCTCGTGGACAGCGGAGTCGTTTCGGCCGCGCAGATGGCCGACCTCCTCGACGAGACCCGTCAACTCATCGCCATCTTCACAACCATTGACAAGAGTGCTAAAGGCTAAAGGCTGAATGCTAAAGTTTACAAACACACTCCTCAGCACTTTCAGGTTCCAGCCTTTAGCCTTTAGCCTTTAGCTTTCAGCCTTTTCTCTATGATCGACCTCTCCCCAGAGCCCGGCGCCCCGCACCCATTCGACGCCTTTGCACGCAGGCTGCTCCAGGCCGACTGGGAATCCAGCGTCGGCCCGATGCGGTTCAGCGACAGCCTCACCCTATCCGACCTGGCCGATGCCGCCTTCCTGCACAATACGCGGGTGCTCATGGCCGGGTTGGCCGCGGAGCAAGGCACGCCCGCCACCGCGACCGGCAACCTCACCCGCGCCTTCGTCGGCAAGCTGTTTGATCGCCTTGCCCTCTCAGCCCGCTCGCGCGAGTCCATCCGGGCAGTGTGCAAGGTGGTCAACGAGCTGGACCTGTGGCCGCTGCACCTGGCGCGGGTGGTGGCCGAGTGCGCCGGCCTGCTGGCCCGGCGCAATAAACGGTTTCAACTCACCAAGGCGGGCAGGGAACTGCTGCCCGACGAGCAGGCCGGCGCGCTCCACCGCCGGCTGTTCCTGGCCTACTTCCGGCGCTTCGATCTCCGACACGATTTCAATTTGCGCGACGTGCCTCTCATCCAGCAAAGCTTCGCCGTGATCCTGTGGCGGCTCGACACCGTGGCGCGCGATTGGACGCCGGTGCGGGGCTTGGCCCGGCACATTCTCCTCCGCGCGGTGTTCGAGCAACTGCACGCCGCCATGAAGTCGCCTTACGACAAGGAGGAATGGATTCTGGACGGGTACGTGCTCCGCCCGTTGTTCGACCTCGGGCTGATTGAACGAAAGTCACCCAGCGAGTGGCCGTCGGTCACGGAGAACGACCAAATTCGCACCAGCGCCTTGTGGCGGAAGTTTATCACCTTCGAGCTCTGGTCTGGAGGGGTGCAGTGAAGGCGTGGCCAACTGTGCGGTTGGGGGAAGTCTTGCAGCGGCGCGAGCCTGACGTGGTAGTGGCTGCGTCCACTTCGTATCAGTTTGCAGGTGTCTATTGCTTGGGTAGCGGCGCCACCCAAAGCCACCCTTAGGCAAAAACTGCAATGCTGAAACTGCGCAAAGCCATCCAAAGCCACATCAAAGCCACCTGAAAGCTTGTTGATAGCCAACCGATTGCGACTCCAAAGCCACCCTAAAGCTCCTACAAAGCTCCTACAAAGCTCCTACAAAGCTACCCCAAAGCCACACCAATGCGACCCCAATGCGACCCTAAAGCTACCACGGAGCCAAAGCAGAAAGCAGAAAATAGAAAACACAAAGGTGAGGGAAAGCCGCCCAAAGCCAAAGTAAAGCCGGGAGATATTGAGGTATTTCGGAGTGGTTCCCTTGTATTCCCGCAGCCACGGCGGCACTCGAACGCTAGCTCGATGGTGCCGCCACCTTGCGCCGTGGGGGCTATTGCGGCCCATTCGGCCTTGTTCCTCAGCCCGTTCTGATCTCTCTGCTTTGCCCGTGCAGGACACTTTCCTGCTGCCGTCTGCGATCCCTTGTCATGCCATCCTTGCCAGGCAGCCATTGGCTTCGCGGCGCAGCGTATCTCGGTCGGCTTGGTTTAAGCCTTGGGGGTCGAAGCGGTAGCGGTAGTGCAGGTTGAGCAATTCCTCCAAGCGGCTGCGCATATCGGACAGGGCAGGGTTGGTACTCGCGCGCCGGAGCCAGGGGGAAAGCGGCTCGCTTGGTCGGCGGCGCACGCCCCGCTCGGCCAGTTTCCGTTCGATTTGATAGAATTCCGAGTCCAGGCCGGGCCAGAGGATTGCCGCGCTCGATGGTTCCGGTCCCTGAGTCTGCCGTCGCCGCCGGCTGCGAAATACAATCTGGTAGAGCAAGACCGCCAGAACGGGCGCCAGGGCCCACAAGATGTATTGGCGCAGATGGGTTTGGCCCCAGCGTAACTTGGCGAACTCGAACAGCACGCGTGACCAGCAGTCCGACAGGAATTGCGTTGGCGACGCGCGGGAGGCCTCGTCCTTCACCCACGACGCCGGGGTGGTGTCGAAGTCCTGCCAGGTGCCGTTGGTCGGGTTCCACACCAGGCACCAGGCGTGGGCGTCGCGCTGGCGCACGACGTGTTTGCCGCCCGAGCCTTCGTGCACCGCATAGCCGACGGCATAGCGGGCGGGGATGTCGAGTCGGCGCAGGAGCAATACCGTGGCGGTGGCGAAGTATTCGCAGTGGCCGCTGCGCGTGCGCAAAAGGAAGCGGCTCAGTGGGGTTTCATTCGTGGCCGAGAGGCTCCTGAATTCCTGCCACATGCTGTAATGGAATTTGTTGGTGTCCGCGAAGAAGCCGCCGAGGGCGCGCAGCACTTGCCGGCGGTTTTGCTGCTTCAACTGCAGCTCTGCAATCACCCGGTCCAGCGCGGGAATCTCTTTTGGCGGAACGGCGAGGTCGAGGTTGGTATTGGCCGGGGAATCAATCGTGGGGCCGGGTCCATACAGCGCGTCGAACACGACCAGCCCGGGCCCCTCGACGACCACCGCGCCCAGACCGCTCTTCTGCACCAGGAAGGCGGACAGGTTATTCAGCCGCTCGCAGCCCGTCGGCAACGGCAACAGGGCGCACCGGCCGGGCAGGTAGCAGGCGAGGTTGACCGACGCGCCGTTGGTTTGGCCGGGGAGCAGCACCCAGCTCGTGTGGTTGGTTTCCTCAAAGACGTTCTCAAACTTGTCGCGAGNNCGCCGTCTTGCTCTCCGTCGGGTCGGTGCGGTCGCCGCCGATGCGTGAGAACCACGCCGTGCCATAATTGTCAAACAGCCGGTAGATTCGGACCACGCTACGCTGCCCGCCGTAGCCCAGCACGATGGCCAATGCCAGGGCGCCCGCCCAGGTCGCCGGGCGATATCGCCGCGAACGCTGCGGCCAGAGGGCCCACGCCACCAGTGCGGCCAATCCCCAAAAGAATGTTTCCCCCTCGCTGCTGTGGAAGCTCGCGGCCAGCAAGCACAGCATGAAATACGGATAGGAAATGTTCACGCTCTTCACCACGGGCAGGGGCCGGCCGAGCCGCCGCGCTCTCTGCCACCGGAGCCGCGTGATCACGGAAATCGTCTCCCACGGAATGCCCTCGCGCGAGCTATAGGCCTGCGCCACGACAAACAGGAAGAAGATCATCGGGAGCCAACGAACCAGCGACGCGATGGTCCGGGCGCTGGCGTTGCCGGCATTGTGCTCGGTGGCGAAGTTTGGGTCATGCAGGAAGCCGCGCACATCCGACGGGCCGCCGCTGGCGGTGAAGGCGTAAATCGCCGCGCCCAGCAGCAGCAACGCGCAGAAGGTCCAGATGCGCCGGAAATCCTCGTCCGTGAAGTCCCATCGCGCTTTGCTCCACTGCGCGCCCTCGAGCACGGCCGCCATCACCGCTCCTTCGGCCAGATGCCCCGTTTGCCAGCCCCAGAAGAGCAGGGTGGCGCCCAGCAGAAGCGGTGGAGTCTTCATGGCAGTTTAGCGTGCGTCCGGCTCCACTACTTTACCGCGCTCGAGCTGCCCTGACAACCCAAGCGCGACCGGGCGTCATGGGCAGTGAGTACGGGGCAATGCCTTGGCGGGAGAAGCCCAAAATCAAAACGGCGGCGCAGGCGCCCGCCCCACGGGCTGCCGCCGCGCCGCCGTATCTGCCCCCGTAACTCCCTCCGGCTCCTCCCTAGACCACCAGCACAGAGTTGGTGCTCCCGAAGGTGTTCTGGACGTACTCCCTGGCGCTGGGATCGCTCATCCACTGGCCATCCACAACAAATCGATATTCGTACCGCCCGGCCGGCAGCCACACCGTCACCTTCCAAGTCCCTCCCGGGCCCGGGCTCATTGGGGTGCGGCTCAAGTCCCAATCATTGAACGACCCGGCAACCGCCACGGACTGCGCGAGGGGCTGGTTCAGAATCAATTCCACCGGCTTTTCGTGCGGTCGTTGATCGGTGCGCGTGCTTTTGGGAGCGACCGGGCGCGCTACCGTGCTGGACTTGGCATGTCTTAATTGCATAACACCACAAAACTTCTTATTCTATGGCTGAGACTTATACGCGTTGATCAGGCGGACGCCTATGGGGTGTACACCCCATTCCTCAGCCGGAGTATTATGGAATCAAACAAGACCTGTTTGGGTTTGCTGCGCCGACGGCAATGTGTGGTGCCCACTTTGCGCGGTTGGTTGCTGTTAGCTTTGGGTTTCGCCGCCCTGGCGTTCTTTGGCACCCGCGAGGTTTACCCATTCCTGGCGGTCACTGACCCGGCCTCGGGCGGCGTGCTGGTCGTCGAGGGCTGGGTGTCGGATTACATGTTCGAGGCCGCCATCGCGGAATTCCGGCAGAACCATTATGCTAAAGTATTCGTGACCGGCATCCCACTCGAACGGGGCGCCCCCTTATCTGAATACACCAACTACGCCTTTCTCGGCGCCGCCTTGCTGGTGAAGCTCGGCCTGAGCACGAATGACGTCCAGGCGGTGCCGACCGGCCCTACCCGGCGGGACCGCACTTACGCCACGGCGCTGAGCCTGAAGCACTGGTGGCGCGAGCATGACCTGGCGCCCGCGCGCGTCAACCTGATCACTTCCGGGCCGCACGCGCGCCGCTCGCGGCTGCTGTTCCAGAAGGCGCTGGGGAAGGGCGTCACGGTCGGGGTATTGGCCCTGGGGGTCCGGGATTACGACGAGCGGCACTGGTGGCATTACAGCCAGGGCGTGCGGATCATCATCGGCGAAGTACTCGCCTACGCCTACGCGCGGCTGCTCTTTTACCCGCCAGACGAATAAGGGAGGATGATGCTTACGGTCGTTCCGTGGCCGAGGCGCGACCTGATTTTGATCTTCCCGTGGTGCACCTCGACGACGCGCGACACGATGGCCAAACCCAAACCGGTGCCTTGGGCTTTAGTGGTGCTCAAGACGGAAGTGACGGCGCGCCGGCGTTGCTCTGTGGTCATCCCCTGACCGGTGTCCCGGAACTCGACCGCCACATGCGTCGGCTGCTTGCTGGCGCGGGGCAGCCGCACCGGGCGGGTGGCAATAGTCAGCGCGCCACCCTCGGGCATCGCTTCCGCCGCGTTTAGAATCAGGTTGAGAAAGGCCTGCTCCAGTTGGGTGGCCGCGCCCATCACCTGAGGCAGGTCGGGCTCGAATTTCTGCGCCCACTGAATGTTCTGGTGCTTGAGCTTATGCCGGACCAGCAGGCCCAGCTCTTCGATCAACTGGTTCAGATTCACCGGCGCAAACGCCGGCTCGGTCGTGCGGGCCAGGTCGAGGACGTGCTCGACGATGCCGTTCAACTGGCCGATCTTTTGATCGATGATGCGGGCGTCCTTCGCGCGTGGGTCGCCTTCGGGGAACTTCAGGTCCAGCGAGTGGTAGAGCATCTTGAGGACCGTCAGCGGGTTGCGAATTTCATGCGCCACCTCGGCCGCCAGCAGCCCCAGCGCGGAGAGTTTTTCATTCTGGCGCAACTGCTCTTCCATATCCACAACCCGTTCGTAAAGCCGCGCCTTCTCGATGGCAATGGCGGACAGCTCCGCGAGGGCGGACAGGATGCGAACTTCCTCGTTTGAGAAGCGGTATGGGTGGCCAGTATAGACGCTGAGCGTGCCGATCGCCGGGCCGCCATACACCAGCGGCACGCTGAGGAGCGCCACCAGCCCCTCAGTCTGCGCCACGTCCACGCTCTGGTAGCTGTTGGACACCTGCACGTTCTCGACCTGGAGCGGCTTCCGCCGGCGCACCACGATCCCCAGCAGGTTCTCCTCCACGCTCAGGCGCGGCCGGTTGACGTAGGCCGGGCCGGCGCCGAAGCTGGCCCGCAAGTCGAGCCAATCCCGGTTCTCGTCCAGCAGCATCAGCGAGCACACTTTGGCCTGCATCAGCACGCAGGCTTCGCGGGTGATAACGTTCAGGGCGTCATCCAGGTTCAGCGTGGAGTTGATGGTACGGCTGACACTGGCGAGCGATTCGAAGAAGCGCGCCTTGAGCCGCAGTTGTTCATAACGCCAGGTGTTATGAATCACCCGCGCGGCTTGCTCCGCCAACGCCTCCAGGAGTTCCTGGTCGGCGGCACTGAAGGCGTCCGGGCGGTCCGCGTCCACGTTCAGCACGCCGCGCACGTCGCCAGCGACTTCGAGCGGCACCGCCAGCTCCGAGCGCACTTCCGGTCGCAGCAGAACGTAGCGTGGGTCGCTCTGCACGTCGCCCACGCGCGCCGGTTTGCCCCGGCGCGCCACCCAGCCCGTGATGCCCTGGCCGACTCGCAGCGTGAACTCGGTCGCGCTGGGCGGCAGGCCCTTGGCCGCCTGGATTTCCAGCAAGCCGTTCATGGGGTTGATCAGCAGGATCGAGCCGCTGGCCGCGCGCATTAATTCCACCGCCTGATTCAGGATCAGTTGCAGCGCCTCCTGCGGCTCGAGTGTGCTATGAATCACGCTGCCGACCTGGTACAGCACGTTCAACCGGTCGTAGCGCGCCTTCAGCTCTGCCAGCTCGTCACTCATCTGATACGCGCGGTTAGCCACAATCCCGCGAGGCCGAAGGCCAGGTTGGGAAACCAGGCCGCCAGCCAGGCCGATATTCGGCCGCTCGTCCCGAGCGCCAACCCAAGCTGCAGCAGGACGAAATAGGCGAAACAAATCACAATGCTGCTGGCCACGCCCACATACACGTTGCGCCGCCCCCCAGCTGCCCCGAAGGGAATGGCGATCAGGACCACCACCACACACGTCCACGGCGCCGCCAGCCGCCCCTCCAGCTTCGTGTAGAGCCAGTAGCGGTCCGAGCGGCTAGGGCGGGGATGCAATCGCAGGTAGTTCACCAGGTCCCTGATGGGCACGTCGGCCTTCTTGGCCGCGCGCATCGTCATGCTGTCCCTGATCTTAATTTCGCTCTTTATTTCTTCGGGAGTCTCGGAAAACTCCGGGACGGCCAGCATGTTCGTTCGCAGAAACGGCACGGGTGGCGCATTGGTGTCCGCGGTCTCCTTGAAGGCGACCACATCGTAAAACGTCCAGATTCCATCGATCCGCCGTGCCCGGTCAGCCCGCAGTTCCCAGGTCTTCGCCCCTTCCTGCTCCATGGGATATACCCCGACGCCGGTCATCTCGCCTGAGTCGAAGTTGTACAGACCGACCCGCCACCGCCGGCCGTCGCGAGCGTTGTCGAAGTACAGGTTGCGATATTCATTGCGCCCGGGGGCGAGGAGGTCCGCCGCCTGGTGCCGCTTCTTAATCGCCTCCGCCCGCCCATCGCTGCTAGGCACCCACAACTCGTTCGCCGCGAACAAGGCCAGGCTTGCGAGAAAGCCCACGCCCAGGTAAGGCAGCGAAATCCGCCACAAGCTCACCCCCGCCGCGCGGATAGCGGTGATTTCCTGATGCCGCGCGTGGTTGGTCAGCGCATAGAGCATCGCCAGCAACAGCGCGATGGGTAGCACCAGCACCAGGAACTCCGGCAGCACGACTACGTAATACTCTGCAATATCGCGCGCCACCATGCCCTTGGCCTGGAATTCGCCCAGCTTCGCAAACAAATCTGAGGAGATCCAAAGCAGCAGAAAGCCCCACAGGCAAAAGCCCAGTGGGACAAGCAGTTCGCGCAATAGATAACGGTCCAGAAGCCGCATTCCGCCGCAGCCTAACTACCGTCCGGCCGCAAAGCAAGGGTCCGCGGCTTCCACCTCGTTAATGATTACAAGAGTTGTTCACGTATTGCCCGTTGCCAACCGCTCCTCTGAATCAACAAGCAAGGTTGGGTTTAGTTGCTTACTCGAATAGCCGCTCGCACGGATTGGCTGGCGGCAGGCCGGTTCGCCACAGAGACCAAAAGCAGGAGGACATAAAGACAGGAAAATAGCCTCTGGGTTCATTTTCCTGTCTTCAATCTTCCTGTCTTCAATCTTCCTGTCTTTATCGTTCGCTCCCTTCTTGCGGTCTTCCCTTGCGGCTTCACCCCGCTGGGGAGTCCTCGGGACTGGGAGTCTGCGGAGAGCGCAGAAACCAGCGCGCAGTTCCAAGCTGCTATGCTCCGGCCATCACTTGGCTGTGATTCATGGTCCGGATTCTCAGGCCGTCACCGCTTCTTCCTTGATGATCCAGTCGTAGCCCTTTTCTTCCAGTTCAAACGCCAGCTTCTTGTCGCCCGTCCGGACGATCCGGCCATCCACCAACACATGCACGTAATCCGGCACGATGTAGTTGAGCAGCCGTTGGTAATGCGTGATCACCAGTTGCGCGTTGTCGGGCCGGCGAAGTTTGTTGACCCCATTGGACACGATCTTGAGGGCGTCAATATCCAGGCCGGAGTCCGTTTCGTCCAGGACCGCCAGCCGAGGTTCGAGCACCGCCATCTGAAAGATCTCATTGCGCTTCTTCTCACCGCCGGAAAAGCCCTCATTGACCGAGCGCCGCAGCAAGTCTTCGTTCAATTCCAACAATTGAATCTTGTCCTTCACCAGGGTCAGGAACTCCATGGCGTCCAGCTCCGTCTGGCCCTTGTGCTTGCGGATTTCATTCAGCGCAGACTTCAGGAAATACGTGCTATTCACGCCGGGGATCTCGACGGGATATTGGAACGCGAGAAAGAGTCCCTCCCGGGCCCGCTCTTCGGGATCCAGCTCGAGCAAATCCTGGCCATCATAGACCACCCGCCCGGCCGTCACATCGTATCCCTCGCGGCCCGCGAGGATCGCCGCCAAGGTGCTCTTGCCGCTCCCGTTCGGGCCCATGATCGCGTGCACTTCGCCGGGATAAATCTTCAGGTTGATGCCCTTGAGAATCTGTTTGCCCTCCACCCCGGCGGTGAGGTCCTGGATTTCCAATATTGGTTGCTTCATTACAGTCTAACTTGGCTTCTTGAATTCCGATTCACGTTACCTGCCCATACCCCAGGTAACTCAGGTCACCCGGTAACCCATGCAGCTCTTTCAACGCTTTACGCCCGGCCCTAGCCGACACTCCCCTCCAGACTCACCCCCAACAACTTCTGCGCCTCGACCGCGAACTCCATCGGCAGTTCGCGAAACACCTCCTTGCAGAAGCCATTCACGATCATGTTCACCGCGTCTTGCGTCGCCAGCCCTCGCTGGTTGCAATAGAAGATCTGGTCCTCGCCGATCTTCGAGGTCGAAGCCTCGTGCTCCACCCGCGCCGTCGTGTTCTTCACCTCGATATACGGGAACGTGTGCGCCCCGCACTTGTCGCCCAGCAGCAGTGAATCGCACTGCGAGAAATTCCGCGCGTGCGCCGCCCCCTTCTGGACCTTCACCAGGCCCCGATAGCTATTCTGGCCGTGCCCGGCGGAGATGCCTTTGGACACAATCGTGCTGCGGGTGTTCTTGCCGATGTGCACCATCTTCGTGCCGGTATCGGCCTGCTGGTAATTGTTCGTGACGGCGACCGAGTAGAATTCTCCCACCGCATTATCTCCCAGCAGAATGCAGCTCGGGTACTTCCAGGTGATGGCCGAACCCGTCTCCACTTGCGTCCACGAGATCTTCGAGTTCTTCCCTTTGCACAGGCCGCGTTTGGTGACGAAGTTGTAGATGCCACCGCGCCCTTGCGCGTCGCCGGGATACCAATTCTGCACTGTTGAATACTTGATCTGCGCATTGTCCAGCGCGATCAACTCCACGACCGCCGCGTGCAATTGGTGCTCATCCCGCATCGGCGCGGTGCAGCCTTCCAGGTAGCTCACCGAGGCCCCGTCCTCCGCCACAATGAGCGTCCGCTCAAACTGCCCCGTGTTGGCCGCGTTGATCCGGAAATACGTGGACAGCTCCATCGGGCAACGCACGCCTTTGGGAATGAAGCAGAACGACCCGTCGCTGAACACTGCTGAGTTCAGCGCGGCAAAGTAATTGTCCGTGTATGGCACCACCATCCCGAGATACTTCCTCACCAAGACCGGGTGCTCCTGAACCGCCTCGCTGAACGAGCAAAAGATAATGCCCTTCTCAGCCAACTGCTTCTTGAACGTGGTTCCTACCGACACACTATCAAACACCGCATCCACCGCCACGCCGGCCAGTCGCTCGCGCTCCTTCAACGGAATCCCAAGCTTCTCATAAGTCTCCAGCAGCTTCGGATCGACTTCGTCCAGGCTCCGCGGCCCGTCGCCCTTCTTCTTTGGCGCCGAATAATAAACCGAGTTCTGGTAATCGATGGGCGGATAATGCACATGCGGCCAGGTGGGCTCCTTCATGGTGAGCCAATGCCGGTAGGCTTTAAGCCGCCAATCCAGCATGAACTGGGGTTCATGCTTCTTCGCCGAGATCAGGCGGACAATGTCCTCATTCAAACCTGGGGGCGCGGCGTCGGCCTCCACGTCGGTAACAAAGCCGTACTTGTATTCCGCTTGGACCAACCCTTCGATTGTCTCGGTCGCTGTGCTCATCTCAAATCAATACATCGCAATCTTCTTACTCTGTCTCGTGTAAATCATTCAATCCATCGACCCATTCGACTCATTTCATTCACGCCATTCAGCTAACTTCGTTGCCGCGCTGCGCCCCCGCAGGCCGGACACCGCCCATGAATGGCGATATCGAAACGCTCTGCCCGGTAACCCTTCGGCAGCGCGATCCCAATCTCCGGCGGCAGATCAATGTCAAACACACTCTCACACTGATCACAATAAAAATGGCAGTGCTCGCGCATATTCGGGCAAAACCGGGCGGCCCCCCGCTCCAGCGTCACCTGCCGCGCCAGGCCGCACTGCACCAGCGCATCCAGGCAGTTATAGACGGTTGCCATCGAGATTTCCGGCATGTCCCGCTTCGCCCGGATGAACACCTGTTCCGCCGTCGGATGATCGCGTTTCCGCAGCAGCACAGCATAGACGTGCTCCCGCTGCGGCGTAAAACGAAAACCGCCCCGCGCCAGCCGTTCGTCCAGCACGCTATCGCCATCTATGTTCGCCGCCCGATCCATCTCAACGTGAACCTAACCTCGCTTCGCGTCTTGTCAATATTTGGAACAATTCTAATTTGACCCTGGTGCGGGGACGCCGGACCATCTCCGCCGCCGTCCCTGGTTGCCCCCGACACTCCCCAGCCTCGTCAATCGCGAATCATAAATCGCAAATGGAGGCCGGGGAGGACGGTTTCATTAGCATCAGGAGGCGGCTCTCAAGCGGCCTTCCTGACGTCGTGCTCACCCGCGGTCCAATCCTGCTGACGCAGCACCTTTTCAAGCGTGGTGAGTTGAGGATACTCCCTGCGCAGCGCGGCGATATCAACATGGTAACCAACGTCCTCGAACCACCGGTACATCTTTGTCATCTCCTCACCGGCCTTTTGGCGGAACTGCTCCCAAGGCACTTGAACGTACCTCACTGGGCGGCGCACAGCCCGCGTCAGGAGTTCGGCCACGCGCAACATGGTCAATTCCTCACCCGCCAGCTCGATGGTTCGGCCATTCCATTTGGGCGGGTTCTGGAAGGCCAGAGCGGCGAATGCGCCGATGTCCTCAACGGCGATTTGCTGCAGTGGCTTCTGCGGGCTCAAGGGCAAGGACAGAGTTCCGTGCAGAATCGGTTCCCGCATATAGCTGTACCAGTTCTGCATGAAGAACGCCGGTCGCAGGATCGTATGCGACAGGCCGCCCTGGCCGATGTGCTGCTCGATTTGCCACTTGCTCTCAAAATGAGGCAAGCCGGTCTGGCGTTCGGCGCTGACCACGGAGCTGTAAACAAAGTGCTGCACCCCGGCGGCCTTGGCGGCTTCGGCGAGTTGCTTCCCTTGCCGGATTTCCCCGTCATACCCAGCCTCCATGAAGTTCTGGACAGAGAAGACGCCGTACGCGCCCTGCAGAGCTTTGCGGATGGAGCCAAGGCCATCCAGATCGCCCTGGATGATTTCGGCGCCGTTTTGGGCCAGCGCCCGCGCGGCCGGCTTGGCCGGATCACGAGTCAGCGCCAGGACAGCGAACCCCGGCTGTTTCAACAACTGACGAGCGACAGCGCCACCCTGTTGCCCCGTGACGCCCGTCACCAATATTATCTTCGTATTCATTATATGAGTTCTTTCGTGTTCCTCGTGGCAGAGGGCCAGATTCTACGCATCACTTATAATGGCAATTAAAACCTCGCATAGCCGTCTCGTGGGCGCAAATAAACAGCTTGCCGCCTTTGCCTTTGGTCCCGTGCACCCGTGCGCGCATGCCTCATGGTTTGCGGCTGGACGAAAGCTCCCCTCACAAAAGCAAAGCAGCGGTCACAAGCGCGACCGCCGCTGCCAATCGCTGATCGGCTTTACCCGATCACGTTTCACGCATCACGTTTCACACCTCACTTCTTCCGCTGCACCCGCGCCGCCACTTTGAGCCGCAGCCCATTCAGCCGGATGAATCCGGTGGCGTCATCCTGGTTATATGCCTTGGTCGGATCGGCTTCCATGGTGGCGATGGCCGGGTTGTAGAGGCTGACCGGTGATTTGCGCCCGGCGCACATGATGTTGCCCTTGTAGAGCTTCACGCGCACGGTGCCGGTGACGTTCTTTTGGCTCTCGGTCACGAACGCTTGCAAGGCCAGCCGCTCGGGCGCGAACCAGTAACCGTAATACACCAATTCCGCATAGCGCGGGATCAGCGAATCCCGCAGGTGCATGACCTCGCGATCCATCGTCAACGTCTCCATCTGCCGGTGGGCGAAATGCAGAATTGCCCCGCCTGGGGTCTCGTAGACGCCGCGGGACTTCATACCCACGTAGCGATTCTCGACCAGGTCAACCCGGCCCACGCCGTGTTTGCCGCCCAGCTTGTTGAGCACTCTCATTACCCCGAGCGGGTCCAGCGCCTTGCCGTTGACAGCGACGCAGTTGCCCTTCTTGAAGTCGAGCGTGACATATTCCGCCTTATCCGGCGCGTCCTCGGGCGACACGCTCAGCTTGAACATGTCCTTATTCTTCGGCGCAAAGGCATCCATCCACGGGTCCTCCAGGATGCCGGCCTCGAACGAGATATGCAGGAGGTTGCGGTCCATCGAATAGGGCTTCTTCGCCGAGGCCTGGACGGGGACCTTCTTCTCCGCGCAATACGCAATCATCTCGGCGCGGCCAGGGAACTGGTCCCGGAACCGGGCGTCGCGCCACGGGGCGATCACCTGCAGCTCGGGCGCGAGGCTCGCGGCAGTCAACTCGAACCGGACCTGGTCGTTGCCTTTGCCGGTGGCACCGTGAGCGAGTGCTTCGGCCTTTTCCTTCCGGGCGACTTCAATCATGCCCTTGGCGATCAACGGCCGGGCGATGCTGGTGCCCAGCAAATACTGGCTCTCGTAGATTGCGCCCGCCTGGATCATTGGGAAGATGAAGTCGCGCGCGAACTCTTCCTGCAGGTCCGCAATGTAGCATTTGGACGCCCCGGTGCGTTTGGCTTTGGCTTCCAGCCCCTTGAGTTCCTCTTCCTGGCCGATATTGGCGCAGAACGCAATGATCTCCGCGTCATACTTCTCCTTGATCCACGACAGGATCACGGAGGTATCGAGCCCGCCCGAATATGCTAATACGATCTTCATCGCCGTAGGTTAAAAGCGAACAGGCCCTAAATGCAATCTCGAAGGACTGCCAGGCTCCCCGCACGGCAGCAGCAACGTGCTAGCAGGTCTAGAGCAGCGCTAGAGTAGCGCCTTAGTTGGAAGGAAGTTGCAGGCATGTTGCAAGCCTGTTGTAGGCTTCTTGGAGGCTTCTTTCCTTGTTTCTCTCTCTCGCTCTCCGGCCTGCTGCCCGGCGCGGCGTCCCGAAGTGCCCGGGTACAAAGTATAGACCCCAAAAGGGCGGGTCAGGTTACACGAATCTGATGGCTCCGCAGGGGGCTATGCGCTTCTCGCGGAATCGTGGGCAAACCAGGGCTTCACCTTGATTTTGGCATTGGTTAGACTGCCCTATGACTCGCAGAAGCTTCCTTGCTCGCACCGCGCTGGCCGCCGGCGGCGCCGTGTATTTGCTTAACACCGATCGGCGGAGCTTCGCCGACAGCGCGCAGGCCGATCCGGCAGGCGACCTGTCGCCGTTGGCGAACTCGCACGATTTGCGGCTGCCGCGTTGGGGCAGCTACACCAAGACTTACAACGGCATTTCCCACGTGGCCGACCTGGAGCGCGGGATGCGTTTTGACCTGAGTGTGTTCCCCGGCTATTACCGCCGCGAGGTCATGGTGCCCAACGTCAACTGGGAGAGCGGCTTTCACCCGTGGGAAGCGGCGCCCGATCTTTCCTTCTTTTCCTACCGCTACGAACTGGAGTGGAAGGACCGCGTGTATTGCGACGTATCGTTTTCCACACTCTCGGACCGCTCGCGCCTGGTGCGGGCCGAGTTGGTGAACAATACCCAGGTCAACCAGAACGTGGTGCTGCACTTCATGGCGTCGATCAACTACCCCTATGTGCGACCCTATACCACGGAGCCGGCGCAGAAGACGGCGGTGAAGCTGCCACCCGGCGCGCTGTGGATGAACGCGCTCGATTATGCCGAGCTGCGGTTCGCCACACCGCGGGCCGACGACAGCCTCGTCCCGGATGGGCAACGCCGCGCCGAGGTGCGCGATCACGGCTTTGTTTGCGGCGGCGGCATCGGCGCCGGCTTTGGAAAGGGCCCCGGCGACCGCGTGCGGTTCCACGTGCAGCTCCCGCGAGCCTTCACGAACGCACGGTTGTTGCTGCGCTACCGCAACACGTCCGACCAGCCGGCGGTTATCGAAGCAAGCGGGCTGGCGAGCGGCGAGCTGGTGCTGCCGCCCGGGAAGGATTTTGGCCTGGTGTCCCTGGAGGTGGGAGCCGCACGGAAGGGAGCCCACGATTTCGGGTTCGGCGTGCGCAAGGGGGCGGGGTTCGAGGTGGACGGGTTTGCGATCGTGGAAGCCGATGCCGCCGCGTTGGTGAAGTTTACGCCGCGGCAGTTCAACTGGGAGCCCAAGATCCTGCCCGGGCCGGTCGAGCATAGCCGCCTCTTGAAGTATGCCGACGCTCCCCAGCATTACGGCATCGCCTGGTCTTACGCCGTGTTCCAGGTGCGCGAGATTGTCAACAGCGAGCTGGACCGTTTCTTCCGGCGCTACGTGCATGATCACACCAGTCAGGTCCTGCGCGGCGACGGGCAGGGGCATTTCACTAATGTTTTCATGCGGCCAATTCCGCTGACGCCCAACAGCAGCCGGATTATTCACGGCGTCGTGGCGGCGGGGACGCCGGAGGAAGTCGGCGAGGAGCTTAAGCAGATTTCCCTGCCGCCCTTCGACCTCGAGCAGCGCTACGAGGCGCGGCGAGCGGGCGCGGTGTCGCTCGCCAGCGCGCCTGCCGGCGAACCCTACCGCTTCAGCCAACAACGTATGGCGGCCGTGGCGCTGACCAACGTGGTCTATCCGGTCTATACGAAGCGGCGATACGTGCGGCACTACTCGCCCGGCAAATGGTGGGACAGCCTTTATACCTGGGACTCGGGATTTACCGGCATCGGGCTGGCGCAACTGGACGTGGAGCGCGCCGTTGACTGCCTGAACGCCTATACCACGAAACCCGGCGACCCTGAGGCGGCCTTCATCCAGCATGGCACCCCCTTGCCGACGCAACATTACCTCTTCCTCGAACTCTGGAACCTGACGCAATCGCGGGCGCTGCTCGAATACTTCTATCCGCGGCTCCGGCAGTATCACCTGTTCCTCGCGGGCCGGCTCGGCAGCTCCAATACCCGGGCCTTCAAGTCCGGCCTGCTCAAGACCTGGAGCTACTTCTACAACACCGGCTGGGACGATTACCCGCCCCAGGTCTTCATGCACAAAGAGAAGCTCGCGCCGCGCACCGCGACCGCCATCATCAACTCACACCTCATCCGCACGTCGCGCCTGTTGGCCCAGACCGCCCGCGTGCTCGGGCAGGACAAGGACGTGGCCGTTTATGAGGAGGACATCGCGCTCTGGAGCGAGGCGCTGCAAGAGCATTCATGGGATGCGGAAGCGGGTTACTTCAGCTACGTGCTGCACAACGACCAGGGCGAGGCGGCGGGCTTTCTCCGGCACGAGAGCGGCGTGAATTTCAACCTCGGACAGGACGGCGTCATGCCTCTGCTGGCGGGCATCTGCACCCCCGCCCAGGAGCAAACCTTGCTGGGCCACCTGCGATCCCCGCAGCGGCTTTGGACGCGAATCGGCTTATCGACGGTGGACCAAAGCGCCCCTTACTACCGCCATGACGGCTACTGGAACGGCGCGGTCTGGATGCCGCACCAATGGTTCCTCTGGAAGACCATGCTGGACCTTGGGCAGGCCGACTTCGCCTTCAAGATCGCGCACACGGCGCTGGACCTGTGGAAGGCGGAGGTGGACGAGTCCTACGACTGCTTCGAGCATTTCCTGATTGAGTCGGGCCGCGGCGCGGGCTGGCATCAATTCAGTGCGTTGTCGTCGCCGGTGCTGGCGTGGTTTTCGGCCTATTATCGTCCGGGCCGGCTCACGGCAGGTTTCGACACGTGGGTTCACCACTGCGCTTTCGAGCGCAACAACTCCACGCTGGACGCCGAGCTCGAACTGCTCGGCCGCTCCGCCGCCGAGGCAACTGTTCTCGTTACCCTCGCCCCCAGCCGAAGGCACCGCGCGCGCTGGAACGGCAACCCGGTCCCCGCCCACGCTGCCGGGTCGGGGACCTTGCAGATCGCTCTGCCGCGCGATGCGGGACGCGGCCGGCTGCAAGTAGAGCCTGTTTGAGACGCGGATTTCGGCGCGGCTGGCGTTGCAGTTGGCGGCGGGGTGGCGCTGGCTGCTGAGTCTGCGAGGCAGCCCTCTGGCGAGCTGTGTTTGGTTGGGCGTTGTGTGTTGGCCGGTAACGACCGGTATAGCTGACGCTAGTTGAGATAATGTCCGCCATAGCGGACGATGCCCCCGTGTCGTCTGCCCTTAACCTGCCGTTGCCCGCCACGAAAAGCATCTTGCGCGAAGTCTTCACCGCCGTATCGGCCTGGCGTCGGACAGGCGGCAGGCTGCGTCTCAAGGGCGCCACACTCGACGCCTACGCCAGCGCTTTCGAGCACGAACTGATGGATGAAGCCCGAAGCCTGCTTGGCAAATAGTTCAGCGGCTGAAGGGTTGTTGTCGGTTCCTTAACCGTGTTTACTCCCTCGCCTTCCGGTAGATCACCGTCCAAACAGGATGAGCGCCAGGTAACCGTAGGCGAGCGCGACCAGACCCACGATGCGCGCCAGGTAAAGCCGCGAGTGCCGTCGCGAGGCCTCTTCGAGTTTTCGGATCAACACATCGAACTCTTCGCGTGTCATGCGTCAAGTCTGCCGCTCGCAGGCACAGAATCAAAACATTTCCCCCAGCGCAAGGTTCCCGGCTGCGGTTCGCCTCTGCACCCACTCGTTCTTTCCAAGAGCTTTTCTACTGGTCTATACGTCGCCACACGTACAGAGTCGGGCTAAGACTCCAACCGAAGCATGAGTATCCTCGCGCTTAACAGCGGGTCTAGCAGCCTGAAGTTCGGCCTGTTCGATGCCATTAACTGTGAAGGCTTACTGGCGGGCGAAATTGATTGGGCCCACGGCGACCGGGCGCGCGCTCAATTGATCGTGCGGTCCCAGCACGGCCCAACCGTGACTTCGCGCGTGGCGGTGCCCGACGATTTCGCCGCAGCCAGGTTGGCCGTCAACACCGTCCTCGACTTCGGCCTTTGCGGCCCGGACGGCAGTGCCGGAGTCGCGGTGGTGGGCCACCGGGTGGTCCACGGCGGAGCGGAGTTTCAAGACAGTGTGCTGATTGACAGCAAGGTGAAGGCGGGCATTGCCGGCCTGAGCAAACTGGCTCCCTTGCACAACCCGGCTGTGCTGAAGGCCGTTGAAGCTGTCGAGGGACTGCTGCCGGGGGTGCCCCAGGTGGCTGTCTTTGACACCGCTTTCTTCGCGCACCTGCCGCCCAAGGCTTATCTTTACGCCCTGCCCTATGATTACTACGAGCGTTGGGGCATCCGCCGGTTTGGGTTCCACGGCCTGAGCCATGCCTATTGCGCCGCCCGCGCGGCCGAAATGTTGGGGCGGGACCTTTCCGGGCTACGCCTTATCAATTGCCATTTGGGCGGCGGCTGCTCGGCAGCCGCGGTCCGCAGCGGCATGGCGGTTGCCACCACGCTCGGCTTCAGCCCGCTGGAAGGCCTGATGATGGGCACCCGCTCCGGTTCGGTGGACCCGGGCATTCTGCTCTATCTCCAACGAGAGCATGGGTTGACCGTCGAGGAACTCGACCATGCGCTCAATTACTCCTCCGGGCTCCTCGGCATTTCGGGCGTGTCGTCCGACCTGGCACAGGTCGAGATCGCCGCCGCTCAGGGCAAACAACGCGCGCGTTTGGCGTTTGACATGTTTGCCGACCGGGTCCGCTCTGCTATCGGGGCGCTGGCGGCAACACTCGGCGGCGTCGATGCATTGGTCTTTACGGACCGGGTGGGCGAGCATTCCGCCGCGCTGCGGGCCGCGGCCTGCGAAGGACTCGAATTCATGGGGCTCCGTCTTGATCCCGCGCGCAATGCCGATGCCCAGCCGGACGCCGATGTGGCCAAGCCGGATTCGCCGGCGCGCATCTTCGTCATTCACACGCAGGAGGAACTGGCGGTCGCCCGGGAAACGCGCCGGGTGGCGGCGGCCTTCGTGCCCGATGACGGAAAGACGGTGACGTAGCGTATCAGCGCAACCAGCCCTTTACGACGAAGAAATAGAGGCAGGTCACCATGGCAAAACAGACGACGAACGTCACCTGCTCCAACGTAAACGGCCACGGGTTGTCCTTGAGATTCATGCCAAACAGCCCGCCCACCACCGCCGGAATCAGGCCGAGGACGCTGACCACAGCCAGCACGCGCATCACGCGGTTCATCTCGAACGAGACGACGTTCAAGTGCAGCTCGATCAGCGACAGGATGCCTTCGCGGACGTTGTTGACCGTCTCGTAGAGGTAGTCGCCGGTCTCGGCCAGGTCGCGCAGGAACGGAATTTCGCTGGCTGCGCGGCCGGGCAGCTTGACTCGTGGTTCGGCCAATTCCTTCAGCACACCGCGCAGGCGCCACAAGTCGGACTGGGCGACGGAGAGTTCCTTCTTCAGGCGGAATGTGCGCTCGAAGAATTGCTGCCGGCTGTCGCGCACCGGGAGTTCCTCCAGTTCGCTGAGTTCCTTCTCGAACCGGGCGACGAGGGCCTCGTTGGCATCGAGCACCGTCTTGAGAAACTGACACAGCGTGCGGGCCGGAAACGGGAGCGCCGCCAGCTCACCCGTCACCGGGCCGGCAATCTTCTCCATCAAGTGAATCGAGCGGCGGCAGAAGGTGACCACGCTCTTGTCGCTAATCAGCAGCAGCAGGCCGGTCCGCTCGATCTGGTTGTCGGCGGTCCGTTCCGGCACCCAAACGAATAGGGAAAGGTAGCGGTCGGTGGCTTCGAGGTGCGGGTAGCTCGTGCCCAACAGATGCGCCGCGATGAACTCCTGCGAGATGCCCGCCGCCTTAGCCACCTCCGGCAGGTTATGCGGGCCGACATTGGCGATGCTGTACCATTCGGTTCCCGGCTGCTTCGCCCAGTGCACGAACTCGTCCCAGGTGGCCGGACGGGGCGGGGTGCCGGCCGCGGCGGGCAGCATGCGTACCTGCATGGGAGCCCGGTCCTGCCGGGCCACCGCCGCCTGCTCCTCTCGCGCGATGACTCCGCTGGCGCGCGCCCCGAGCGCGACCACCCGCGCCAAACGGAGCAGCCGCAGCATGGTGGAGGAACGCAGAAACCGCGAAGCACCCGGCACGAGCGTAGCCAGCGGGATGACAATGGTGGCGGCGTCAATGATGCGCCACGGGTTGCGCACGAACTTCCCTTTCGATTTGGCCGCGGCCAGGGCTTTGCCGTATTCGACGGCAAAGAGCGCAATGATGGTCCACTGGCCCGCTTCCAATGCGGCGTCGAGTTGCGGCGTGATCTTGAAGATCGATGGAACGATCGTGAGCGCCGCCGCGAGAATGGCCAGAAAACCGAGGAACGCATCACCTAGGATAAAACCCACAAAGCGGCTCGCGTCCTTGCGCAGGGCAGCACCGGGAACAATCATATTCGCTGTCACAGCCACCTCTCTGAACATGCCGCATGCCAACGCGCGAGGTTGAATCCCAAGCCTTTGAACCACGGCCTCTTACGACTATTGGCTGCTGGCGAGGGGGCTGACCTGATGGGATTAGTGCAAAGTTTTACCTCCGGCGTCTTCCCGCAGTGCAGGATTTGCACTTGGGGCCAAGCCTATGCCTCGCCTCCCAGTCCAAACCCCTGACTGCCAGCGCGCTCATGCTGCTCGTTGATGAAGGGCGCGTGAACCTGGACGACCCAGTGGAGAAGTATCTGCCGGAGTTCAAAGACCAGATGTTGACGGTGGAGCAGGATACGGAGCACGTCCTGCTCCGTAAACCAGCGCATCTGATCACCGTGCGCGAAATCCTCAGCCATACCAGCGGACTGCCGTTTTCTTCCCCGCTGGAGCAGCCGACCCTCGACGGCCTGCCGCTGCGCGAGGCGGTGCGCAGTCACGCGATGCTGCCGCTACAGTTTGCGCCCGGGACAAAATACCAATACAGCAACGCGGGTTTGAACACGGCGGGCCGCATTATCGAAGTAGTCAGCGGGATACCTTACGAGCAATTCATGGAAGAACGCTTGTTCAAGCCGCCGGGAATGAAGGACACCACCTTCTGGCCCACCGCAAAGCAGTTGAAGCGGCTGGCAAAATCCTACCAGCCCGCGCCGGGCAATACCGGTCTGGAAGAGACGCCAGTCACGCAGTTGCACTATCCACTGTCGGACCGGGTCCACCGCTTCCCGATGCCAGCGGGCGGTCTATTCTCCACCGCCAACGATATGGCACAGTTCTGCCGGATGATCCTCAACGGCGGCGTCTGCGACGGCAAGCGCCTCCTATCCGAGGAAGCGGTTCGCAGTTGACGAGCCGCCAAACAGCACCGGGCATCAAGGACAGCTATGGCCTGGGCTTTGCCGTGGGCACGGACTGGTGCGGGCACGGCGGCGCGTATGCCACGAACATGCAGATCGACCGCCGGCGCGGGTTGGTCTTCGTGTGGATGGTGCAACACAACGGCTTTCCTGGCAACGGAGCCAAGAGTCAGGATGCCTTCAAACAAGCCGCCCTCGCCGCCTTCGCGCCGTAGCGAGAAAACGCCGCCGGTGCCCTTTTAACACTAATAAGGGTGCCGGGGGCGGCGCGGTATCCCGGCAGAATCCAGCCCGGCAACCGCACGGACCGCATGACCCTGACGATGGACATCTTTGCGACCGCCTGCGCGGCGCTGGGTGTGCCAGTGCCAGAAAACATTGATGGCGTAAGCTTTTGGCCGACGCTCCTCGGCCAGCCGGAGCCTGAACTCGCGCGCGACCTTTACTTCGTCCGCCGCGAGGGCGGCAATGCCGATGGCGGCAAGACTAATCACCCGTGGCGGGTTTCCGGTTCCAACGGATGTTGTATTCCAGATTCACGGCTACTCAGTTTGCAGTAACTCGCGCCGGGCCTCGCAGTTTGTCGCTGGGAATACCGCGGCGTTTTGCAAGCGGGTCAATATACCAGCGGTAGCCGCCCCGCTCCGTGTAAAACAAGTACGGCCGGTTTGTCTCCCACCAATTAGTCCACTCCGCTGCGGAGCCGGAGGCTGGGCCCTCGGGCGAATAACGCTTCAGCAACTCGCCCGCCTTGGCTGCGGTGGCGAAGTCCCCCAGGCTTGCAATGGCTTTCGGGAAGAAGTCCGGCTTGTCGAAGGGCAGGCTGAGCGCCTTGGCGTTTACATCCACCGTGAGCCTGCCGTCCTTCTCACAGGTGAGGAAAGGCAAGTTCTCCTGGTACCATTTGGGATAAGAAAGCCGGTCCATCTCCTTGACGACCGCTCTTGTGTCGGGGGAAAAAGAGTCCAGGGCTCCCTCCTGGGGTATGCGCGATGCGAACAGGCCTTCAATCCACTGCTTGTTCCTGGGAGCGCCATTCGTTCCTGCCCAGCCCGAGGGCGTCCTGGCGATGGGGCGGTCCTCGGTGAACCGGGCGATATAGGCGATGGAATTGAGCAGGAGCGCCTTGCCGGTCTCATTCATTTCCGCGGGCGCGAGGTCGAACGCGAAATGCAATAAGTGCCCCTGCCGCCAGAGCGCCGCGCCGTCCGGGCTCCGCTCACTGAGACCACCGGAGATGATTTCGACCTCGGGCGAATCAATCAGCTCTTTGCGATAGCTGATCCAGCCGGGCGGGTATTCCCGGCTCACATCTTTCACCAAAGAGAGCACGCTGACCTCTTTCTCCTTGAACTCCCTGCGCCAGGCATCCGGGGTGGGGCGGCGCACCAGTTGGGTGGCATCCACCCGGCGGGGGCCTTGGAACACTGGGTGATCTCGCGCGCCATGCGCGAAGGGGTAAAGGCAGGTTCAGCCAAACCCGCCTTTGATGTCCCACACGCAGGCCATGTGCAAGCCGGCGCTGCCCAGCAGCACCATCGGCTTCGTCCAAGCCGCCCGCTCGCCCAGGGGCGATGTCGTGGGAGGGAACGCGCCCCGGCTATCCGATTGCGACCAGTCGAGCAACACCACATCGAATGCTCCGGCCATCGCTGGATCAAACCCCGCGCGCCCAGCGACCTCGACCCGGGCCACATTCGTGCCCAGAAACGCCTTGAAGTCCGCCGCTCGCACCGATTTGGCGTTCCCGACGTAGAGCACCTTCAACTTCCCCAGCTCCACCGCCGGACAAAGCTGAAGAGACAGCACCACAAGACCCAATCCGATCTGCCATTTCATCGTAAAGCGTCGAACCTTAAAGCCAAGCTCTGACCAGACGCCGACCGCCGCCCCGGAACTACTCCAGCAGCCAGTTGTTCGTTCATGCTCGTGGCGGGTTCGCTCCTGCAAAGCTCAATGGATTTTCTCACGCCGGTCAAGCTCTTAGCAGCAGAGGTGAAAGCTCCGGACCCGACGAGCGCGAGCTGCGGTTGCGATATATCGGCGGCTTGGAAGGAGAAGCCATGGGATGGCCGGGGCACGGCTAGAATCAAGCCAGGAACCAGCCACTATATCCGGGGCTGCCCTGTAGTGTTCCTCTAGTGCCCCTCTAGTATTCCTCTAGTATTCCTCTAGTTCTTGCCTCTTTTCCCTGCTTCTGTGCTTGGAGCGGGAGCGCATATTTCGTCAACTGGCTTATGCGGAAACCACTCATTCTCCCTGTCGTTCTGATCGCCTTCTGCTGCGCGGCTTGCCGGGCCACGGCGGCGACTACTACGGCCCACTACTACGGTCACGACGCGGTGGTGGATTCGCACGGCGTCATCGCGCCGTGGCATAAGGCGCTGAACGGGCAATGCGACTTGCGCGTGCGCATCGCAGCCGAGACCCTCAAGCGTTATCCATGGACGACGATCAATACCGCTATCGCCGCCTACCCCGATTACGTGTTCAGCGGCCATTGGCAGATCACTTCCAATGGCGTGATCCTGCCGCAGACGCCCAGCGATTGGGACAACGGCGACATCGGCCAGCGTTCGACCAGCGTTCTGATGGGGCTGGTGGACTACTACCGTTACAGCGGGGACCCGGCGGCCATTGCGCACCTGACATACATGGGCGACTTCCTGCTGGACTATTGCCAGACGCCGCCGGACCACCTCTGGCCCGGCTTCCTCATCAGCGTGCCGGTCAAAGGCAGGGCTTACTGGAGATGCAACACCAACGGGATGATCCAGCTCGACATCAGCGCGAATATGGGACAGGGCCTGCTGCGCGCATACCAGGTCACCGGGAACCGTCGGTGGTTCGAGGCGGCGAAACATTGGGGTGCTTTGCTGGCCGCGCACTGCAACCTCGATCCCGCTGCCGATCCCTGGCCGCGCTACGCCAACCCTGAGACCGCGCCCTGGAAGGACAACAAGCAGACGGGGGGCGTCACGATGATCCTGGCGTTCCTGGATGAACTGATCCGCCTCGGCTACGCCGGCCCAGACGACCAGCTCCTCAAGGCCCGCAATGCCGGTGTGCGCTACGTGCGCGACCGACTGCTGCCGGCCTGGACAGCGGACGACACCTGCGGGCGCTATTTCTGGGATTGGCCGAACCCGACGCAGAACTGCTCCACCACTGCCGACGTGGCGGGCTACCTCATCAGCCACCCGGGGCTGTTCCCGAATTGGCGCTGCGACGCCCGCAACATCCTGACGCTGTTCCTCAACCGCAGCAGCGCGGCGCCGGAATCGGGCGGCGATGTCTTCAGCGGCGCGTGGGCTTATCCCGAATCCAGCTCGTGCTGCGGCCGCTCGCTCTGGTATGCGCCGTTGCTGGTCGGGGCGACGCTGGCGCAATACGGTGTGGCGGTAGAAGATTCGTGGGCGCGCGAGCTGGCCTATCGCCAGATGATCCTCCAGACCTACGACATCCATGAAACGGGAGTAACCGAGGACAACATCGACGGTGGCAT
>PLZQ01000370.1:14954-15081 GCA_003152225.1 Limisphaerales bacterium | reverse complement strand
GCCTGTTGTAAGCTTATTGGAGGCTCCTTTCCCTCTTTCTCCCGCCCGGTTTGCGGCCCGCTGCCCGGCGCGGGCCAGCCTTCGAGCGGCGGTGCGTCCCGAAGTGTCCGGGTATAAGGTATAGACT
>PLZQ01000370.1:0-14930 GCA_003152225.1 Limisphaerales bacterium | reverse complement strand
GCTTTTCATCCCGCTGCCCCTCTGGCGCTCCAGATGGTGCCGTCCGCGCCGCAGGTTGCAGTAACCCGGCCGAGCCAGACTTGCCCTGCGGAAGCTTGACGCTGCTCCCATGCACGCTATGCTCGACTTCGTGAGCCGGACCCGCAGTGAATCCTTTAACCGCCGCGCCGCTCCAAAAGGGCGATCCTCCGTTGGGTTTACTGCCGGTTCGGGTAGTTCCCGTCGCACAAGTAACCCCTGAAACCATCCAGACTGCCAGAAGTCGAATATGAAACCAAACCACCTCCGCTCCGGCTGTGCCGGCTGTCCCATGAACCGGCGCAACTTCCTCACCCGGGCAAGCACCGCAACCGTTGGCGCGCTCGGCGCCCTCGCGGTCCCAACCTGGCTCAATGCGGCTGCGCCGAAAGAAAAAACGCGCATCCGCATCATCTATTCCTTGCACGGCGAGAAGCAGGCCGGGCCGGATTGGCCCAACAAAGGGTTCGATTTCCGCCCGGTCATGGACCGCATCAACCAGACGCTAGCGGATAAGTGCAAGGGATTTGAGTTTGTCACGTCGCTGGCCACCGGTGAGGAGCAAGCCAAGAAGCTCGTCGAACAGGATAAAGCCGCCGGGAATGTCGATGGCTACCTGGTTTACCAGATGAACTGCTGGAACCGCGTGGTGCAGACGGTCGCAGCTTCCGGCAAGCCGGTGCTCTATGCCGATTTCCAATACGGCGGCAGTGGTGGCTTCCTCGTTTACAACGCCGCCTTCCTCCGCAGCCAGGCGCCCAACGTCGGGTTTGTCGCGTCCTCAAAGATGAAAGACGTAGTGGAGGCGGTGAAATGCTTCCAGGTGGTGAAGCAAGGCGGCACCGCCTCAGAGTTTGCCGCGGCTACCACCCGGCTGCGCCAGAAAAGCACGCCCCAGGCGGGCCGGTTGGCAGGCCATGCCGACCCGGTCAAATGCCTTGCCCCAGATGAGTGCGTGCGCCGGTTGAAGGAAGCCAAGATCCTCGCCGTCCGCGACCAGACCTCCGGCCCGGCTCCGGACATGATGGGGATCAAGGTGGAACTCATTCCATTTGCGGAGGTCAACGAGGCTTGGCAGCAAGCCGACAAAGACGAGACCCGCGCGGTGGCTGACCGTTGGGCGCAGGCGGCCAGGAAGGTCGAAGGCGTTACGCGGGAGACGCTTGAGACGTCGGCGGCAATGTATCTGGCGGAAAAGGCCCTCCTGAAGAAGCACGGCGCAAATGGCATCACCATCAACTGCCTCGGCGGGTTCTATGGCGGCCACATTCATGCCTATCCATGCCTGGGCTTCCACCAATTGAACAGCGATGGGCTGATCGGCGGTTGCGAGTGCGACATCCACTCCGCCGCCACCATGGTGATCGGTACCACGCTTACTCAGGGGCGCCCCGGCTACATCTCTGATCCGGTAATTGACACCGCCAAGCGGCAGATCATCTACGCGCATTGCGTCGCCCACAACAAAGCCTTTGGACCTGCGGGCCAGACAAACCCCTTCGAGATTCTGACTCACTCCGAGGATCGCCAGGGCGCTTCCATCCGCTCCATCCTGCCCACCGGTTACCTGACCACCAGCCTCAAGATCGAGCCGACCCGCAAGGAAATCGTGTTCCACCGCGCGCTGGCGGTCGCCAATGACCCGGATGATCGCGCCTGCCGCACCAAACTCTGCGCCGAGCCGGTCGGCGACATCGAGAAGCTCTTCCGGATGTGGGACCAATGGGGCTGGCACCGCGTCACATTCTACGGCGACCTGAAAGAACCGGTGTACGCCCTCGCCGACGCCGTGGGCTGGAAGGTGGTAGAAGAAGCCTGAGGTTTGCGGTCTGCCGCAAGGGTGCCAGCCAGTGCCGCAGGTGTTCCGTAATCGGCACCAGCGCCGGCTGGCCGCCTTCGTCTTGCTGGCCTTGGCTCGATAAAGCTGCCCTCAAGCCAGGGGGCGTTAGAGACCGAAGTGGCGTTTTGAAAAGGCATGGCCTGAGCCACTTTTCAGGTATCGTTCGAAATGTTGGGCGAGTTCCAAGGTTTCGAAGGCCGCGAAGAACTTGATTCTCCAAGGTGCGTATTTGGATGTGTGGAGGCACTTGCCTGTATTGTGCTCAGCAAGTCTTTGCTTGAGATCGGTCGTATGGCCACGATAGAGCTGTGCTGGATGAGTAGTGCTTTGTAGGATATACGCATAAAACATGGATTCTCGTTTAGCCTGAGCGCGCGTAGTTGGAAAGTCCGAAAGAGTCGAAAGGCTGTAGCTGGCCTGCCATCCGTAGCTCGGAACCGCGTGGCGTGGAGGCCCTCCTTCGCTCGTCGCCGCTAACGCGGTTCCGAGCGGAGAAATGAGCAGCCCTAAATGGGCCTGCCCTTCTCTGTGAATACTATGCAGGGCTGGCCGTTCTCCGTGAAAACTGGCGCGGGCCTGCCATCCGTAGCTCGGAACCGCGTTAGCGGCGACGAGCGGAGGATGGTGGAGGCGGCGGGAGTTGAACCCGCGTCCTTGGCAAAGTTGCCAGCCGCGACTACATGCTTAGTCAGGAGAGANNATTCAATCGGCCACGCGCAGGCGCCGTGACCGACCTAACCTGCTGTTGCGTTCTGCCGGCGTAGCAGGTGTCCACCGGCGAACGTCGTGGCACTTAGGCCGCGAGAGCTAGTTCTTGATTAGCTGTTGATTTTCGGTCCGATGTTTAACGAGGCCAACGAACCATCCTCGGCATGCCGCCTCTGGCGCGTCTGCTAAGTCGAAACCAGTACGCCCCCGGTTGCACTACGGCTATACTCGCCTGCTTTCAGGCCCAGGTCAAGCCGTGAGGGAGGATCGTGGTTCCCATCGGGCTGGCACTGGGGTCGCATTGAGGTGGCTTTGGAGTCGCATTGGCTTCGCGGACACCGGTCAGTCGTCCCTCCGCCAGGGCTGTTGACAAAGTCGCGGGGATGCCCCCGCGCCACGGTTGTGGAGTGCGGCGGCAAGGTCCTCCGNNCTTGCCGCCGCACTCCAAAGCGACTTTGTCAATTGCCGTGCGGCCACCGCTCCACGCCACTCCTTTTTGTTTGCGGATCAAACCGCTTGAAATACTATCCGGCGCAAGACCACATGACTCGGGGTAGTGCAACGACGACTGACATCTGCCACCCGCCCGGCGACGGTGTGGACTCCTGTACCAACGCCACCACCCACGCCAAACTGACTGCAAACTCATGATCTGGATCGCGCCATCGGAGAAAGACACGGCCACTGACAGGCTGGAAAAGCGCCTTTGGGATGCCGCCGATCAGCTTCGCGCCAACTCCGGCCTCAAGGCGCAGGAATACTCCGGCCCGATACTCAAAACATGAAAACCGAACTCGTCCAGACCCTCACCACCACCTTTGAAGCTCACGCCCAGCAGACGGAAGGCGGCGTCGAGTATTGGCTAGCGCGCGACATCCAGTACCTGCTCGGTTACACCAAATGGGACAATTTTCTCAATGTCGTCTCCAAGGCCAAGACCGCCTGCGAGGTCTCTGGACACCGGGTTGCCGACCATTTTGCCGACGTCGGGAAAATGGTTGATCTGGGTTCGGGCAGCCAGCGCGAGGTGGATGACCTCATGCTCACCCGCTACGCCTGCTACCTGATCGCCCAGAACGGCGACCCGAAGAAACCGGAGATCGCCTTTGCCCAAACCTACTTTGCCATTCAGACCCGCCGGGCGGAGTTGATCGAGCAACGTCTGCTGGAAGCCGAGCGCGTCCTGGCTCGCCGGAAACTCAGCGCCACGGAGAAAGAGCTTTCCGCGGTCATCTACGAGCAAACCGGCGGCAACGAAGACTTCGCCCTCATCCGTAGCAAGGGCGACCAGGCGCTCTTTGGCAAAACCACCCTGGCCATGAAAGCCCAGTGGAAAGTGCCGGACAACCGCCCGCTGGCCGACTTCGCGCCGACCATCGTTCTCAAGGCCAAGGATTTCGCCACCGAGATCACCATTTTCAACGCCCGCCAGCACGGGATGCAAAGCGAGGCCGCCATTTCCTGCGAACACATCACCAACAACCAGGCCGTCCGCAAAACCCTGCTCGAACGCGGCATCCGCCCGGAGACGCTGCCCGCCGCCGAGGACGTGAAAAGGGTCGAGCGCCGCCTCGCCTCAGAAGAAAAGAAGGCCCTGAAGAACCCGGACCCTTTGCCCTCGGAGGAATAATCATGGTCCACACACACTCCAGCCCAACTTTTAAGGATTCCTTAACAGTTCGCCAGAGAGGTTTGGCGCGCGGCCTCGAACAAACCATCGCCAGCTCACTTCCTCTCCCCGTGAGAGAGGACCGAGGTGAGGGCGCACAGCGTGTGGCGGAGATTCTGGAGGCGTGACGATGGCAAACGAGTGGCGAACAGCGAAGCTTGGTGAGTTGGTTGCTTTCAAGACAGGCAAGCTTGACTCAAATGCTGCTGTGCCTGATGGCGACTATCCGTTCTTCACCTGTTCACAAGACACTTTGCGGACGAATACCTTCAGCTTCGATACCGAGTGTGTGCTGCTGGCCGGAAACAACGCCAACGGCATTTACCCGCTTAAATACTTCAACGGAAAGTTTGATGCCTATCAGCGGACGTATATCGTTAGGCCCCGTGACACGGAAGTGCTGACCACGAAGTTTCTTTACTACGCACTCCGGCCAAAGCTTTCGGAGTTGCGCAACTTCTCAACGGGAGCGGCGACAAAGTTTCTGACGCTTACTATTCTCAACGAAACTGCGATTGAAGTGCCCCCGCTTCCGGTGCAACGGCGGATCGCGGGCATCCTGTCGGCCTACGACGAGTTGATGGAGAACAGTCAGCGGCGCATCCGGCTCTTGGAGGCGATGGCCCGCGCCCTCTACCGCGAGTGGTTCGTCCACTTCCGCTTCCCCAGCCACGAAAAGCTCCCGCGCGTTGGCTCCCCCCTCGGCAACATCCCCAAAGGCTGGCAGGTGAAATCCATTCAGCAGTTCGGCACGGTCATCACGGGAAAGACCCCCAGCAAAGCCAACGCTGATTTCTACGGTAACGATGTGCCGTTCGTGAAGACGCCGGACATGCACGGAAACATGTTCATCCTCGGCACGAGTGACTGCCTCTCGACGGCGGGCTCGGAGTCGCAGGCGAACAAGACGCTGCCCGCCGGTTCAATCTGCGTGAGTTGCATCGGAACGATTGGCGTTGTCTCCATTACGACCGAGGACTGCCAGACGAATCAGCAAATCAACTCCGTGGTTTTGGCGAACCCGGCCAGCCGGGAGTTCCTGTTTCTCCGTCTCCAAGATTCAAAGCAGACGTTGGAGAATCTCGGCGCGAACGGCGCGACGATGGGCAACGTCAACAAAGGCAAGTTTGAGGCGATGGAAATTGTCTGCCCGTCGGATGACGTGCTGGTCCGGTATCATCGGCTCGTTGAGCCGATGTTCTCGGAGATTCTCAGCCTGTTCCGCCAAACCCAAAACCTCCGCCGGACGCGCGACCTGCTGCTGCCGCGCCTGCTGTCGGGGCAGGTCAACCTTAAGGAGAACTGAGCAACGCCGTATGGATGCCAAAAAGGAATTCGCTGACGGGAAGTTCAGGGCCGAGTGCAGCCAAATGGTGCTCACCAATGTCGGCAATCCTCATTTCGTCATCGGCGGACCTGGGGAAATGTGGCAAGACACTGATGGCGTTCTTCAGTTTAAGATTTTCGTAGCTCCTGAAGCATACCAGGCTCTTAAAGCCTACATGGGACGGCCCGGCGTCATCGGGCAGCTTATCCCTGATGGAGATTTCTTTACGCTCGATGCAAAGGAACACATTCTCCCGCGATGGACGGCCGCGCGCATCATGCCAGCACCACGCGGTGGACCTGTCGAAGGGCTGGCACATGGCTACATCAATGAACTTGTTCAAAGTGAAAATGGCCCGGCAAATCCCGAAGCCGATTTCGTTAATGTCAGATTCAAGGGGAGGTGGGAGTTTCCGTGTAACGAAGGGACACAGACGATAATCCGGATAGCAGGTCAGGAAAGGCAAACGGCGAACTCGTTCAACGTCGCGATAGTTAATAATGGAGAGTTTCGCTTTGAAGTGCGTCAGGAAAGCGAACACACGATCGTGACCTTGCAACTTCCCGGTGGAACACTCACGCCTGCGACGCCATCTCGGATTCACGAGGCACTTCAGTTTGCGTTCGGGCGGCAGTTGTCTGTGATGGGTATTGAGACAAGCTCGAGTGGTCGGCGGGTCACTCGCCTTATTTCGCCGTCAACGGACCGAGGCGAGGGAAAGATGCACCCGCCATTGGAGTTCCATCGCTTTGACGAAGGCGGCCACATTTGGAGAATGTTTGTTGATTACTTTCGGCACGTTAATGCTAACGCCAATGCGGGTTGGCATCCAATCTCCCGCCATCTCGGCAGTGCGATTGAGTCAACGGCAGCTTCGCTAGATGCTGAGGTCTTAGCCCTCGCGGTGGCCGTGGAAGGTTTGGCCGGGGAGTGCTTTCCCGATCTAGCCCCGGTCAGCGTGGAGTTCCTTGCGGAACTTGATGAAGCCGAAGCGGCGCTGAGTGGGGTCAGATTATCAGACCAAACGCGGCAACGAGTCAGCGGCACTATTGGTCAGATGCGGAAACCCCGGAACTCTGATTTGCTTCGCGCTTTCATCACCAACAGCCGCCTTCCAGGTGGCTTACTCAAATCATGGAGTTCCCTCCGCAACACTTCCACGCATGGTGGCGGGGATGGAGGACGAGAAATAGAAAGGACACTGCGGCTGAAGAGTGAAGTTCTGTCGCTCCTCTATTCAATCGTGTTCACCGCCATCAACTATACCGGACCACGAACGGACTACAGCCGGCCCGGCTATCCGACGGCGGCATGGCCAATGCCGCAACCACCTGCCGCTGCTCCAGCGCCCGCAGCGAACCCTTAGGCGCAACAATGGCATTCCCACACGGCTTCATTTCGATGGCGAACTTTGAACTCGCCTTCACGCGGGTTGTGCGCGGTCAGAACAAGGAATATAAGAACCTCTTTCGTCATCTCTACCCGTCTTATCAGCTCGGCTTGCGGGAGAATCTCCAAGACCTCATCAATGACATCAAAACGGGACGCTACCTGCCATCGCCCGCAACCGTTGTCTTTCAGCCAAAGAAAAGCGGCATCCTCCGTCCGCTTCGATTGCTGACGCTCCAGGACCAGGTTGTTTATCAGGCAATGGCCAACGTGATCGCGGTTGCGTTCAAGCCTGAGCAAGACAAGCACGCTGGGAAGCGGTGTTTTGGCGCACTGGTGAACAGCAAGAATAGTCCATTCTTCTACCGGGGCTGGAAGCATTCCTATCGAGCGTTCGACCGCGCCGTCGCCAAGGCTTTCAATGCCGGCAACGACTATGTGGCCGACTTCGACTTGGTCTCGTTCTACGAACTCATAGACCACAAGCTGCTGCGGGACGTGTTGGAACAGCGGTTCAAAAAGCCGGAAGTCCTCGTATTGTTGCTCCGCTGTTTGGAGAAATGGACAGAGAACCACAAGGGTTCGTGTATGCAGCACGGCATTCCACAAGGTCCAGAACCGTCTGCATTCCTCGCCGAGTGTTTCCTCTTTTCGTTCGACGCGCTTCGCTTCAAGGGCATCACCTACCTCCGTTACGTGGACGACATCAAGATGATGGCGAAAGACGAAGTTCCGGTTCGGCGGGCACTTGTCAAACTGGACATCGCGTCGAAAGAACTGGGCCTTGTTCCACAAGCGCAGAAGATTGAATGCCGGCGAGTCGCCAAGCTGGAGGAGCTGCGGAAGAACATCCCGAGCCACGTAGCCGCAGTTGGATCGACAACGCGCGTGACAGCCGCAAGCCAGCGACGTCTTGAGAGAATCTTCCGGCGCAGCCTTCGGAAGAAAGGGGGGCGCTGGACAATTACCGATGCAACCAAGTTCAAGTTCACTTTGTTTCGGATGAGGCCGAAGCCGGCGATTCTAAAGCGCATTGCTCCGTTGCTATATCAACGCTCAGACCTGTCGTGGGTGCTGGCTTCGTATCTCCGCAAGTTCCCGAAGGACAAACGAGCTGCCGACGCCTTGCTCGCAGCCCTTCAGCGTGACCCGACCTATGATGCGAGTGCCGCCAATTACATCGAGGCGATGGATGTTTGTGAGCCGGTGGAGGGCGCTGGGAAATACCGCAAGGTCATCCAGACTGCTGAACGTCGCTCGGAAGAGAAGGGGCTGCTGCTGAAAGTTGGCGCGGCCACATTCCGTGGCCGGAGGTCAGGCCCGGCAGATGCGCTGAAGCTGATTGGCAAGCAACCTCACCCACTGGCGAAGAGTCTGTTGATTCACCGTCTATTCGGCAACAGCGCCGCCGCGCCTTTCAAAATCGCCGATGGTCGAAAGCTCGTGGAGTCCGAGACGGAATCGCAAGACCCCGACCTCGCACGCTTCTGCGCGAACATGCTAATTGAGCTGTGGCCTTGGACCAAGGGCACTTGGACGCCAACCGCTAAAGCGAATCCGTCCGTGAAGCTGCTCTTGAAGGCGCTCGGCATTCGGACAAAAGGGCCAAAGAAGCTCGGTGTGCTTGAACGATTCTTCATGCAGGAGCAGCAAATCGGCGTGAAGATGCCGTGGAAGACGGCGCTTCGTAAGGATTGGCGGCACGCAGAACGGCGCTGCCTCCGCCTTCAACAACTCGCCGTTGGCGACCCATCCAGTTGGGTTCTAATGCTTGATACGTTCAATGAGGTTTTAGTCCAGGCATTTTCCTTGGTTCATCCTGCCACCGTCGCCGCCTACAAGAAAGCTATTCCTCCCAAGCAGGATCATCCCGATTGGGGAAACTGGCTGACAAACCCGGCCATCGCCAAGGTGCTTCTGAAGGGAATTGACTGGCTCAAGGAAGTGCATGAGACGCGCGTAAAGGCCGACTTGGCCCACGCCAAGAGCAAGAAGGGTGTCGCCACGAAGCCGGTTAGTTTCGGAAAGCGCGACAAGTTGCGGCGAGAGGCACAAGTTCCTTGGGCCGAACTTATCATCGAGTGGAAGAAAGTCATCTGATGCCAGCCCACGCCTATACCGAGGACCAGCTTGTTGAGCAACCCGCAATTGGGTTGTTCGCCGAGCTTGGCTGGGCCAAGGTATCGGCGTTGGAGGAAATGTTCGGCGCACCCTCACCCGGCCTGACGGCCACCCTCTCCCATCCGATGGGCGAGGGCGCTTCGCTGGGGCGCGAGACAAAGGGCGAGGTGGTTTTGGTGTCCCGGTTGCGCGTGGCGTTGGAGCGGTTGAATCCCGCGCTGCCGCCCGAGGCCGTCACCGCCGGCGGCTTAATTGAGTGGCTGACGGCTGACTGCCGTAAGTCGCTCATTTCCAGCAGGTTCTTATTTGAGTAGAAAAGGTCCCGTATGAGCAAGCGATACTACAAACCAGTGAAGGCAGCCGCGACCGTGCCGAAAGGCTACGGGCCGTTGTTGGCGGAGTTGAAGTCGCGCGTGCGCGCGGCGCAAGTGAGGGCGGCGCTGTCGGTGAGCCGGGAGTTGATCGCGCTTTACTGGGACATCGGGCGTGTGATTCTCCAGCGTCAGCAGGCGGAAGGCTGGGGTGCGAAGGTGGTGGCGCGGCTGGCGGCGGATTTGCGGGAGGAGTTTCCGGAGATCAAGGGGTTTTCTGCGCGAAACCTCGACTACATGTTGGCTTTCGCCGAGGCATGGGGCGGAGACGTAATTTTGCAACAGCCTGTTGCAAAATTGGCGGTCGGGAACGCCACGTCGCCCGAAGAGCAATCCACCGGCGACGATTCTCTCACAGGCATGGGAGAATCTGTCCGGCCAAATGTCTCACAGCCTGTTATACCATTGCCCGGAGGTAAACTGTCACAGCCTGCGACAGAATCACCGACAGGGACCGGCGCAATTGTCCAACAGGTTGTTGGAGAATCATCCGGGTCAATTTTGCAACAAGCCGTTGCACTATCGCCGGCGACGCCGCCCGAGCCGGTGGCTTCGCTGCCGTGGGGGCACAATCTCGTCGTGCTGACAAAACTCAAGAAACCGGCGGAGCGGCTATGGTATGCGCAGGCCGCGCTCCGTCACGGCTGGAGTCGCGCGGTGCTGACGGTGCAAATCGAGACGCAGGCGCACCGGCGGATGGGCAAGGCGCTCATGAACTTCGCGCAGACGCTGCCGCCGCCGCAGTCAGACCTGGCGCAACAGGTGTTGAAAGACCCTTACACGTTCGACTTCCTTACGCTTTCACCCAGGCGGGGACTCTTGCATCCGCTCTCTTCTTCAAGATCAGAGACAGGAGGGACTCGCAGTGCTGTTGCGTGCTCGCGGCTCAGTGGTTAACCGTATCCACGCAGGTCAATTCTCCGCTGTGGTGTAATTCTCGTGGTGCTGTAAGCTTCGCAGGATGATCAACATGAGCGAAAGCAACCGGCACCCACGGGCGGAAGCAGGACGTGCGGGGGCTTAACTGAATGCGCATGCAGACCAGATCAGAACTTCATTTGTGCCGGTGCTTTGCGGTTGCCCTTTGCGCCCTCAGCACCTTCAGCGGGCGGGCCCAACAACCTGCGCCCAAGCTCACATTTCTGGATGATGGCGAGGTTCGTATCGGCATGGACCTGTCGTTGGGGGGCGCAGTTACTTTCATCTCCAGCAAAGATCACCCGGGCAACATTATCAACAGCGCGGATTTGGGCCGGCAAATCCAGATGTCTCATTACTCCGGCCCGTGGCCCTTTGAGGTCGGCGACAAGAAGCCCAGCCGGGCGTGGGCTGGCCTGGGCTGGAATCCGATTCAAACCGGAGACTGCTACAATAATCCCTCGGCAGTTATCGAGCACCGGAACGACGGGAAGCAACTCTACATCAAATGCGTTCCCATGCAGTGGCCGCTCAACAACGTCCCGGGTGATTGTGTCTTCGAAACCTGGACGAGGCTCGAAGGTCCGGTCATTCACATGCGCTACCGCTGCACAAACCAGCGTTCGGACAAGACCGCCTACCGCCCTTGCCCACAGGAATTGCCAGCCGTTTATACGATCTCCAAGCTCTCGCGCTTGATGTCCTACACAGGCAGCAAGCCCTTTACACTGGACACGCTCACCCAGGTCACGAACGACTGGAGGAAGCCTTGGCCTTGGACCCGCTTTGTAGCGACCGAACGCTGGGCTGCACTGGTGGACAATGAGGGCTGGGGCCTGGGCGTGTTCAAGGACGACGGCGGCGAGTTTCATGGCGGGATTTATGGCGATGAGAGGTCCGACGACCCCAAGCATGGTTCGACGGCGTATATCGCCCCCATCCACATGGAGAATTTCGACCACAATATCGTTTACGAGCACCACACCGACTTCGTGGTCGGCAAACTTGCGGACATTCGCAAACGTTTCAATGACTTGGCCACCAAGACGCCCTTTGCCTGGCGCTTTGTCAGAGACCGGCAGCACTGGACGATGCGCAATGCCACTGATCAGGGCTTCCCGATGAATGGCGAGTGGCGAATCAAGTTCGGTGCGAACAATGCGCGCCTGGAAAGCGCCGTTCAGTGTTGGCGAGCCGAAAGCGCTCCATCGGTGGATTTGGAGATTGCTTACCGAGGGCAGGCCGCGACCGCACGGATTCTCTGGAAGCGCCTCGACGACGACAAATTTGACACCCAGAAGAGCCTTAGCCTGGACCTGACTTCCGACGGCAAGTTCCATGAGTATCACCTCAACCTGGCCTCGTCGCTCGAATACCGGGACCTCATCATCGGCCTGGCCATCGAGCCCGTCGCCCAACCGCGTCCGGGAGAGGAGATGGCCATTAGGTCGATAGTCCTTTCGGCAAAGAGCAAGTAACTTGACCCTGACACCAACTTCGTCCATACTGACCTCATTATGAACTCAATCACCCAGCTATCACCAACAGTATTAAGACAGGCAGCCGACCTGCAGGAGAGAATCGAGTCGCTGCAAGAAGAACTCGGTCAACTCCTGAGCGGCGAGGTATCCGCTCCTGCGCAACCGGCTGAAGCGCCGCTGAAGAGGCGCAAGTTTAGCGCTGCTGCCAAGGCCAGAATGCGAGCTGCTCAAAGGGCAAGATGGGCGAAGATCAAAGGGACAACTGCCTCAGCGACGCCGGAGCAGAAACCCAAGAGAAAGATGAGCGCTGCCGGGAGAGCAGCTATTTCTGCGGCTGCCAAAGCACGCTGGGCGAAAGCGAGGAGGGCTGGAAAAAGCAGGCTGTAATCTCAGGGCTTTGATTAAGGCGCAGCGCTCTTTGATAAGAGGGCTGCGCCTTTTGCGTTGCCGAGCCCAGCTCCATCACAGTCGAGCCTGTACTCGGATAGTTTTCCATTGCGCCCCGCAGCGTGTTGTCCACACTCCTCCTTCAATATATATGAAAACCATTTTGCCGTTTGCCCTCGTAGCCGCTCTGACTACTTTCACCGCTGGCTCAGCCGCCGCCGCTGATACGCATTGCTATGAAATGCGTATCTACTATGCCGCGCCCGGCAAGCTCGATGCGCTCAACACCCGCTTCCGCGACCACACTTGCAAGCTCTTCGAGAAGCACGGCATGGTGAATGTCGGCTACTGGCTGCCCATAACCAACACCGAGAACAAACTCGTCTATCTCCTCGCGTATCCCAGCCGGCAAGCGCGGGAGCAGTCGTGGAAGGAATTCATGGCCGATCCCGACTGGCAGACTGCGGCTAAGGAATCGGAGAAGGACGGCAAACTCGTCCTGAAAGCGGATTCCGTCTTTCTCGCTGCCACCGACTTCTCCCCCGCGATCAAACCCTCCGCCGCGACTGAACCGCGCGTATTCGAGCTGCGCACCTACACCGCCTCACCTGGCAACCTGGACAATCTCCTCGCCCGCTTCCGCGAGCACACCTTGAAGCTCTTCGAGAAACACGGCATGACCAGCTTCGGTTACTGGACGCCTACCGAAAAGAAGAACGGAGCCGGTGAGAAGCTCATCTACATCCTTGCTCACAAAAGCCAGGAAACTGCTGCCGAATCCTTCAAGGCTTTCCGTGCCGACGCCGACTGGATCGCAGTCAAGAAAACCTCCGAGGACAAAGCCGGCGGCTTGCTCACGGTGCAGGATGGGGTGAAATCTGAGTTCCTCGCGCCGACGGACTATTCCCCGACCCAGTAAGGCAGACTATCTGCCTGCCGTCGCGCTCCGCCAGAATCCTCGCCCCTATCAGGCGAGTTGCTACGAGCGCAAACCTGGCGCATGTTGGGGCCATGAAGAACGGCAGGGTCCAACGAGCACCACGCAGTGTGGCGGTGGTGTCGTTTCTGTTGGAGTTGGGGCTCTATGCGGTGCTGGTGACCGCTTACTTCTTTCTGGTGCTGCATTTCCTCGGCGGGGCGCTGCGGAATCTCTTCGAAACGAACAAGACTACTTACGCCGTCGTGGCGCTGGCCCTGATCATCGGCCAGGGCGTGCTCCTGGAGGTGCTCACCACGGCCTTGTTACGTTTCTTCCAGCGCTGGTTGAAACGAGGTTGACGCATGGACTTCGCTATCTCCGGCGTACACATCAGCCCGCTCTATCTCGTGGGGGTGGGATTTGTGGTCGGCATCCTGGGCGGATTCTTTGGCGTCGGCGGCAGCTTTATTGCCGGGCCGGCGTTGTTTGCGGTCGGCGTGCCGATGAATTTCGTAGTCGGCACCGACCTCGCGCACATCGTGGGCAAGTCCATCGTCGCCGCGAAGAAGCACCGCGCGCTGGGCAACGTGGACTTCAAGCTCGGCCTGATCATGGTCGTCGGCACTATCGCTGGCGTGGAGGCCGGCGCGCAAATCGTCCAGCATTTGAAGCGGCTGGCGAAAGCCGACATGGTGATTGCGATCGGGTTCGTCGTGGTGCTCGTGGCGATGTCCCTCTTCATCGGTTGGGAAAGCTGGCAGACGCTCCAGATGCGACGCGGTGGCCGTGCAAAGTCCGGCGGGCGCGGGCGTGCCGGGGGNNCCGGCTTCGGGCATTGCGCGCATATCGCTCTGGCCGATCCTGGCGGTGGCGGTGATTGGCGGGCTTTTCAGCGGGTTTCTCGGCGGCGGCGCGGGCTACATCCGCATGCCGGCGCTGGTGTATTTGCTGGGCGTGCCGACGCACCTGGCGGTGGGCACCGACCTGTTTGAGGTGGTCATCTCGGCCAGCTACGGCACGTTGACCCATGCCCTCAAAGGCAACGTGGACATCCTGATCGCGCTGGTGATGCATACCGGCGCAGCGATCGGCGCCCAGATTGGCGCGACCTTGACGGAGAAGTTCCAAGGGGTCGTCATCCGGNNCCAATGAATCGGAGGCACTGATGAAAATGCTCTTTTGTAGCGACGGTTCGGCGGCGGCGGAAAACGCGGTACGGTTCGGCGCATTGATCGCCGCCGGCTGCCACGCCGAAACCACGATCCTCGGCATCTGCGAACAGGCCGGCACGGAAGACGCCCTGGTGCAGGCCCTGCGCCGCAGCCAGGAACTGCTCAAACAGCACAACCTCAACGCCGAATTGATCACCAAGGACGGGCGGCCTGTGACCGAGATCGTCAAGCGCACGCGGGAAACGCCCTACGACCTTGTGGTCATCGGCGCCGAACGCCGCCCGGGTCGCACTCCAGCCCTGCGGTCGGCCAAAGCCTACCAGATCATCGAAGCGGTCGCGCCGCCCGTGCTGGTGGTTGTGGGGGAACGGCCCGTGTTGCGACGCGTCCTGCTGTGCAGCGCCGGCGGGGCGCAGGCGGGGAAAGCAGTGGAATTAACCGGCGCGATCGCCAGTGGCGCGAAGGCGGAGGTTACTCTCTTTCACGTCCTGGCCGCCCCGCCGGCGATGTTCGCTGGTTTGTTGCAGCAGGAAGAAGACGTGGAACTGCTGTTACATTCTGACTCCACCCTCGGCCGCCGCTTGCGCCAGCAGCAGGAGACGCTGACGCA
>PLZQ01000130.1 GCA_003152225.1 Limisphaerales bacterium | reverse complement strand
CGAAATAGCGCGTCACGTTACAGCCCGGCAGAGGCGGGAAGCGCTCCGGGGAGCCTGAAAGTTATCTACGGCGAGGGTATGGCGCATGTCCAGTGCGTGTCCCGGGAGACTCCCTTGCAAATGGCGCAAAAACGACGGGAATTCCGCATGCTCTTGCGTTGCTTGTGCCTTTTCGCGGCTAACCCATTTACCTGCAGAGGTTTAGGGCTAAAGCTTCAAGGCAAATACGTCCCGTCCTCCTTGCCGCGCCGGGCCTTTCCCATCGCGCAAAGCGTCTCCAGAATCTCACCCACGTCCGCCGACCTGGCCCGGGAGAAGCGTTTGGCCATGTCCGCGGCTGTTACTGGCTCCTTCACCGTTGCCAGTTCCGTGCTTACCGCCTTGACCCGCTCGGACAGGGTCTTGGGCCAGGCCAGCTTCCCGGCCCGCTGCTTCCCGGGCTTCGCTTCCGGTTCAACCTCGACCGCCAGTGCGGTCTGCTGAGCCTGGGCTCCGCCCGGGTTTTGGTAATCGGGCCGCAGCCAGCGCACCAAACCCGACGCCTCCTCCTTGGCCCGCTCGGCGTTGAGCGCCACCAGGCGCTCCAGGATTTCCGCGCCCGTCAGCGTCGGCGGCCAGCCGTAGGCCGCGAAAACCGCCGCGTCCAAATCATCGTGAAGCTGCCGGAGCACCGACACCAGGCCCGCATCATGAATCTGCTTCTCCTTCGCGTTCAGGGCCTCATTGGCGCGCAGCTTCTCCAGAACGTTATACATCCCCGTCAGCGTCAGGCCGGGATTCTGTGACTGCACGCGCTTCCGGTGTGCGTCCAGTTCCTCGGCAAGCTTGCGAATATGGTTTTGGGTTGCCGCACCACAGGTGGGAAACGGGAAGGTTTCAAAACAGGCGGTACGATTATAGCGAGGCGTTGGCCCAAGCTGCCCACCCGCCTCAAGAGACCAGATCACATGTGCCTTTGAGCTCAATACGCCTAAAAAGAACCAGTCCTCCAAGGCGAATGCGAACAATGAGCCGTCCCACAGCTTCTCCGGAGATACCCCAGAGAAGAACCGATGCTTCGAGGTCTCCAAAGTGACAAAGTACCTCGCTAAGTTCCCTATGGCCTTTCTGAGCTCTGGCCTTTCCCAAGCAAAGCGCCACCACAGTTCGCGGATCGAGGTTCGAGCATTATTCTCCCTGAGAGGGCGGACCTCGGCCACGACTTTGTTGAACGCTTGCGGGTGCTGCACACGCGCTTGCTCAGCGGTTAGCCCGAAGAAATCAATCACCTTCCTGCCATCGGTGCCCACCAAAATGTCTGTAGGCCTGATGATGTCTCTGACGATGGGTAAACCAGAAGCTGGGTTTGACCCGGCGGCAAATTGTGTTGCGCCGACATAGAACCCGTCGCCAACTAATTTGATTCCTTGGCCACAAAGCCCCGAGTTCGCGACAAGCGGTCTTGCCTGTCCAACGTCTGGGCCGATGGTCAAGTCCGCATTGATTACGCCTGTGGTTTCCTTTAATTGCACTGGCACCGCGCCACCAGCGCTGGAATCTACTAGCTCCTTGCCGCCTTCCGCCACTACCTGGGAGAGCAGCCCTTGGTGATGGCCCGCAGTTCCAACGCTCATGGCTATTCGCACGGCCGCCCCATCAGCAGTATCCACCCAAGGGTGGTCAGGGATCGCAAAGAGTAGGGAGAGCGGAGGGCTGGCCTGCAGGTGTGCTTGAACGACACGACGATTGAAGACTTGCCGAAGATTATTCGTCGTGATCAGGCCAAATCTCTTCACTTTGCCAGACCTCGCCAGTCCCGCAGCCTTCTCCCACCAGTACATCACAAAATCGGCGGACTCGGGCATTTCGGGGTAGGTTTCGCGCAGGGTTTTTGCATATCCATCTCCGAGGGTTTCGCGCATTCGCTTGTTACCAATGAATGGAGGATTGCCGACAATATAATCCGCGCAAGGCCATTCAGCGCGCCGGGTATTGCGATACGTTAGAAGGGGAATTCGATTTCCATCTTCCCCCGCATCCCGCCCGGCGACAGTGCCTCCCCGATCCCAAACCGTTATCACGTTTCCCGTTTCATCCCGAGCCGGCTCCGGCTCGCCGTCGTAGGCCAGGACGGCGTCCCGGCATTCGATATTCTTGAACTTCTTGAGAACCGGCTCTGCGGGCATCGTCTGGCCGTGGGTGCGGAAGTGCCATTGCAGGTAGCCGATCCAGAGCACTAGCTCGGCGATCGCCGCCGCGCGGGGATTGATCTCCAGGCCGAGGAACTGGTGCGGGTCCACGCTGTGCGTCTCCAGCTCGAGCTTGAAGCTCTCGCCGAATTGCGCCCCCACGTCCAGGATTTCGCCTTCCAGCCGTTTGAGGTGCTCCAGGGCCACGTAGAGGAAATTGCCCGAGCCGCACGCGGGATCGAGCACCCGCACCTGGCAGAGTTTGTCATGGAAGGCGTTGACCTCGTCCCGCGCCGCCTTGAGGTTGCCCGCCCGGGCGTGGGTGAAGGCCGCGGCCCGGACGCTTTCCCACTCGGCCCGCAACGGCTCGACCACCGTCGGCAGCACCAAGCGTTCGACATAAGCGCGCGGCGTGTAGTGCGCGCCCAGCTTGTGCCGCTCGCCTGGGTTCAGCGCGCGTTCCAGCAGCGTGCCGAAAATGGCGGGTTCGACGTGACTCCAGTTCTGCTTGGCCGCCTCTTTGAGCAGCCCAAGCTGCAAGCCGTTCACGGGCAGAACGGTGAAGTCCGCGAACAGGCCGCCGTTGAATTGCAGCAGTTTCTTGCGCAAGACGAGTGAGATGCCCTTGCCGGTGCCGCTGTTCATCTCGCGGAAAAGCTGCTCGACCAGTTCCGGGAAGCCGCTCCCGTCCGCAGGCAGGGAATTGAGCAGGTCGGTGAAACTGCGCTCGGGCAGCAGCCCCACGTCCTCCGCAAACATGCAAAACAGGCAGCGCGTCAGGAAATCCGCCACCACGCGCGGCCGGTGCCCGGCCTCCTCCAGCGACTTGGCCAGCTCGGCCAAGTGCGCGGAAATCTCGCGAGTCACGTCGGCGGATTGCCGCGCGGGGTCTAGCGTCGTCGGGTCAGTCCAAATCAGTCGCAGCCGTTGGCGGACCTTTTCGTCGGCCAGGTGTTCCAGCCGGATGCGGAAGGTGCGGGGATCGGGAAAGGGCAGGTAGGCTTTGCCGGCCTGGGTGAAGTCGGCAAACACCTCGAAGCTATGCCCGACATCCACCACCAGCAGGAACGGCGGGTTCGGCTCGTTCCCCGGCAGCGCCCGGACATAGCGCTCCGCCTGGCCCCGGGCCTTCACCATCGCATCGTCCCAGGCCTCGGTGCCGCGCATGGGCTGGGAGGATTTCTTCTTCTCGATGACGCCGGCTTCCTGCGCGGCCAGTTCAAGCTGCGAGGCCGCCGCCTTGGCCGCCTGGAATTGCTTGGACTCCAGGACGAAGCAGGCGCGCTTGTAGAGATCAATGCGTCCCTTGGTGGTGGAACCGTCAGGATGGTGCTCCGTTACGTCGTATTCGAACGCGTAGCCCGCTTCCCGCGTCGGTTCGGGTAGGGCTACCTCCAAGATGTCACAAAGCCCGCATAGGAAGGGTTGGCTGTTGGCGCGTTCGGAAGCGCTGGCGGCGGCCCAGCGGGCGACGAACGCTTTGGCACGCTCAGACGACATGGGCGGCAGGATATGGGTAGCGCCTGCCTGGCGGCAAGCAATCCGCTGCCGATTCCAGCCCGGGCCTATGGCATGACCCCAACTCACGTTGAGCTGCCATGGAAAATCGCCCCGCTCCGCATGCCCGTCTCGTCACCTTTCCCTTCCTCAGGAATCCGGGAGCCTGGTTCGCAAACTCGCGCGCGATGCTCGAGCCGCGGTTCCGAGGCCTCGAGCAGAGCTTGTGGGGCACCCCGACCAGAGAGTCAGTTCACGCGAAAAGCACCCAGCCCAACGGTTCAATGGATCCCGGGCACGCGCCGCACTCTCACTTCCGCGATAAAGCCGGAGAAACCAATCCGGGAGTTATCGTTGTTCCCCTGGACTTTTCGCCGGCTTCGCTGGACGCGGTGCGGGTGGGAGCAAGCGTCGCCCGGCATACCCAGCCGACGCTCGTCCTATGCCATGCGATCTTCCCCAAAGTGATCCGCTTTGGTCTGGCCTCGCCACCGTGGGTCACAGAAGCGCTGCGCGGCGAGGCGCTAAAAGAGATGAAGCCGGCCATGAGCCTGGCGAAGCAGGCCGGCGTAGCGGCGACCTGCGTGGTCGAGGAAGGAACTCCGGCGGGGGCGATTCTCAAGGTTGCGCGGAGATATGAGGCCGATCTTATCATTCTGGCCCCGCGGGAGCACGGAGCCTGGGCCCGGTTGTTTTTCGGGCCAACCACGGCCGAGACGGTGACGCGCGAGGCCGAGAGCCACGTGATGGTACTGCGCGAGGCCCCTTAATGAATGAGGCCACGTCAGGGGCGCCAGGTGCCGGCTGCGCCGAGCGGTCCAGTTGGACCGCGTCGCCTCGAAGCGGGCTGCGGATGCCAAAACAGGACACGGCGTACCTGCGAGCCGAGATCGAGGCGCTCCTGCAGAGGGGTGTTTACACTATATTAGCGCTTTTGGAATTCCTTTTGATTACCGCTCGCTGCGTCTCTGCTCCACGTTACCGCTATGCAAAACGTATCTCTTATCTACCTGATTGTCCCACTGGCTTTGTTGCTCGTTTTCCCACCGGCGTTTGCCGCGCTCCTAGCGCGCCTCGCCGGACGAAAGCGGCGAACAGAAGTTCGACACGTCTCGGTTGCTGGCCAGAAAAGTACGAAGGTATGCACAAACGCTAATTAGGAACCTCAAGCCTGTGGTGCAGGTTGAGGTTCTTTGTATCCCATGAAACCCGAACGAATCTTGCTCCCCGTGGATGTTGCCAGGTGCCCGCTGGAGGTGTTTGAACTCGTAAACGGCCTGGCCAAACGCCCGGAGGTCACTCTCATCTTGCTCCACGTCGTTACCCTGAACATTCTTGCGCCAGAGAACCGTGTTTACGAGGAACTCGGCCAGGAAGCTCAGTGGTATCTCGAAAACCTGGCTAACAAACACATTCCTCCGATGGCCTTGACGATTGCGCATGTTCGCGTCGGAAACCCCGCGGAGGAGATTCTGGCGGAGGCCAAAGCCGAGAGCGTGGACCTGATTATCCTGCCAACTTATGGTCCTTCCTTTTGGAACCGCCTGAAGGGCCTCTGGACAAATGTCTGCATCCCCCCTGTCTCGACTCTGGCCGAAAGGGTGATTCGCGAGGCTACGTGCGGCGTCTTTGTGGTTTTGGCGAAGACTCGCTTGAATTCTGAAAGGGCTTGGGGTCGGCCTGTGAAGAACAGGAAGGCTCAGTCTATAGTGCCCTCACGACCAATCTCCCCGGCCTATGAATCACCGGGGCTAAGTCCTCTCCGGCCAAGATTATCCTGACCTCAGGCAGGTTGCACCAGGGAAACCGCGCCGGCTTTAAGCGAACCCTTGAAAGGCCGGGCCAGCGACTCATTGCCAGTGCGCCCCGCATTGGCAAGCCAGTGGTAAGCTAGCAGTGAACCACAAGCAAGCCGCGCAAACACTTTCTGTCTCTTTTTAGCCACGAAACTGAGGGCGTTGCCTCAGGATTTTAATACAGTTTTTATACCCACCATTTCGGAATAAACCTGGACCAGCGGAGCCTCGCCACGCCTGCTTTATGTCGTGGCAGCAGGGATTAGGTTCGTCTCAGAATCTTGGTTTTGCGGAGTAAATACCAGCATTCCGGAACATTCCAATTGGGGGCGGCCGCAGAGTCGGAAAGCGTGCGAGCAGAGGGCCCTTCGACCGCGCGCTGACTCGCGAATGCCCGGGATTCTCTGGACTCCTTGATAGTTTCTTTATGGCTGCCAAGCCTCCTTTAACGCATTCGCCCGTCTTGTTGGCTACTCTTGAGCAGCCTGTTTATTTCCGGGGGAATTACATTCCTGGCGCAAATCTGCGTCCGCGCATAAGTGCTTGTAGCTTCTGGATTTGCGGATGCAACCGGAATCCGGCATGCCCGCTGCAATAAGAGGCAGCGATATAAAAATACCCCTTGAGGGGGATACGGATCGAGATATGAAGACAATAGAAATAATTCAGATCGTTTTGTTCTTCGGACTGGGCATTGCTCTGACGCCCGTGGTGGGCAAGTTCATGTACAAAGTCTATACTGGCCAGAAGACGTTTCTCCACCCGGTTTTCCTGCCGGTCGAGAATCTGATCTATCGCCTGACGGGAATTGATCCCAATGAGGAGATGACGTGGTTGCGGTACTTCTGGGCCGTGCTGCTCTTCGCCGTCGTTGGCTTTGCATCGCTGATGGCGATTTTCATGACGCAGGCCTGGCTGCCGCTAAACCCGGCGAAGCTGCCTAATTGTTCATGGCACCTGGCGTTTATGCAAGCGTGGAGCTTTACCTGCAATGCCGATTGGCAGTCCTACGCCGGAGAAACCACCATGAGCTATTTCTCGCAAGTGCTGGGCATCATGGTGCACCAGTTTTTGAGCGGTGCGTCGGGGCTAGCGGTGTTGGTGGCGGTGGGGCGGGCCTTAAAGCGGGCCACCGTCAAGAGCGTGGGCAATTTCTGGGTAGATCTCACCCGCGGGCTGATCTACTTCGTTATCCCGCTCTCTGTGCTCTGGTCCATTCCCCTGGCTTGGCAAGGGGTGCCCCAAACCTGGAAGCCTTACCACACGGCCAAGCTGATGGAGCCGTACACGACCCAGGTACAGAAGACCGATGACAAAGGCCAGCCGGTGACCACCAACATCCAGGTGATCGCCCAGGCGCCCAAACTCGATGCCGACGGCAAACCAGTTGTGGCCAACGGCGTTGCCGTGATGGTCGATGTGCCGCAAGTTGATGCCAAGGGCCAGCCAATCATGACCAACGCGCCCGTTATGGTGGACGCGAAAGTCGAAGCTCAAACCATCCCAGTCGGTCCCGTGGCGGCGCTGGAGTCCATCAAGCAGCTTTTCACCAATGGCGGCGGCTGGTACAACGTGAACAGCGCGCATCCGTTTGAGAACCCCACGCCGCTCACGAATTTCCTGGAGATGCTGGCGATTATCGTGGTCCCGATGGCCCAGGTTTTCATGTTCGGATTGCTCATCGGCAATAAGAAGCACGCCTGGTGCCTCTTCAACGTGATGCTCGCGCTCTATGTGCTCTCTTTCGTTGGCGCCTGGTATTTCGAGACGCGGCCAAACCCGGTCATGGGCGGCACGTACCCGAACATGGAAGGCAAGGAACAACGCGTCGGGGTAATGAACAGTGTTCTCTGGGGCACCTCCGCGACTGCCATTGATAACGGTTCGGTCAACTCGATGCATGATAGCTGGCTGCCGCTGGCCGGCCTGATGCCCATGTGGAACATCATGATTGGTGAGATGCTCTTTGGCGGCATCGGCTGCGGTTTGTATTGCATGTTGTTCCATGTGCTAATCACGGTCTTCATTGCCGGGCTGATGATTGGCCGCACTCCGGAATATCTGGGCAAGAAACTGGACGCCTGGTGCGCCACCTGGGCGCTGATCGGAGTCCTGATTCCGAACGTCGCCGCCTTGCTGCCAACCGCCTTGGCCGTGATGATACCCCAGGGCTTATCGAGCATGAACAACGGGGGCCCGCACGGTCTGAGCGAGGTGCTTTACTGCTTCGCCGAGGCGGCCAACAATAATGGCAGCGCCTTCGCCGGCCTGAATGCCAACACGCCCTTCTACAATATCGGCGCCGGCATCGTCATCTGGATCGGACGGTTCATCCCGATTATTTCCATCCTCGCGATTGTGGGTCGGCTGGCAGCCAAGAAGACCGTCGAGGCTTCCTCGGGCACGCTGCCAACGCACGGCTGGACCTTCGGGCTGACGCTCACGGGGGTGATCATTGTGGTGGCCGCGCTGACATTCTTCCCAGCCCTTTGTTTAGGGCCGATCGTGGAGCACGGCCTGATGGTAGCGGGCCGCGCGTTCTAGCAAGGATGGGGGGAATCCAACACAAATGGAACACACATAAGTTATCCAGTGCGAGCCGATCCCAATATCAAATTCCGCCCAATGAAAACCGTTTATGCCTATGCCCAAGTGGTGAAGTTCCACGGCTTTGCGTTTGCCAAAACGAATTATGATTCAAGAAGCCGTGGGCGGCAGACCACCGGGCATAGGCAGTCTCCTTACGCTTAGGTTGTAGAGAATCCAAAACGAAAGTTACTTATGAGAACTAAAGTCGAATTCAGTTACAAGGCACTGTTCCGCCAGGCGTCAATTGACGCGTTCAAGAAACTTCATCCCCGGGACGAGATCAAAAACCTGGTCATGTTTGTCGTGTGGCTGGGCTCGATCTGGACCACAATCATCCTGGTTTGCGGTGTCCTCGGCGTTCTGCCGGGCCAGTTCAACCTGTTCAACGTCCAGATCTGTTTCTGGCTTTGGTTCACCTGCCTCTTCGCCAACTTCGCCGAAGCCATGGCCGAGGGCCGCGGCAAGGCCCACGCTGATGCTCTGCGCAAAATGCGCACGAAGACCATGGCCCGCGCCCTGGTCAACGGCAAGGAGGTTCAGGTCGCCAGCACCGAGTTGAAGGTTGGTGATTATTTCGTTTGTGAGGCGAACCAACTGATCCCCGCCGATGGCGAAATCGTTGAGGGCATTGCGACGGTCGATGAGTCGGCCATCACCGGTGAATCCGCTCCCGTCGTGCGCGAGAGCGGCGGCGACCGCAGTGCGGTTACTGGGGGGACAAAAGTGCTGAGCGACCGCATCACGGTGCGCGTTACTGCTGAGTCCGGCCATTCCTTCCTCGACCGCATGATCGAGATGATCGAGGGCGCGCGCAGGCAGAAGACACCGAACGAAATCGCCCTGAATATCGTATTGGTCGCCCTGACTGCGCTGTTCATCGTGGTGGTCTTCGTGTTGCCACCCTATGCTCATTACAACGAAACTGCCGCCGGTCAAAAGGGCGTCGTATTGACCACGATTCCGGTGTTGCTCTCGTTAATTGTGTGTTTGATTCCCACCACCATCGGCGGGCTGCTCAGCGCCATCGGCATCGCCGGCATCGACCGATTGATGCGCCGCAATGTCCTGGCCACGAGCGGCCGGGCGGTCGAAGCGGCGGGCGACGTGGACGTGCTGCTCTTGGACAAGACTGGCACCATCACCCTGGGCAATCGCCAGGCGACCGAGTTCATTCCTGCACCCGGAGCGGCGATGGCAGAACTGGCCGAAGCGGCGCAACTGGCCTCGCTGGCCGACGAAACACCCGAAGGCCGCTCCGTGGTGGCGCTGGCGAAAGAGAAATACGGCCTGCGCGCCCCGGAGATGGCAGAGACTTATGCGGCATTCGTGCCCTTTTCGGCCCAGACGCGCATGAGCGGGGTGGACCTTTTCGACGGACATAATGCGGCAGCCGGCGCGCCGGCGCAGGCAAAGCGTGGCGGCGCCCCTGCATCACCAAGAATTGCGGACGACGGAGGCACGCTGGTTAAGGTGCGCCAGCCGGCTATCGAGATCCCGCCCGGCAGCATGCCCGTCCGCCGCATCCGCAAGGGGGCTGCGGAAAGCGTCGCCCAATTCGTCAAGGCTATTGGAGGTGGCGTGGATCAGACGTTAATGGACAAGGTGGACGAGATCTCCCGGCTGGGAGCCACTCCGCTGCTGGTCGCGGATCGCGACAAAGTGCTCGGCATCATCCTGCTGAAGGACGTGGTGAAGGGTGGCATTAAGGAGCGGTTTGCCCAATTGCGCAAAATGGGTGTGCGCACGGTCATGATCACCGGCGACAACCAGCTCACGGCAGCCGCTATCGCGGCCGAAGCCGGGGTTGATGATTACATCGCCCAGGCCAAACCGGAGGACAAACTGGCCCGCATCCGCAAGGAGCAGGAAGGTGGCAAACTGATCGCGATGATCGGCGACGGCACCAACGATGCCCCGGCGCTGGCCCAGGCGGATGTCGGGGTCGCCATGAACACCGGGACGCAGGCGGCGCGCGAAGCCGGGAACATGGTCGATTTGGACAGCAATCCCACCAAGTTGATCGAGGTCGTCGAGATCGGCAAACAGTTACTGATGACCCGGGGCGCTTTGACGACGTTCAGCATTGCCAATGATGTCTCGAAGTATTTCGCCATCATTCCGGCCATGTTTGGCATGCTCTACGCCCTCCACGCCGGGGGGCACGGCCCGATCGACAAGCTCAATATCATGTTCTTGCATTCGCCTCAGAGCGCGATCCTCAGTGCGGTGATCTTCAACGCCCTGATTATCGTAGCGCTCATTCCGCTGGCGCTGCGAGGCGTGAAATACAGGCCATTGGGGGCGGCGGTGATTCTGCGCAATAACATGCTGATTTACGGCATTGGCGGCATCCTCGTGCCGTTCATCTTCATCAAACTCATTGACCTGCTTTTGGTCGCCATTCACCTGGCGCCCTGAGTCTTGCCGCAAAAACCAATCAAGAAAGAAGAAACATGATCAAGCTCGTTATCCAATCCGTGAGGCAGACCATTCTGTGGACCATTGTTACGGGAGTCGGCTATTCGCTCGTGATCACGGCCATCGCGCAATTGGCGTTTAAAGACAAGGCCAACGGAAGCCTGGTGGTGCGTGACGGAACGATCATAGGCTCGGCTCTGCTCGCGCAGCAATTCCAGGGGACCAATTACTTCTGGCCCAGGCCGTCGGCCTGCACATACGGCACCGGCCCGGCGGGCCTTGTCGCCTCGAGCGGCAGCAACCTTGGCCCGACCAGCGCGCCGTTGCAGACCAACGTCATGAACAACGTGGCGGCCTTTATCAGCGGGAACAATCTGCCGACCAACACGGTCGTGCCGGCGGATATGGCGTTTGCGTCTGCCAGCGGTTTGGACCCGCATATCAGTCCTGAATCGGCGCGCCTGCAGATTGCCCGCGTGGCCGTCTCGCGTGGAGTGAGCGAGGACAAGGTCAAGGCCCTGGTTGATCAGTTCACCGAGCCACCGCAATGGGGCTTCCTTGGCCAGGCCCGCGTGAACGTGCTGCTGCTCAATGTGGCGCTCGATGAGATGGCTTCCAACAAGAAGCCCGAACCGGCCGCACAAAAGAACGGGTGAGCGCACTGTTGAGGCGAAGTAAGAACACGAGGCGCCGCAGGTATTCGCGCAGTTAACAGCCACATGAATCTCGCCGTTTGGCTGGTCTTTGTCGCCGCAGCAATACTGGAAGTCGGAGGCGATGCCGTCGTCCGCCGCGGCCTGCGTGGCCGAAGTGCGGGTTGGATTCTGCTGGGCTGCGCCGCGCTGGCTGGTTATGGACTGATGGTGAATTCGGTCAAATGGGATTTCTCAAAACTGCTCGGCGTTTATGTCGGCTTCTTTGCTCTGACGAGCATCCTGTTCGGCAAGTTTATGCTCCAGGAGACCATCCCGCCTTCCACTTGGTTGGGGCTGGCTCTGATCGTCCTTGGTGGGATGGTCATTCAATTTGGCCCCCGCCTTTAGCTGCTCCTTCATCTAGGCCCGGGTTCTTCGTGTCTTTATGTTTTCTTAGCAAGATTCGGCTCTCATTTAATTACCGCGCGCCGTGATTCCGGGCCAAGTTCGAGGCGTGAAACATTAAGCTATCCTATGATTGCAATCGCTAACGCTCCTAACAGCCAGACGCCCGCAGTTAAACCAACCGTGCTTGTCATCGATGATGAACTCCAAATTCGTCGGTTGTTGCGCGTCTGCCTGGATGCAAACGGCTACCGGGTTCTGGAGGCCGCGAACGGACAGGAGGGCATCTCGGAGGCCGCCCAGCACCGCCCTGATGTGGTGGTGCTTGATTTGGGTCTGCCGGACATGGACGGCGTTACAGTACTGAAGCGCTTGCGCGAATGGAGCCAGGTGCCTGTGGTTATGCTCTCGGTGAGGGACCGGGAAGACGACAAGATCGGGGCGCTGGATAACGGAGCAGACGACTACGTGACCAAGCCCTTTGCCACAGGCGAGTTACTGGCGCGCCTGCGGGTTGCTATGCGACATAACCGACCCTTGCCGGATTCCGCCAGCTTCCACTCAGGGCGGCTGGAGGTGGATTTAACAACCCGGGTGGTCAAGGTTGACGGGAGAGAAGCTAAGCTGACCGCCACGGAATACGCCCTCTTGCGCCTGTTCGTCCGGCACGCGGGCAGGGTGCTTATTCACCAACAGATTCTCCGCGAAGTTTGGGGCCCTAACTATATCGACCAAACGCAGTACCTCCGCGTCTATGTGGGCCACCTTCGGGAGAAACTCGAGGCCGAACCTTCAAATCCTTCACTGCTGTTGACTGAACCCGGCGTTGGCTATCGTTTGGTGGTAGCAGAACAATAACTCAAGGGCGATTGAGTTGTGGGAAGAATCGTCCTGATCTCCAACCGCGGGCCGAACGATTTCGTTTGGCAGGAGGATCGGTGGATCCCAAAGCCTGCGTCCGGCGGCCTGGTGAGCATGATCGATCCGCTTGCCCTCCGCCCGGATGTGGCCTGGTTTTGCTGCGTATCCGAACCACCCGGCGCCAGCGAAGCCCGGGCTTCTTTGTTCACCACTGCCGCGGACCAAACCGATCCGGAGCATCACATAGTACCGGTGCCGCTGCCCGCCCGGGTTTACCAGGCGTACTACGGCGCTATCAGTAATGAAGTGCTGTGGATGCTGCAGCATCATCTGGTTGGACAGTTCGGTTATTCGTCCCTGGATGCTGCGCGTCATTGCGCGTGGAGCGAGGGTTATCTGGAAGCAAACCGGCGCATGGTTGCCGCCGTTCGCGCCTCTGGAATACGCCCTCGCGCTTTCCTGATTCAGGATTACCATTTTTATCCGCTGCCGGCGCTCCTGCGCCAAGCGTTCCCCGACACGCCCATCCTGCACTATACGCACATTCCGTTTCCGGGTCCGGCAACGCTAAAGCTGATTCCGCAGCATTGGCGCGACGCAATCCTCGTTGGAATGCTCGGTGCTGATGTGATCGGTCTACAAACGCTCTGGGATGCCAGATCGTTTCTTGGTAGTTGCGAGGAGTTGCTCGGGGCCGAGGTCGATTACAAGAACAGGACAGTGCTCGCGGCGGACGGGCGCGTCGTCAGAGTCCGCGTGTTTCCGGCCAGCACCGATCCTGCAGCGGTGCAGCAGACCATGCATTCGCCGGGAGTGCTCTCAGCCCGGCAGCGGCTGGCACCCTTTTTGGATAAGCTGACCGTGGTTCGAGTTGACCGGCTCGACCCCAGCAAGAATCAGGTCATTGGTTTCAAAGCGTTCGGGCGACTGCTGGAAATGCGACCGGAGCTGCGCGGGCGCTTGCGCTTTCTTGCGTTTCTGGTTCCGTCCCGTACGGACCTGAGCGTGTACCGCGACTACCGCGCGGCTGTGTATGCGGCGATTCGGGAAGTGAATATCACTTACGCGCAAGAGTGCGGATTCGATCCCGTTGAAGTCTTTTACACAAACGACAGGGAACAAGCCCTGGTGGCGATGGAACGGTGTGATGCGCTGCTGGTGAATTCCCGTGAGGATGGCATGAACCTCGTCGTGAAAGAATGGGCGGTGGTGTCAAATCGGCCCGGGGTGGCCATCCTCTCCGAGACGTGTGGTGTGGCGTCCGAAATAGGAGCTGAGGCGCTCATGATTTCGCCTCTGGATATTGAAGGGACGGCCCGAGCCCTGGCTCAGGCGATTGCCATGTCCAACGAGGAGCGGTGGGCGCGACTCGCAGGGATTCGGGCAAAAGTCCACTCCTGGACCGCCGCACATTGGCTATCTGCCCAATTAGATGCTCTGAGTGAAGTTTCTTCAGGCCCGGCTGTGGTGAATATCAACGGGCGCGCTCCAGCCGGTTGCGGCGCCAGGGAGCCGGTTCAGCCTTGTCGGCCCAAACCAGTACCGGCAGCGGGCCGGTCAGGAAGGCCGTCAATACGAGCCGTGATTTAGCCAGGACCAGGCGCGAGGAAATGAGTGCCTGTCCTTTATGCATTTTTGACGCTTCCGGGCCTCTTCTTGATTTGGCGCGGCAGTCAGGCTCTGGTCTGGTGTCATAGGAAAGAGAATTATTGAACGTATGCAACAGACTTTACTCAAGCGCCGCCACGATGCGGCGAGTGGAACAGGGATTGCCAGGATGAATGCTGGATATGCACTCAATGTCGCCTTGGTTCATGACGATGTACCGACTCGGCAATGGGCCGGACAGGTGCGCGATCTAATGGCCGCGGTGGTTGGCGCGGACGCCGTCCGCTGCACGGAGTGGAAGATTAGCGATCTCATTGAACCAAGAGTTTATTGGGAAGGTGTGGCAGCGCTGGCGCACGCCGATGTCATTGTGGTTTCAGTTCGTGAAGCGGAACGATTACCCGCGGTGTTTTACCTGTGGATCAATGTTTGGTTGCAAGAGCGTAGCGGACTTCACGGAGCGCTGGTCGCTTTGATCGTCCCGCCCGAAGAATCAAGCTCTCAGGCGAAAGATGAAACGCGCAGGTACTTGTCCGCAGTCGCCAACCAAGGTCGCTTGGAGTTTTTCGTGAAGGAATGCAACGAGCCTGGCGAACCAATCCGTGCTCTCAGGGAAGACATTATGCACTGGGCTCTAGCGGCTTGAAAGTCGCTCTTTAGCATGAACGCTGGACCCTCTACCACAATGGCAGCAGCCTAGTTGGCCGAGAGAGACCAATCGCAGCGACTCGCTGCATATCCGGCGTTCTCGTGATTGGAGATGGTCGAACCGCGGTGGCTGGTTCGCGCTGATGAAACGATGAGCCCGGAACGAATCCTCCTTCCCCTGGACATCAGGAAGTGCCCCCTGGAGGTCATCTCCGAGGTCAACGGCTTGGCCAAATATCCCGGCGCCAACGTGACCCTGCTTCACGTGGTAACGCTGAATATTGCCGTGCCGGAGAAGCGCGTCTATGAAGAGCTTAGCTGTGGCGCCCACTGGTATCTTGAGCGGCTGGCCCGAGGATGCTTGCGTCCGGACATCGCCAACATCATTCACGTCCGGGTCGGCAAAGTGGCGAAAGAAATCCTGGCGGAGGCTGCTGCGGGGAACGCCGATCTGATTATCCTGCCGTGTTATCCGCCGTCCTTTTGGAGCCGTCTCTTCGCCCCGATCCTGCCGCGAGTCGTCGAGCAAGTGATCCGGGAAGCACCCTGCCGCATGTTCCAGGCGAGTGCGCAGGACCGCTTCAACTGCGAGGACATCTGGGGCCGCGCCGGGAACAGAACGGACGCGGTGCCGAGCCATTTGGATGCCGTTGCTGCGCTGGCATTAACGCCTAAACAGGACCGAGCTGCTGCCTAAGCCGGCTCAGGTTCCGTTCGTGGATGCAGCACCAGCAGGGGGCATGCCGCTCCTTCGATGACGCGCCGAACCGTGTGCCTGGAGAAGAGATTCCAGGACTGCCGAGAGCGCTCCTCGTTTATCACGAGCAGGTCAAAGCCGGCGCTGCTTTCGATGATGACTTCGGCGGGCAGTCCCTCGACAATCCGTGTCTCCGTCTTGGTCTGCTGTTGGGCCAATGACTCTGACAACCGGCGCAACTCAGCGGTACCTGTGGCCCAAAGCTGCTGCATCAGTTCTTCGGCGGTGCCCAGGTGCGTCCGAGCCGTCGGCGGACTACTGTCAACGACGTGGAGAATTGTCAGAGGCGCGTCACAGCGGCGCGCCAGCGCAGCCGCTTGCGCAACGGCTTCGACCGAACCCGCTGAAAAATCAGACGGCACCAGGATATTCCTGATCCTCCAACCCAGGTTTATCTCCAGGCGCTTGGGCCTGGCAACGTTTACACTGGACGGATCATCTGTGCGCAGCGCCCACCGCGCACGCAACGGCCGGTGTTGGAACGACTGTGCCAAGTCAAGTTGTTCATTCCGCGCTATCATGAGTGACCTCCTCAGTTAAGATGATGGCCGACTTGGAGCAGCAACACCGGGCAGGGCGCTTTTTTCGAGAGCTGGCTGGCGGTGTTTCCCTGCAGCCAGTGCCGCATCCCATGATGCGGGTGTCGCCCCACGACGATCAAGTCCACTCGGCGCTGGCTTGCCAATGTAGCGATCTCCACAGATGGTTTGCCCTCGCGGACTTCGATCCGGGTAGGCACCTGCGGCCCGAGTTCGCGATCGGCGAGCTCCCGCAACTGCTCGGCGCGCTCCGCGTGACAGGCGCGCTGCTGGCCAACCACATCCAAAATACGGAAGGAGCCAGCCGACTCAACTACGTTGAGCAGGATCACCTGCGTCCTCCCCCCCTCCGCCAGCGCCCGCGCGCATCGCAGCGCGGTCACGGAGGACTCAGAGAAGTCTATGGGCACCAGGATTTCCTTTTGCTTTGGCGCGGGCGACTGCCCGGAGACTGCTCGCTCGATCACTGCCGCCGCTGACGAGTTAATGCATGTTTCCATGCCTTAAACATTCACGACGACTGAGGCTTCGCCTAATAAAAAGCCGCCTTAACTCCGTTAAAATCTCATAAAAGCTGAGGCGACCAGGGAGATCAAACCGAACGATTTAAACGAAAGAACGCAAGGCGCCGGTTCTCTCGCCTGCTAAATCGAATCTCCTGCCCTGTTGTACATTATCTCTTGCCCCCAGGGAACAGCCTGGACAAATGCATAAATGCGCCGGCTTCGACACGCAAACCACACCACGCCGCTGCCTGACCGCCGCGACGGAACGCCCTTCACACTGCTTGCACTTGCATTAGCTGAAATCTGGTGCATTGTGGGCAGAGAGTGAAGTTCTGGAGCATATCAAAGCATCCGCGCTGGGGCGGCAGGCTTGCCGTCGCCGGCTTGATGCTCTTGTTGTGGCTCGGCACGTTTGCCCTTACGGTGTCGCCCGAGCTTCACCATCTCCTCCATCAGGATTCTCAAGGCCCCAATCATAACTGCCTGATCACTCAAATCCAGCAGCACCACTTGCTGGCTGGATTTGCCACCATTACCGCCCCGGCCCCGGTGCCGGTTGCGGTCGTAATGGTCTGCCGTGCCGAAGTTCAATTTCTTCCCGCCTCCGATCGCCGGCTTTCTCCCAGCCGCGCTCCACCTTTCCTTTTCTCTTCCCCAACGGTTGTTGGTTAGAGCCGGAGTAAATACTCCCCGCTCTCGGCTCTCAACCTGCAGCCCTCCTTTGGTTGTTGACTGAGGGGAGTCTTTAGTCTTTTGCGAACGCCCAGTGCGTTCGCGTGTTTGGAAGAGAAAGTATGAATCTGAAATACCTTATAGGGTGGTCTTCTGCCCTTTGCCTGAGCGCCATCATTGCTCAGGCCCAGGAGACAAATGAAGTGGACAAACTTGATCAGCGGTTGAAACAAATCCAGGAATCGTTTGAGAAGCAACAGCGCGAGATGCGCGAGAACTTCGAGCGCCTGATTCGGGAGCAGCAAGCCCAGATCGAGTCGCTCAAGAAGCAGGTCGCCAACATCCCGACCAACGCTGTCGCCGGTCCGGTGCCAACCAACGCGGCCCCCGCGGTGGCCGTGACGCCGGAGCAGTTCAACGAATTGAACAACAAGGTGGACCAGGTGGTGGAAGGATCGAAACAGATTCGGCCCGGCGCCTTCAACCCAGCCATCGGCCTGGTAGGGGAAACGGTCTTTTCCTATCGCAGCAAAGGCTCGGACCAAATCGGCACCGACCGTCCGGGCGGGTTCGATGCGTTCCAGCGGTCGGTTGAGCTGAACGTGGCGGCGGCCGTGGACCCCTTCGCGAAGGCCTACGCCGTCATCAATGCGTCGGCCGACGCGGCCACCGGTGAGGCCACTCTCGGGGTGGAAGAGGCGGCGTTGCAGACGACCTCGTTGCCCTGGAACCTGGAGTTGAAGGCCGGCAGGTTCTTCGCGGAGTTTGGCAAGCTGTCTTACATCCATGACCACGAACTGCCATTTGTCAATCGTCCGTTGGCTCTCAACCAATATATCGGCGGGGAGTCCAGGACCGACGGGGCGCAACTGAACTGGTTGCTGCCGACGCCGCACTACATCAGCCTGACAACCGGCTTCGGCGCTGGGTTCGGCGGCGACAGCCCACTGAACAACCCCGGCGCTTACCGTGCTTTAAGCGGATTCAACTATTATGGACGGCTCTCGACCTATTTCGATTTGACGCCCAATGTGCAGTTGGAGACCGGCATATCGGGATTGATCAATCCCAGCACCCAGGATCGCGGCGGCGTTCTCGTCCAGCCCAATGACATCCCTGACCTGAGCACACTGACGCTCACCGAGAAAGAGCGGCGCGTCGCGGGGTTCGACGTGAAATTGAGCTATGTTCCGCTGCGGAACAACCAATTCCAAAGGTTGGACTGGGGCACGGAGGTGTTGTACAGCGACAGCCGATACTTGTTCGACCCGGACGGCATCGCCAGCAACGGCGACGAGTATGATGCCAGCGTCGGGTCACTGGGCCTGTACTCGTACGTGACCTACAAGTGGCACCGCCAGTGGAGCGCGGGCTTCCTGTTCGACTACGTGCAAAACGCCCAAAACCGCAGCGACGAGACATTCGCGTATTCGCCCTACATAACCTGGGCCCTGAGCCACTGGAACCAAATCCGTTTGCAATACACGCACACGGACCACAACGCGGTCTCCGGCCTGCGCTCGGACGACGCCATTTATCTGCAATGGGCCTGGATCATCGGCGCCCACTCGCATGGCTGGCAAGCGCGCTAAACCTGTTTGTTAAATGATTAATTCAGCTAAACGACGTTTATTTATGAAATCTATACTATTCCGTTTCCTGTCAGCGGCCCTTATCGGCGCTGCGGCGCTCACTGCGTCGCCGGCGCAGGCTGCTAAAGTCCGCGTGGTTACCACGCTTACCGACCTGGCCGACTTCGCGCGCGAGCTTGGCGGTGATCACGTTGACGTGTTCAGCCTCGCCACGGGCGTCGAAGACACCCACGGCGTGCCCATGAAGCCGAGTTTCGTGCCGGTGATGAACCGCGCCGACCTGATGGTCTCCGTGGGATTTGGGTGCGAACATGCGTTCCTGCCCGCCCTGCTGGAAGCCAGCAAGAATCCCCGCATCCAACCCGGCCATCCCGGCTACGTGGATTGCTCGCCAGGCATCGCGCCGCTCGCGGTGCCCACATCCACCGACCACTCCGAAGGGGACGTTCATCCGTATGGCAACCCGCATTACATGCTTGACCCGGTTTTGGCCAAGACGGCCCTCCGGCACATCTACGAGGCGCTGGTGGCGTTCGCCCCGCAATACCAGGCGGACTTCACGCGCAATCGGGATGCCTACCTGGCCAAGCTCGACGCGAAGATTGCCCAGTGGCAGGCCGAGGCCAAACCGCTCAAAGGTCTCCAGTTCATTCCCTACCACGAGGAGTGGGAATACTTTGCCGAACGCTTCGGGATGAAAGTCTTCGGCACGATTGAATTGAAACCGGGCATTGACCCCACCCCGCGGCACATCGAGCAAGTCATCACCGGCATGAAGGCCGAGCATGTCTCGTTCGTGGTTCGCGAACCCCAGTTCCCCGAGAAGGTGCCCAGGCTTATCGCCCAAAAGACCGGCGCCACGCTGCTGAAACTGCCCATCATGCCCGGGGGCGTGCCCCATACCGACACCTATATCGAGATGATGGACTTTATCATCCACACGATGGTTGCGGCTGAGGCAAAGCGAGGGTAATCCAGCGAGACTCGGGCCTGCCGGCGCGCTCCCCGCGCCCGGCAGGCCCCCTTGAACTCCCCATGAACGAACCCTTCATTCAACTCGACAACCTGGCCATCGGCTACGACAACCGGCCCGTGCTCTCCGGCATTTCGCTGTCCATTTCTCGTGGCAGCTTCACGGCCATTCTCGGCGCCAACGGGTCGGGCAAATCCACCCTGCTGAAAACGCTACTCGGCATCCAGCCGCCCATTGCGGGGCGCATCGTGCTCAGCACACCCGCCGGGGCTGCCCCCGTTTTCGGTTACGTGCCCCAAGCCACGCAGTTCGACCCCCTTTACCTGGTCACCGGTTACGACGTTGCGCTCATGGGCGTCTATGGTCGCGTTGGCCCGGGCCGGCTGGTCCCGCAACGCGAGCGCGCCTTTGTGCGCGAGTGCCTGCAAGCGACCGGCGCCGGGGACTTCGCCCGCCAACGATTTGCCGAGCTTTCCGGCGGCCAAAAGCAGCGCGTGCTCATCGCCCGCGCCCTGGCCACCAAGCCCGATATCCTCGTGCTCGATGAGCCTACCGCAGGTGTGGACGCGGCCGCCACGCAGGCCCTTATGGCGTTCATTTCCAAAATCCATCAGGAGCGGCAGTTGACCATTCTACTGGTCACCCACGACTTGCACCTGGTTCGCCAGCATGCCGAGCAAGTCATCTGGCTCCACGAAGGCAAAGTCCGCACCGGCACGGCCGCTGAACTGCTTCGCCCCGAGTATTTGGCGGAGGTGCTGGCCATCGAAATCAGCTAATATGGAAACACTCCGTCAAATCCTCTCGCCCGACTTCCTGCTGCGGAACTCCGTCTATACCAGCGTGCTCATCGGCCTCGCTTGTCCGCTGGTCGGCGTGTTCCTTGTGCTGCGCCGCCTCGTTTTCATGGGCGTCGCCTTGCCGCAAATCTCCTCCACCGGCGTGGCCATCGCGCTGTGCGTCCCCATGTGGCTTGGCATCCTGCAGCCCGAGCACGCCGCCCACAGCGAACATCTCCTGGCTTTCCTTGGTTCAACCGTGTTCTCCCTCTCCGCCATCCTCGTGCTGGCGTTTCTGGATCGGCGGCGGCGGGGGCTGCCCGAGGGCCGGCTCGGCAGCGCCTATGTCGTGGCGGCGGCGTTGAGCATCCTCCTGCTCTCCAAGAACCGCTACGCGGAGGTCGGCTGGCTCGACCTAATGAAGGGGGAGATTATCACCATCGACAACGTCGATCTGATCCTGACGGGGGCGTCTTTGGCCGTGGTGGTGGTGGCACTGGCCTTGTTTCACCGGGAGTTGCTGCTGGTTTCGTTCGACCGCGCGATGGCCATCACGCTCGGCAAGAACGTGGTCGCCTGGGACGCGTTGTTGTATCTGTTGATTGGGCTGACCGTCTCGATGGCCGTGCTCAGCGTCGGCCCGCTCATCTCCTTTGGCTTCCTGCTGATCCCGGCCCTGATCGCTCACCTCTTTGCCGCCAACATGCGCCAGTTCACTATCTTCGCGTCTCTTCTCGGCGGGGCGGTTTCTTTCGTCGGCTTCTGCATCGCGTATCGGTACGACCTGCCGGTTGGCCCGGCGGATGTGGTCCTGCTGGGGGTGATCTATGGCGTGGCCTTCCTCGCGCGGAAGATTCTCCGCTTGAATCGCGGCGGCGGACGGCCAAGCCTTGCCTGAACTAATGATGGAGAATCTTTCCTTTGCTTACGTCGTGCTGGCCTTTGCCTTGGCCGTCGGTGGCGGAGCGTTGGGCGCGACGCTGGGCACTTCACACCAACGGCTCTGCGCCTTGATCAGCCTCGGCGCGGGGACGCTTCTGGGCGTAACCGTCTTTGGCATCTTGCCGGAGAGCCTCGAAGCTCTGCGCTGGTGGGGTGTCGTGCTGGCCATGGGGTCCGGCTACGCCGTTTTCTTATTGATCAGCAAATATGTGTACCACGTCTGCCCGGCCTGTGCGGCCAGCCATTTCGACGAAGCCACCACCCACCACTTCAGCGAGATCGCTGGCGCCATGATGTTGGCCTTGGCCATTCACTGCACCGCCGATGGTCTGGCCCTGGCGGCGGGCCACGAGGCCGAAGCGGCCCAGGCTCCCGGCGGCCACGTGCTGAACTTCTCTCTCATTTTGGCCGTATGCGTACACAAGGTGCCGGAGGGCTTGGCGCTCGGGGCCTTGCTGCTGGGCGCGGGCCTCAGTCGCGGGCAAACCCTGCTACGCGTGGCCGCGGTCGAATCGACCACCCTGTTGGGCGGTGTCCTGGGCCTGGTTTTCCTGCCCCACATCTCCGCGTTCTGGCTCGACGCCATCGTGGCGCACGTCGGCGGTGGTTTCCTCTTCCTGGCCATCCACGCGGTCCTGGGGGAAATCGTCAAGCACCACAAAGCCCTGGTGCTCACCAGCTTCGCCGTTGGCTTCGGCGCCATAGCGACGTTGACTCTATTGCTGCGGTTTCTGTGACATTCCACTTGAAACTGGGCGGCGGAGGGTCGAGGTTTGGCGGAACCGATGAGCAACACTCAGACTATCAGAACCTTGGTTTATGAAAATACTCGATATACCCCAGTCAGGTAAGCAAGGCACGTTCGTCAGCGTCCAGAGCCGGTATGGACAGTACCGTCGCCGCTACGCCGTTCCGCGCAAAAGCCCCAGCCCCGCCCAGACCCGCACTCGGGCAACCTTTGGCCGCGTCCGGGCCCTGTGGCGCACCTTGACCGAGGACCAGCGCGCCGCGTGGATGACGGGCAACCAGGACACCAGCAGCGAGCCCCGTCTCGGTAAATCCGGACGTCTCCCCGGCTATCTGCTCTTCATGAAAGTCAATGCGACTTTGGCCTGTCAGGACCTCGAGCCTGCGCTCACTCCGACCGACCGTCCCAGCTTCGACGTCAACCCGGTGGCCGAACTCGTGATTACCAACACGGACGGCGCGATTGATCTCAAGCTGAGTGTCCCCAGTGCGCCGGCCACGGACATCCTGGTCCTCGGCACCCACCCTCGCAGCCCGGGCGTCACGTTCGCCAAGCATTTCACCATCCTCGGCCGCCTGCCTGCCGCGGAAGCGGGCTACAGCAACATCACCAAGCTCTTCGTTGACCGATACGGCGCGCCCCCGCCCGGCACGCGCGTCTTCATTCGCACCCGGCAGGTCAGCAACGGCTGGGAAGATTTCCCCATCCAGACCACCCCCATCGTCCCCAAGCCTTAACCCGGGCTGGTGCCCCCGGAGCGCCGGCATCTTGCCGGCTCAGCGTGTCCAAAAGACCTGCGGAGGTGAGGTGTCGGCATTCCACCCTCCTGCTCCGCCATGCAAGGTCTATCCCAGCCGAATCCCCTCCGTTCGAGCCCCTCGTGCCCTTCGGGTTTCTGATTTCGGAATAAGATTCAGCCCCTGAAGCCTCTGTGGTGCCACACTAGAACTATTTAGGAGCACCATAGGAGGAATATAGTAGGACTATACAAGGACCATAGTAGGACCATGCGAGATGGTCCGGTGTAAGTAGCGTGTTGTTAGCCTGTTACGCCTGAATAATCCTCCCAATATCGCGCTGAATCGGCGTAAGTTCATTATTTTGAACCAGTTATGTCGAAACCGGCGGTTCTTCGCTGTCTTCGGCAGAGCAGGTCGGGAAGCATGATCGTGATGGGACCACATCCCGGAGCCGAACCAGGCATGGCTAAAGACTGAACTGACAAGGAATTGACTGAGGAATTCCGTGTGCCGCTGGGTGAGCATGGCGAAAAAGGGCCTGCATAGGCCGCAAGTGTTAGTATTGTATGTTATAGGAAGATGACTTTTGAGATACCAGTGCCTATTGCGCTGAGATTCAAAGCCTCAGTCCCAAAGGGGCAACGGTCTCCAATGGTGGCCCGTTTGATTGAGAGTGAGATTCGTTTCGCTGAAGCCGATTTGGAAGCTGCTTGCGAGAAGGCCAATTTATTGAAACTGGATACCAAGGACTGGGAGAATCTGAACGGATCCGAGACGTGGTGAACTGCACTTGACCAAGTGCGGGCCGTTGACAAGAGCCGATTCACTCACACCACGGGCAAACTGTCCGGCCATGACTTCCTGCTGGTCGAAAGCTCTTTTCGCCAAGTGCTCCAACTCTGAAGTGGGAGTACTCCTCCGTTCACTTCGCGAGCCCAAACCTCTCTGGTAAATGGGGCTGGCGGGGCGCGCATCTTGGCCTTGCCGCCGGACTGCGCCCGTCCCCGGGCGCAGCAGCTTCCGAAGTGTCCGGCACGGCAGCACATGGCGAGGCCCCGGTGCTTTCGGACATTGCTGCGCCCGGGGACGGGCGCACTCCGGCCCCGCCGCCGACTCGCCAACCTGACGCCTTGGCCCTTTCAACCGGCGGCGCTCGACTCGCCGGCAACAAGATTAGACAACGGGCGAGACAAGGAATACTCTCGACTCGTGACGCTTATCAACACGTTCAGTGCGAGGTCCATTACTGGTTGGTCTTGCGCGCCCAGACTATGACTCTTGGCTGTTACTTCACTGCAAGCGGTGCAAAGTTTGACGTGGATTCCTTCTTGGAGGCGACATCTTTGGAGGCCAATGCTGTTTTTCATCGCGGCGAGCCTCTCAAGTACCTGAAGGGGAAGTTGAAGAAGGTAAGTGGGTTTTCCGTGACGGTGAATCACACGAGAGTATTTGGGGATCTAGGTCCGCAGATACCGAAAGCTTTGTGCTTCCTGCGGAAGGAGTAGAAGGAACTGGCGCGGTTAGCGCGGTTCCCGGGCGTTACGCATCTGCGATTGGTGTTTCCATGCTGTCGGCCCGAGGGGACTTACGGCTGCGAGTGGTTTCCTGCTGAGTTGCTGGAGTTGGCGGGTTCACGTCGCATCGGCATTGAGCTGTCGTTTTATCCAGGGGAGAAAGAGTGACCCCACTGGAGACGAACAACGCAGCATTGAGCGGACGGGAGCCAGCCGTTCATCTGAGCTGAGCCTTCACATCGGTATTGCCCAGGTCGATGTAATCCGCTTTTCCTTTGAGAGGGACGGACTATACTGGGTCCGTGAGTGACGAGAACCGACCCAACCCTGACGCGCTGTTGGCGGCTATCCAGAAGGATGACGCCCGCAAGAAGCGCGGCAAGTTGAAGGTGTTCTTCGGCATGGCCCCGGGGGTCGGCAAGACCTACGCCATGCTCGAAGCCGCCCGCCGTGAGCTGGCTGCGGGGCGGGACGTCGTCATCGGCTACGTCGAGACCCACGGGCGCAAGGAAACCGACGCGCTGACCGAGGGACTGCCGATCCTCCCGCGCCTCACCGGCGAATATCGCGGCGTCACGCTCACGGAGATGGACTTGGACGCCGTTCTGGCACGCCGTCCCCAGCTCGCACTGGTGGATGAGTTCGCCCACACCAATGCGCCCGGGGCGCGCCACCCGAAGCGTTACCAGGACGTGCTCGAACTGCTGGACGCCGGCATTGACGTGTTCACGACGCTTAATGTCCAACACGTTGAGAGCCGCGCCGAGGCCGTGCGCCAGATTACCGGCGTCACGATTCGCGAGACGCTGCCCGACACCGCCCTGGACGGCGCGGACTTCGAGTTGGTGGATCTGCCCCCCGAGGAACTGCGCGGGCGCTTGGCCGCGGGCAAGGTCTATCTGCCCGAATCCGCCCGCGCGGCCCAGGAACATTACTTCCGTCCCGGCAACCTCTCGGCCTTGCGTGAACTCGCGCTGCGCTTCGCCGCCGAACACGTCGGGCAGGACGTGCTTGCCTACCGGCAGGCCCAGGGCATCGCCGATTCGTGGAAATCCGGGCAGCGGCTGCTGGTCGCGGTGAGTGCCAGCCCCACCTCAGCGGCCCTGGTGCGCTGGACGCGCCGCCTCGCGGGCGAACTGCAGGCTCCCTGGCTGGCGGTCTATGTAGAACTGCCACAGCCGCTCAACTCCGACGAGCAGGCGCGCCTTGCCCGGCACCTGGCCCTGGCCCGTGAGTTGGGCGCGCAAGTTCTCACGACGACCGATGACGACGTGGCGCGGGGCCTGTTGCGCGTGGCCCGGGAACAGAACGCTACCCAGCTCGTGGTCGGCAAACCGGTGGGCTGGCGGGCGCTCGACCTGTTGCGCGGCGGCTCCCTGCTCAACCGGTTAATCCGTGAGAGCGGCCATATAGATATCCATGCCGTGCGCGCCGAAGGCGAGGCGCCTTGGTTGCGACCGCTGGCCGCGCCGCGCCTGGACGCGAGCGTCGCGCGCGGTTACGGCATTGCCCTCGGCTTCGTCGCCGGGGCCACCGGCTTGAATGCCATGCTACAACACTGGCTGGGTTACCAATCGCTGGCGCTGATCTACCTGCTCAGTGTCGTTGTGCTGGCCATGTTCGTGGGCCGCGGCCCGACGCTGGTTGCCGCCACACTTACAGCGCTGCTGTGGAACTTCTGCTTCGTGCCGCCGGTATTTACATTTCGCATTACCGGCGTTACCGACCTGATGCTCTTCTGCACCTACTTTGTGGTGGCACTCGCGATGGGCCACCTGGCCGCCCGCCTGCGCGCGCAGCAAGCCGCCGAGCGCCGGCGTGAGCAGCGCGCCACCGCTCTCTATCTGCTGACGCGTGAACTGGCCCAGGCTTCCGACTTCGCGGACCTCCTGGCAATTATCATCCGCGAGGTGGGCAAGGCCACCCAGGCTGAGACCGCCCTCTCGCTGCCGGAGGAGTCGCAAACCGCCTCCCTCACTCCCTATTTCGCCAGCACGTGGGCCATGGCTGAAAAGGAGCAAAGCGTCGCCTCCTGGGCTATTCTTCATCGCCAGCCAGCCGGTCGCGGCACGGACACCTTGCCATCGGCCGAAGGACTGCATTTGCCTTTGCTAGCGGGCGACCGCGCGGTGGGCGTGCTCAGCCTGCGCTTCCGCGACCCCGCGGCGCTCCCCGCTGACCAGCGTGACCTGCTCGACGCTTTTGTCCACCAAATCGCGCTCGTGCTCGACCGCCAGCGCCTCCGCGATGCCGAGCAGCAAGCCAAGCTGGTCGCCGAATCCGAGCGCCTCAGCAAGACTCTCCTCAATTCCATCTCTCACGAAATCCGGACTCCCATCGCCGCGATCACCAGTGCCGCCAGCAGCCTGGAAGAGAGCAGTGCTGCCACGGCAGGGGTGTTCGAGCGGACCATGGTTGGTGAGATCCAGGAGGCCGCTCGGCGACTGAATCGCCTGGTCGGCAATCTGCTCAGCATGACGCGCCTGGAATCCGGACACGTCAAAGCGAAACTCGATTGGTGCGATGTGGTGGACCTGGTCCAGGTCACGCAGAGGGAAATCGAGAATGACCTGGCGCAGCACAAGGTCACTGTCGCAATTGCCTCGGGACTGCCGCTCGTCCGCATGGACTTCGTCCTGATGCAGCAGGTGCTGACGAATCTCCTGTTGAACGCGGCCATCCATACACTCCCTGGCACAGCCGTGCAACTCAACGCCGCCGTCGAGGCCAACACGCTGGCCTTGACCGTCGCGGACAACGGCCCTGGCCTGCCGTCGGACGCACTCCCACTTATCTTTGACAAGTTCTACCGTGCCCCAGCGGCGCCGGCTGGCGGCACCGGCCTCGGCCTGGCGATCGTCAAAGGCTTCGTTGAAGCGCAAGGCGGCCAAGTCAAGGCCGAGAACCGTCCCGGCGGCGGGGCTGTCTTCACCATTCGCCTGCCCCTCACCAAACCGCCAACAGTCGCAGCGGAAGCGAGCCTATAAAGTCAACGCCTCAAGCCGTTCACTGTCGTTAACTCCCGCCACCCCATGCCTTCCCCCCTCCTACCCATCGCCCTGGTCATTGACGACGAAATCCAGATGCGCCGACTCTTGCGCGTCTGCCTCGAGGCCAATGGCTACCGCGTCCTGGAAGCCCCGACCGGCAAGGACGGCATCGCCCAGGCTGCCCAACACCCGCCCGATGTGGTGATTCTCGACTTGGGCCTGCCCGACATGGAAGGCGTGGACGTGCTCAAACGCCTGCGCGAGTGGAGCCGCGTGCCCGTCGTCGTGCTCTCCGTGCGCGACCGCGAGGAGGANNCATCCGAAGCCACGGTCTTCCGCTCCGGCCAGTTGGAGGTGGATTTGGCAGCTCGGGTCGTGAAGCTCAAAGGCAAAGAAGTGAGGTTGACCGCCACAGAGTATTCGCTGCTGCGCCTCTTCGTCCACCACGCGGGGAAGGTCCTTACTCACCGGCAGATCCTCCGCGAGGTCTGGGGACCGAACTATGTCGAGCAGACCCATTACCTGCGCGTTTACCTGGCCCACCTGCGCGAAAAGTTGGAAACCAACCCCGCCCAGCCCGAACTCCTGATCACCGAGCCCGGTGTCGGCTACCGCCTGGCCAGCAAGGAGTAACTTGCCGGATGGCCAACCGGCGCTTCACCCCGTCATAACTGAGGTGCGTGGCGCCCCCACATTAGGCTTGCCAGTCGGCGTGGGCATGCGAAAATAGCGGGGTAATCGTTATTAATAACAGAGTTCGAGCAAGCTTGGCAGACTATAGGCGCATGAACAACTTCCGACCGGGGAGGGCTCGTTGAGCCGCCCCTTTCCTTCTCGTTCGTATCATTCCCGGGAACCGCTGCATCGCCGAAACGGAAAGATCCGTGCCCGCGAGGTGCGGGTGCTGGACGAGACAAAGCAGCAACTCGGCGTCATGTCTCTCAACGAGGCCTTGCGCATCGCGATGAGCAAGGGGCTCGACCTGGTCGAGATCGCTCCCAACGCCACGCCCGCTGTGTGCCGGATCGTGGACTACGGCAAGTTCATGTACGAGGAGGCCAAGAAGAACAAGGACTCACAAGCCCGCCAGTCTTCGAGCAAGATGAAAGAGCTGCAGCTCTCGCCGATGATCGACCCGCACGACTTCTCGATCAAGCTGGGCCGCGCCATCGATTTCCTGTGCGAGGATATGAAAGTCCGGATCAAGCTGCGCTTCCGCGGGCGGCAGAAAGCCCATACCGAATTCGGCTTCGCGGTGGTAAACCGCTTTGTCAAAGAGGCCGCTCCTTGGGGCCAGGCGGATTCCCCGCCCAAGATGCTGGGCGACCGCGACCTGAACGTCGTCCTTAGTCCCCTGCCCCGGAACAAGCGCGCTAAACACCCCCACCCGACGGAGACCCCGGTGCCCCAAGAGTCACCAGAACCGTCCGAAGCGTCAGAATCACCAGAACCGCCAGAACCGCCGGTCGAGCCCGATTCAGGTTCTTAGCCAATAGACTACTTAGCCTTCGGCTTCACCTGGAGGGTGGATACCACCTCCCGCACACCATCGGTCTCCATCGCCAGCAGGATGGCTTTGCTAATGTGCTCAGGGTCGCTCACGAAGCCTGACAGCGTGACCACTCCCGCGGTGGTGTTGACCGAAATGTTCAGTGCCGAGAGATCGCGGCTGGCGAGAAGCTTGCCTTTGATGGACGCGGTGGTGCGCGCGTCGGCGGTGGCATCGGCGATTGCATGACCGGCCTCGTTCGCCTCGCGGCGGACAATCTTGCCGGTGCGAGCCAACTCATCCTTAATGTCCTCGGGGCGCAGGTGCAGCGTCCGAAGCTTGTCCTGGGCCGCGTCACGGGTCGTTTTGGCGGCATTCTCGACCTTCTGCCCCGCCGACCGCACACGGGGATCGTTTCGGTAGTTGCTATAGAACCAGACTGCCGCCGCGCCGAGGCCGAGGCCCAATACCAACACCAGGAAAGTTCTCATGCGTGAAGAGGTTTACTCGTTGTGGGGAATCTTGATCGTGCTGCCGCCGATGAATTCACGGATCACCGCATCGCCCGGGACGATGTCGAAATTGCTCAAATGCTCCTTGCTAAGCCCCTCCACCGATTCCAACAAATGCTTCACCCGGCCAAAACGGATGAGGGCGTCGAGGAAGCCGGTGTACGTCTGAAAGTCCTCCAGACGAGGCAGGTAACCGTTCGGCCCGCAGAAAAACGGCTTGAGGACGGGCAAGTCGAATGGGAAACCGCCGTTGACCACATGATCGGCCAAGCCGCTCAAAGGGATGATGCTGAACAGCTCACCGGAGCGCACGTAATGCCAATGCAGGATGGTCAGGAGCGGGCTGTGGTTGCGGTGCTGCACGTCGCGCAGCATTCGCCGGAGCAATCGGATGTCAGTAAAATGCGTGCGCTGCCGGCTGCTGCCGTCGCCCTCGAAGAGGACGTTCTGCGTCTCGATGTAAAGGCGGAACTGGGACGACGCGGGGATGCCCTCGGTGATGGGGGGGTAAAGCCCATGCAGACAATCGAGCAAGAGAATCTGGCCAGGCTCCAGCTTGATGGGCTTGGTGGCGACACGGCGACCCTCTTTGAAACTGTAGATCGGCTTCTCAATGGTTTCGCCGGCAAGCAGGCCGGTGAGGTGCTGGTTGAGCAACTGAATATCCAGCGCCTCAGGCGTCTCGTAGTTGCGGTCGTTGATCCAGTCCGTGGGATGCTCGACGAGCGACCAGAAATAGTCATCCAGGTTGAGCATGAGGAAGCGCAGCCCCTGCTTCTGGAGGCGTTCGGTGAGCTTGACCGTCGTGGTGGTCTTGCCTGACGAGCTGGGGCCGCTAACCCACATCATGCGGAGCGGGTCGCCGGTGTTCAGGCGCTGCATGACCTTCCCGGCGGCCTCATCCAGCGACTGCTCGTAAAGAGCGAGCGATTCATCCACTAGCGGTTTGATCTTGCCGCTGCGGACGATCTCGCTCAGTCCGGCGACGGTGTCGCAGCCGCGCTGCCGGTTCCAGGCCAGCGTCCGGTCCATCCGCTCCCGCGGGAATCCGTTGCCGGCGAACTTCTCAGCCATAATGGCCCCTTCCCGCAGCCAATGCCGGCCCCACCGATAACATGAATAGGCGTCGGCCGTATTCTGGAAGCCGTAACTGTGCAACGCATGCAGCACCTCGTCCTGGATGTTCTCGATGGTCGGCGGGAAATTGGAAATCAGGTGGTGTGGGTCGGAATTGAGGCAAACCACAACCGCATCAGCCAGGAACTCGGCGATCCTGTCTTCGGTGCCGTAGGCGTTGAAAATCGTATCGTTGACGCCGGGCACGAGGTCCTGCTGGAAGCCGCCGATGGATGAGGCCGCGCCCAGGATCGCCCTCCGGATGCGCGCAGCATCGAATTTGACCAAAGCGCGATTGCGCTTCTGGACTTTAACAATGCGGTTTTGGACTGCCATGTGACACGACTATACACGAGCTTCAGGGCCTGACAATGCAGTTCGCAACCGCGAACCTTTCTGAACCTGGCGCAGACATCCGGACCACACAAACCACTCCCGGGAGAACTGGACGTTGCAACCCGGAAACAAGCTGCGAGAATAAGGCGGAAATGATCGCAAGACGGAGCCTCCGGACAGTCCGCGCCACCGTGGTCGTTGTATGCTCCGCCACGATGCTGGCCGTGGTGGGAGACACGGCCCCGGACTCGCCGCGCACGCCAGACGTCACACCAAGCACGGCAGCGGCCGAGGCTGCCTGGAATTGGCATGCGCAGAATACGGACATCGTCCAGTGTCACCCGGGCTTTCCGGCCAGCTAATCGGGGCCAAACAGCCTGAGCGGCGCCAACGAAGTCAGGGAGACTGTGTCGCTGGACCTGTATGCCGGGGCGCGTTTGTGGCGCGGGGCCGAGGCGCACGTGGACGGGCTAATGTGGCAGGGATTCGGATTGAGCAAGACCGTCGGCGTGGAGGGGTTTCCAAATGGCGAGGCCTTCCGCCTGGGCACCGACGTGCCCAACGTAAACATCGCGCGCCTCTTAATTCGTCAGACCATCGGCCTGGGCGGCGAGCAGGAACCGGTCGAGGACGGCCCGCTGCAACTCGCCGGCCGGCAAGACGGATTGCGGCTCACGCTGACGCTGGGGAGAATGAGCGCCAAGGATATCTTTGACAACAACGCCTATGCCAACGACCCGCGCACGCAGTTCATGAACTGGGCACTAATGGCCAATGAAGCGTGGGATTACCCGGCGGACAGCCTCGGCTACACTACCGGGTTCGCGGCGGAACTGAATCAGCCTCATTGGGCGGCTCGCTATGGTTTCTTCCAGATGCCTGAGGTTTCCAATGGCACTGCCCAGGATTCACACTACCTGCGGGCGTGGGGAATGGTGACCGAGTTCGAGCGCCGTTACGCCGTGCATGGGCACCCGGGAGCCGTGAGGCTCCTCGCCTTTCTCAACTCAGCGCACATGGGCAGCTACCAGGACGCATTCAACCGTCCCAACCGCCCCGCCGACATCGAGGTGACGCGGGCCTATCGCTACAAGTATGGGTTCGGTTTGAACGTCGAGCAGGAAATCATCAAGAACGTCGGGGTCTTCGCGCGGCTGGGCTGGAGCGATGGCCAGACCGAGGCTTGGACCTTCGCCGACGTGGACCGCACGGCCACCCTGGGCCTGAGCATCAAAGGCGAGTTCTGGGGACGCGCGAACGACACGGTCGGCCTGGCGGGCATCATCAACGGCATTTCGCAGGTGCACCGTGACTTCTTCGTTGCCGGGGGTACAGGCATCCTCGCCGGGGACGGGAACCTGAGCTATGGCTGGGAAAAGGCCATGGAAGCCTACTACGACGTTCAGATCTGGAACACGCTACACGGGGCGTTGGACTACCAGTTCATTACCGACCCGGCCTTCAATCGCGCCCGCGGGCCAGTCTCGGTGCTGGGCACAAGGCTGCACTGGAGTTTCTAGCCAGGCCGAGGCTCAGGGGGACACCGGGGGCGACTGAGACTCGCATGTGCGTACAAGGGAAGTACAAGCGGAGCACAAGCGAGCGTCTCCATACCATCTCCATACCTCCACTGTAGCAATTCCATACCGGCTCGCAGTGTCCCAGACACTCGAACGGGGGTCAGGATTGCGGGGTTCCGGGGGAAGCCATTTGGCTTGACGTTCCGCCGGAGGCGGGTCAGCCTCCCCGTATTGGCCAGCCGACCCGGGAAAGACTCACCCGGTCTTGAACGGGGGCCCCAGCGCCGAGGGGCCGCGCTCGCCGGTCTTGAGGCGCAGAGCATCGAGCACCGGCAGCACGAATACCTTGCCATCACCGGCGTGGCCGGTGTGGCTCGCGGAGTAAATCGCCTCCAGCGCGCGTTCCACTTCCTCGTCATGACAGATGATTTCCAGGCGGATGCGCTTGGTCATCTCCAAGCCCATGAACTCGCGGTGTTCCGGGTGGCCGGTATCGTGTTCCTGGCCGAAGCCGCGGGCGTCCGAGATGCTCATGCCGTGGATGTGTTCGCCGACCAGGGCATCCTGAACGCGGTGCACAAGGTCATGGGGAATGAAGGCAAGCAGGTATTTCATACTCAATACTCAGGTTTCTCAGACTCAAAGCTCGGATACAATATCGGCAGGAGCAACAAGGTCAGCAAGGTGGCGGTCACCAGGCCGCCGATGATCACGACGGCAAAAGGCCGGGTGGTTTCGGCGCCGACGCCGGTGGACAGGGCCGCGGGCAGCAAGCCCAGCGCCGCCATCAGCGAAGTCATCATCACGGGGCGAACGCGCGACACCGCCCCTTCGGTAATGGCCTCGCGGAGGGGGTTGCCGAGGCGGCGCAATTCGCGCACGCGTTCGACCAGCAGCACGCCGCTTTGGATGGAAACGCCGAATAGCGCGATCAACCCGACCATCGCCGAGACGGACAAGTCCAACCGCGCGATGAGCAGGGCGAGCACGCCGCCGACGGCGGCGAAGGGCACGTTCAGCAGGATGAGGGTGGCGAGTTTGCCCGAGTCGAATGCGGTGAAGAGGAGGAAGAAAATGGCGATGATGGTGACTGGCACGACTAGGGCCAGACGGTGGACGGCGCGCTGCTCGTTCTCGAACGCGCCGGTCCAGACCATACGGTAGCCGGAGGGCAGCCGGACGGCGGCATTGGCCTTGGCCTCAGCTTCGTGCACGAGCGAACCGAGGTCGCGGCCGCGGACCGAGAGCTTGATGGCAATACGCCGCTCGTTGCCCTCGCGCATGATCCTAGCCAACCCGGCGCGGACCTCGACTTTGGTGAGGGCGCCGAGAGTCAGCCGTTCGCCATTGGCGCCAAAGACCGGGATGTTGCGGATGGAGTCCAAATCGGAGACGGCCTTGGGGGCCACCTTGACGACTAGGTCGAAAGTGCGCTCGCCTTCGAGCACCTGAGTAGCGGTCGAACCGCCGAGCGCCGTCTCAATCACCGATTGAATGTCGGACACACTGACGCCGAAGCGGGCGATGGCGGCGCGGTCCACCGTGATCTGGATTTGCGGCTGCCCGGTGAACTGGTCGGTGCCCACGTCCTTCGCGCCGGGGACCCTCGCGAGTACGTCGGCGATCTTATCGGCATATTCTTGGAGCTTTTCGGGATCCTCGCCGTAGAGCTTGATGGCCAGTTCGCTTTTGATGCCGGACACCGCTTCGTTGACGTTGTCCTCGATGTATTGGCTGAATTGGGAATTGACGCCCGGGACGGCGGCCAGGTGCCGGCCCATCGCGTCGGCCAGGGCCTCGCGGTTGGAGGCGGTCTTCCATTCGGAGCGCGGTTTGAGGTTGACGTTAAACTCGGCGACATCGAAGCCGTTGATGTCGGTGCCGTCATCCGGGCGGCCAAGCTGGCTGAGCACGTTCTCGGTCTCCGGAAACGAGGCGAGGCGGTGGCGGACATTGTGGACGATGTTGGCGGCCTCGGAGGGCGAAATGGACTTGGGCATGAAGATGCGGACCCAGAGGGCGCCCTCGTCCAGCTTGGGCAGAAACTCGGAGCCGAGGAAGCAGTAGGCGACAGCGCCGCCGGCGAGCAGAACTCCGGTTCCGGTGAAGATAAGCTTGCGGCGGCTCATGGCGAAGCTCAACACCGGGCGGTAAAGCTAGATGAGTTTGCGCACGATCCACGAGTCGCCCTCCTGCGTCCCGCGCCTCACCGCGAAGCTAAGCAGCGGGGGCACGACAAACACGGCGAAGATCGTGCCGGTCACCAGGGCATAGGTCAGCGTCAGGGCCATGGGACGGAAGATGCGCCCCTCGACACGCTGCAACGTGAAGACGGGAATGAAGGCGGTCAGGAGGATGGCCTTGGAGAAGAGGATGGGGCGGCCCATTTCGCGGACGGCCTCCACAATCGCGCCCATGGAGATGAGGTTGGCGGGAATGCCGCGCAGGTCCAGCAGCAGGTACGCGCCCAGCAGCGACACCGGCACGGCCAGGGCCACGACCAGGGCGGTGCGGTAGTTGCCCAGCCCGAGAAACAGCACCAGCACCAGCACGACCAGCACGATGCCTTCGATCATGTTCTGGCGCACCGTGTGCAGGGTGCGGTGAATCAACTCGGTGCGGTCGTAGTGGGACACCATCCGGATGCCGTGAGGCAAGTAGTGGGCATTGATTTCCTGGACCTTGGCATGGATGCCGTCCAGGACGATGCGAGGGTTTTCGCCGCGCCGCATGATGACGATGCCCTGCACGGCATCATCGTCGTCGCTGACGCCGCCAGGGGTTTTGAAGAGCATGCCCACCTGGCCAAGGCGGACGGCGTGCCCGATGGCGACCGTGCCGATGTCGCTGATGCGGATGGGGGTGCCGCCGCGGCTGTCCACAGAGATCGCGCCGATGTCCGCGGTGTCCCGCACGAAGCCCAGCCCGCGCACGACGTACATTTCCGAGCCATGCTCGACATAGGAGCCGCCGGCGTTGCGGTTGCCGTTGGCGAGCGCGGTAAAGACCTGCTGAAGCGAGAGATTATAGGACTTGAGCTTCAGCGGATCGACCTGCACCTGATATTGCTTGGTCGGCCCGCCGAAGCCGACCACGTCCACCACGCCCGGGACGGTGCGCAGCTTGCGTTCGACTACCCAGTCTTGCAGCGCCCGCAATTCCTCGCCGGAATAGCCTTGGGGCGCCTTGAGCGTGTAGCGATAGATTTCGCCGATGGGTGTCGCATTGGGGGAGAGGCTGGCCTGGGCGCCCGTCGGCAAAGTCACCACGGAAAGGTATTGGTTCACCTGGTTGCGCACATAGTCCGGGTCAGCACCGTCCTCGAAGACCAGCGTGACCTGCGAAAGGCCGAACAAGCTGATGGAACGGAGCGAGACCAGCTTGGGGACGCTGTTCATCTGGTTCTCGATGGGGATCGTGACCAGCCGCTCGACTTCCTCGGCGGCGTGTCCGGAGAACAAGGTGATGACCTGGACTGACATGTTCGACACGTCCGGGAAAGCCTCGACCGGCAAACGCTGGAAGGCATTAATGCCCGCAAGGACGAATAACACCAGCACCGCGAGGACGATCGCCCGATGCCGCAAGGTGTAGGAAGTGATCCGGCCTATCATGTTTTGGGCGCGTTGTCCATCAGGGACTGCAGTAGCAGGCAACCCTCGGTGACCACCCGCTGGCCAGTGTTAAGGCCTTCGAGAATCGCGACTTTGCCGTCGCGTTCCGAGCCGACCTTGACCGCGTGACGCTGGAATTGGCCGGGGCCGATTTCGAGGAAGAGGTAATACTGGTTCTCGCGGAGAAAGACCGCCTTCGAGGGCACCTGCAAGCTCATGGGGACGGCATCCGGGACTTCCACCGTCACGTAGAGTTCGGACTTCAGAAGCTTCGACGCGTTTTCCACAGAGCCGCGTGCCCGCACCGTGCGCGTCGTGGCGTCGAGAGAGTCCCCAATCAAATCCAGCCGCCCGCGGAATGTCTGCCCGGGAAATGCCTTGGAGCGGATCGTGAGCTCCGTCCCTTTATGCACCAGCGGCAGGTGCATCTCCGTCACGTCCAGCCATACCCAAAGCTTGGTGGGCTCTGTCACCACGAACAGCGGCGCGGTGAACTGCGGCATGTTGGCTAGCATCTGGTCGGGCCGGATTTCCTGGCCGGGCGTGACGTTTCGTTCCACCAGGACGCCCGCCAACGGGCTGGGCAGCAGGAAATCCTGGTTGGTCGAGGTCGCTGTCATGCCGTAGATCGCCAGCCGCGCCTCCGCACGGTCCTTCTCGGCCTGGGCGCTGGCGTAATCCGCCTCCGCGGATTCCAGGTCTTTCCTGGGCGCGGCGCCGTGCTCGAAGAGATCGCGCAGGCGGGTAAGGTTTTGGTCGGCGCGCCGAAGATCGCTGGCGGCTTTGCGCGCGTCGGACTGGGCCTGGCCAAAATCCGGGGACTGAACCTCGGCCAGTGGCATGCCTTTGGTAACGGGCTGGCTTACCTCCACGAAGAGCTTCCGCACGATGCCGGCAAAGGGCGTGAACACTCGCACCGTCGCGTCCTCATCCCACACCAGCCGCCCGGTCAGGGGAACGAACGCCGGCTGCTCGGCCCCGACCGGCTCGACGGTCAACGCGGCCAACTGCGGCGAGTTGGTGGCCATGATCACGGCATCGCCGTTGACTTTGGCTTCGGGGGCATCCGCGGCCTCCTTAGCCGGATTGCAGCCGGTCAGCAGGACCAATAGGGCGAAGAACGTGATTGGCACTCGGAAGCTGGAACTGAGCCAGGAAACTGCAAGGGTCTGAGCTCCGTCAGGTGCGTCTTGATACTTCCACCGTAGAACGCGGGCTCCGGACGATCGGATAGGAGCGCGGCCTTTAGGCTGCAGGAACGTGAAATACGAGGCGAGCGTTGGGATTTGCCGACACCGCAAAGTAATCCCGGGTTTCTGCAGCCTAAAGGCTGCGCTCCTGGGCCGTGGCGGCAGCGCTAACATGCACCCAGGGCTCGGAAAACAGGCGCCTAGAATCAGACTCTTGCTTGCGCCGGAACGGCTTTGAAATGGGAAGCTCATTGTTTCACCTGCGATGGTTGGATCTCCTGGGTGGCGGCCTTGAACGCGGCGCCGGCGGAGGCGATGTCGCTCGCGGCTTGGGCGGAGGCGAGCCGGATGTCGTTGTCGTTGCGCTCCGCCACCAAAAGGTCCAGCAGTGACGCGCCGCCTTTCTGATAAGCATAGGCCATCGTGTGGCGGATTTGCTCGGACTTGGGACGGATGCTGTCGCGATAACTGCGCCACCGCTTCAGGGCATCCTCGTAGGCAAGGCGGGAGACCGCAATATCCGCCACCGCCTCGGCTTTGGCCTTTTCGAATGCCAGGCGGCCCTGCTCCCGCGCCGCCTCGGCGGCGAGAATATTGCCCCGGTTCCGATTCCAGAGCGGCACCGGGAAGCTGACGCCGAAGCCGACGGTATTAGGCGCATCGGGTGGCTCATGCTCGTATTGCGCCAGGACTTTGGGGTCCGGGATGCGATTGGCTTTCTGGACGCGCAAGTCGGCTTCGACTTTGCGCAGGACCGCTTCGGCAGCGATGACATCCGGCCGCCAGGTGCCGACGGAATTGGTGTTCAGCGGCGTGGTCGTCACGCAAAGCGTTTCCAGCCGGTCGCTCAGCTCGCAGCCGCCGTTCGGATGCGGCACGCCCAGCAGGACTTCGAGAGCGACGCGCGCCTGGGCGGCAGCCGACTTGGCGGATTGAGCATTCAGCTCGAACTGCTCGGCGGTGATCTCGATCTGGCTCTTGTCCGAGTTGGAAATCTCCCCCGCCTGGAGCCGCACCTCGGCAATCCTGGCCTCCTCCCGCANNCGACGTACGCTCTGGCGACCGCCAGGTCCAGCGTACGCCGGGCGTCAAAGAGCTGGGCCTTGGCCCCTTCGAATCCCGCCTGGGCGGAGGCCTTCCGGCTGCGCCGCTTGCCCCCGATCTCGAAGAGCTGGTTGATGGCGAAGATCGTGTCGTAACTCCGGTCCCACACGCCGTTGCCGTCGGACGTGGAGCTGGGGTGGTTATCGACATTAATCTTGCTGCTGGAAAGGGACAGCGTCGGATTCGGGAACTCGTGGACAACGATCTTCNNAGCCAGCCCCACCAGAAACATCGCCGCCCAAACGCCACCGTGCATCCGTATTGACCCTATAAGGCCCTTCATTAGCTCTTAGGTTTGATTGACCCAACATAGCGAGGGTTGCTTAGATGTCTATTGGGCGGGGCCTAATTCTCTTGTAGGGCGCGGTACTACACGAGCGCATTGCTTCCTGAACGCCGCCAATCGGCAATCACGTGGCGGGAGAAGCCCGAATCCCGAAATCCGAAATGGCCATGCGCCAATCCTGCAGCGGCGCAATTTTGTGCGCTGAGGCTGGCAAGCAAAGGCCTTGCGGGTAATTCTGTCGCTGTGCCCACGAAGGGACTGTTTGCTTCGGACTTCGGGCTTCGGATTTCTTTCGGCCTTCGGATCTCGGCCTTCGGATTTGACCACCTGATCGCGCCGAAGACCTTGAGAAGCCCCCTGGTTAGCCTTCGTGCGCGCGTTCGTGCCATCGGACCGCTTCTCGCAGGAGCTCGGTTGCGCTGGCGAGGTTCAGCTTCTCCTTGATCCTCGCGCAGTAGGCCTGGACGGTCTTCACGCTGACCCGGAGCGTTTCGGCTATCTGGCGCGTCGTGCGTCCCTGGCCCAGCCACTCAAAGACTTCCAACTCGCGGTCGCTGAGCTGCTCGACCGGAGAGCAGGTCGAGAGCGTCTTGCCCTCAACGAATTGCGTGGCCATCGCCGCAGCAACGCCTTCGCTAATACAAAGCTTGCCTTCCAGGACCTGGCGAATAGCCGTGATCACCTTCCGGGTCGTCTCGCGCTTCATCAGGTAACCACGCGCGCCCGCTCGCAAAGCACGCTCCGCGTAATGCGCTTCTTCATGCATCGAGAGGACCAACACCGCCACCTGCGGACAGCTTTGCTTGAGGTCTTTGATCAGCTCGATGCCCGAAGAGTCTTTGAGGGCAATGTCCACGACGGCGACATCAGGCTTTAGCGCAAGAATCCGCTCCCGCGCCTGCGGCCCGCTCTTGGCTTCGCCACAGACCCGCAGGCCCGACTGTTGATTGATCAGGTTGGTCAACCATTCCCGCACCAGCGGGTGGTCGTCCACAAGAAAAACGCTCTTGGATTGGCTGGCAGTGGTCGAGGTCATGGAGGTACTGATGGTTGTGGCCCTGAGATTGCGGCGGCTTTGGGGATCGAACAGGTCACAATGGTGCCGCCCGTTGGAGCCGGTTCAACCGCAAGCGAGCCGCCGATCATCGCGGCCCGGTGCGCCATGATCCGAATGCCCAGCCCGCCGCTCTTCTGCGACGTCTCCGGCACCCCGATGCCGTCATCTTCCACCGTTAGCGTCACCCGGCCATTTTGATCCGCCATGGTGATGCCGATCCGCTTCGGTTTGCCGTGCTGGATGGCATTGTGGATTGTTTCCTGTGCGATGCGATAAAGATGCGTCGCCGCCGCATCGTCGTGCACCAATACCGGTGCCTCACACTCAAAAACACAGCGGACCCGGGCTCCTTTGGTAATGTGGTCTGCCAGGTCCTGGAAAGCGGCCATCAGGCCTTCGGCTTCCATCTCCATCGGGTAAAGCCCCCGCGCCAGGTTGCGCGCCAGCGTGATGCCCTCTTCCACCAGCTCAACCACTTTGCCCGCGTCGGCGGCTTCGGGCAACGACTTGGCTGCCAGGCGTTCCCCCAGCACCTGACCTGCCAGCGCCGTGCCCGTCAGGTGCTGACACAAGCTGTCATGCAGCTCGTGGCCAATCCGGCGTTGCTCCCGCTCGCTGACCTTCAGGATCTCCTCCTCCAACCGCTGGCGTTCGGCCATCTCCCAGGTCAAGGCCTGGGTCCGTTGGCGGACTCTGGTCTCCAGCTCCCGGTGGAGCGCGCGCAGGTTCGTCAGCAGCCAGACCACAGTGAAGTAGAACACCATCAGAATAAGCGCATTCCAAGCCGGGATAAGGGGATTCGAATAGCGAGCGCCGGCTGCCAAGTCGCCGCCAATCCAGACGAGGACACTCAACACGGACATCAACAAGCCGAAGCCCCGCCCAACGAACTAGGCCGCCAAGCCAACCTCCAGCAGGTAGAACACGGAGAAGACCATCTCAAACCCCGTCAGGTAATCGATGAGGCCGATCACCACCAGGACTGCCAACCCCACGAGAATAAGGAAGGGTTGCGAACGCCTTTCAAGTCTTTCGAGCAGTCGGACCATGCCCAGACCCTAGTATATGCCGCCCCGGCATGAAATGCTAAACCCACTTCACCAGATCAGCCTCGGACATCCTGGTCTAGCGAAAACGATGTGAGCCCTATTGTCCCTCACTTTGCCGATTCACCAATCGCTCTAAGTTGTGCCAAGAATTCGTCCGGGATGTGTCCATTTGCGCCGGCCGGCGGGACGTCCCAAGTCACCGCGCCATCCTTGGCCGTGATGCCTTGCGTAAAGGCCACGACCTGATCCGCTTTGAAGCGGGGCGGCTTCTGGCACCATGAGGGACCGAGAAAACTCAGCATTTGGAACTGGGCCTTGCCCACCCACCGCCCGGAGCACACTACTTTGCCGGGGTCATTGATTTCCCCGGCGGTGTAGTCCTCCTCGGGGGTCAGGGTGATGATTGGGTTCAGGACGCCTGGATTGAAAGCGACGATGCTGTCGGGATTACCAGCACGCGCCGCTGCGGCGAAGCTCGCGAAATTGGGCGCCTCGGGGTGGCGGTACATGGCGTCCGGATAATAGCAGCCGTCGAACCACCACCCGGAGACCCCCCGGCCCCACCGTTTGGACCATTCCGCGATGACCGATTCCCATTTCTTCTGGAACGCCACCAGCCGATCGTCCCGCCCCTTCGGTTTGCCGTTCTCGTAGGTCCACAAGGGAAACTGTCCGGCCTTCCACTCCAATGCCTTCATCGCTTCCCGGTCACGGTCGGGCGCACCCGCAGGCAGATAGACCATCAGCCGGATGTGCTTCACGCGCAGCGCTGCCGACAGGTCGGACACGAGGTCGCGCCGGGCACACTTGCTCGGCGTAATACCCGTGAGCTTGTCATAGGTCTGGTTGGGCGAACAATAGAACCCGGAGTTCTGACCGAGCGTCAGCACAAAATAGCCCGCGCGCGCGGAGGCCAACTGTTCTGCCAGGCCATTGACGTCAAATGCGTCCACGGCCTCATTCCACTTCTCGACGGTAATTTGATCGCCCTTAAACACGGTGTCCGCCATGTAGTGCATGAACACGCCCCATTTCGCCTCCTTGAGCCAATCTGCCCGCTGATGTTGCGCGAGTTGGGCGTCCTCGGCGGCCCTGACCACTGCCTGGGGGGACAAGAGAATGCAGAATAATAGGGGCAGCGAAGACCAAAGGCGCGTCTGAGATCCACTGTTGTTCATGGACGCAATTAACCTCGATCGTGCCGACTAAGTCCAGCAATGAAGCCAACCACCGTGTCCAAGGGAAGCGTGCTGCGGGCGTGTTGCCCAATTCGTCCATGCACTTTGGAACGAATATGGGGCTAAAAATCGAGCAGACCGCCCGATCAGGAAAACACAATCACGGAAAAACAACAGCCCAGCGCAGACATTGAAGTCCGCGCTAACCCCTGCCGGTTCAGGATATGACACCGGCCTGAGAGCCCGAGCGGTTAGGTGAGCTCGATCTTGTCGCCGTCCTTCAAGGTCACGATGGCCTTCTTCCAATCGGGCGACTGGCCAGCCTGTTTGGTGCGCTGACGGCGGAACTTGCCGCGCACGTTCAGGGTGTTCACCTTGACGACTTTGACTTTGAAGAGGTCCTGCACCGCCGCGCGGATCTGGGTCTTGTTCGCCCGCGGGTCGGCCATGACGGTGTATTGATTAAACTTCTCGCTCTGACGCGTGCCCTTTTCGGTCAAACGCACGGTCCGGATGATTTCAAAAGAGTTCATGCTATTCCTTGCCTAGGCGCGCTTCGAGTTGCTCGAAGGCATTCTTGGTGAACACCAGCTTGTCCGGGCGCAGCACGTCGTAGGTGTTCAGCACATCGCTCGTCGTCAGCATCACGTCCGCCACGTTGCGCGTGGCCAGCGTCAGATTCTTGTCCGCTGGCGCCACGATCAGCGCAGTGCCTTTCAACTCCAGCGCCTTCAGCACACCGACCATCTCCTTGGTCTTGCCGGAGCCGAGTTTCAGGTCATCGACCACTACCACGTCTCCCGCGCGCAGCCGCTCGGACATCGCCTTGCGCAAGGCAAGCTGTCTGGTGTTGCGCGATATCTTCTTGGTGAAGTCCCGCGGCTTGGGTCCGAAGACCACACCGCCGCCCCGCCACAGTGGTGACTGGAACGAACCGGCACGGGCGCGGCCTGTGCCCTTCTGTCGCCACGGCTTCTTGTTGGTGCCGGCGACGTCGCCGACATTCTTGGTGCAGGCCGTGCCCATACGCTGGGCGGCCTGGTAGGCCACGACGGTGTCGTGAACGGCCTGGGTGCCCTTGCCGTTCTCGATGAGCGGGAACTTCACTTCCAGCTCGCCCTGGTCTTTTCCTTTGATGTCTTTAATCGTAAGCTTCATGGCAGTGCTCTACTTCTTCTTCTTGCCTTCGCTCTTCTTGATATTCTCCGGCCGTAGCGCATGCGGCAACCAGCCCTTGGGGCGTTTCTTGGATTCACGGATGACGACATAATCGCCGTTCGAACCCGGAATAGCGCCTCGGATCAATATAACGTTCTCCGCCTCACGGACCTGGACGACCAGGAGGTTTTGGGCGGTGCGGCGTACCTGGCCCAGATGGCCGGGCATCTTCATCCCGCGCATGACCGTGCCTGGGAACAAGCGTTGGCCAATGGCGCCCGAGCGCCGATGCCAGCCCTTCGCGCCGTGCGTCGAGTCGCCGCCGCGGAACGCATGGCGGGCGACTACGCCCTCGAACCCGCGCCCCTTGGTGAAGCCGATAGCGTCCACGAAATCGCCCGGGGCAAAGAGTGCCGGGCCGACCACGTCGCCAGGCTTCACTTCCTTCGTGAAGTTGCGAAACTCGAGGATGCGCTTAACGGCCACGCCGTTAAACTTCTTGATGTGGCCCAGCAACGGCTTGGTGAGCCGCTGTTCCTTCTGGTCGCCGAAACCAAGCTGCACCGCGTTATAGCCGTCGCTCTGCTGCGTCTTGCACTGCAGCACGCGGTTCGGGCCGGCGAGCACAATGGTCACCGGGGTGATCACCCCTTTCGCGTCATAGACGCGCGTCTGGCCCAATTTCTTACCTAGTAATCCGAGTGGCATGGCGTGTAAGGGAGTTAAATTTTAATGGTAATGTCCACGCCCGCCGGCAGGTTGAGCTTCTTCAACTCGTCCACGGTCTTGGCGGTCGGCTCGATGATGTCGATCAGCCGTTTGTGCGTGCGCTGCTCGAACGTCTCCTGGGACTTCTTGTCACAGTGCGGCGACCGTAGCACGGTAAACCGCTCGACGCGGGTCGGCAGCGGGATGGGGCCGGCGACGCGGGCCCCCGTGCGTTTGACGGTGTCCGCTATGTCGCGGGCGGATTGGTCGATGACCCGATGGTCATACGCCTTCAGTCGGATGCGAATACGTTGTGCAGCCATACAAAGAACAATTGTCTGTTAATGGTTTTGTTAAAACTTTCCGTTCCCGGTCTTCGGGAAACGGAACGCGGAATATATCAAGCGCAGTTCCCCGCGCAAGAGGTATTTCAAAAAATATTGCCTGTCGAATTGCGCCAAAAGTTCTGTTAC
>PLZQ01000032.1 GCA_003152225.1 Limisphaerales bacterium | reverse complement strand
GGATTGTTTGAACTGCCAATCGCTGCTTAAATGGCAATTCGCCATGTACAGGCGCGCGGCACGGGCTTCGCGCTCATGCTTGCTGTCATGCAAGCGACGGCGGGTGCTCAAGGCACTCTCCGGTATTATCAGTTCGACCCGCCAATCCACTACGCGGGGTTTCCGGGTTACGACTTCCGCCAGATTGATATGAATCTGGACGGCACGCCCGAACACTCCCATCTTTGCTGGAGCAGTGCCCGAGCCGTCCACCTGGGCGTTGTTGAGCGCAGGCGGGATTCTATTCTGGTTGCTTGGGCGAGGGAAACGCGCGGCCTGAAGGAAGTTGAACGGAATGAGCGGGCCCCCGCGCCCGGGTCCCTTTCGTCATCTTGCGCTTTCTTGCGGCCATTCGGAGTTGTTTCGGACTTTGGACTTCGGATTTCATATACCAGCGGCCTCGTAACGTGCGGCCACCGCTCGCGCCATCCTCGCCACCCGCTTCCTCAGCTCCGGCGGTCCAGGTCCAGGATAACTGCACCCGCCGGTTTCCCGCCGCGGCGCTCAAGCCCGCCGGCACCGCCGGTGGCGTGGCCAGCCAGCGTGCCGCGGGTATTCCGGCAGCGGGCTGTTCGTATCCACCTGGCTGGCCCATGGGGTCATCGAGGGCGCCTGTTTCATTTGCCAGGCGTCGGCAGGGGAAACAACGCTCAACACCAGCGCAAGAACCAGAACGTGCCTTTGTTTGAGCATTCGCTTGGTAGCGATTTCACGGCTCTAAACTCTTAAAAGAAAGGGGCGACTCCGAGGAGTCGCCCCCTTGACAAATCCCACCGATTCGTGATGCTTTATGGAGTCTTCAGGCGGAAGAGCCGGACCCGCTCACTGGCGTTGATTGGAAACGCGTTGGAGAAACCACCGCTGCCATCGAAGACACCCGAGGTGTTTGTCGTCCAATTTGCGAGCGGCGCGGCGACGTTGGTTGAAGTCAACCAGGTGTAGCTGCTCCCCGCCGGGCCGCCCACGCCCGTCAGGACCAGATTGCCACCCGCAACGGTGGGCGGGTTGACCTTGGGCGGCCTCACACCGATCACGCGAACCGTGCCGTTGACGTTCAACTGGCTGGTGTCCCACAAGTAACCGGCAGGCAGGCTTGTGGCCACAAAGGAACCGCTCCGCGCGCCCCAATCAAACAGATTGAACGTGTCGTTGAAGGCCAGCGCGTTGGTGCCGGTCAGCACAACGGTCAACGTGCCGCCGAAAGCGACGTTGCCCGAAACCGCGAGCAGATCGCTAGCAATCACCCCGCCGTCCTTGGAGATTTCCATCGCGGTCGTCCCGCCCAGCGTCACGCTATTGTTCACCGTGAGCGTCCCGATGGACGCGCCGGGCGCGAGGGTCGCTCCGCCCGCGACGGTCACCGGGCCAGCGATAGTTCCCGTGCCGCCCAGGGTGCCGACATTCACCAGCGTCGGGCCGGTGTAGGTATTGGCGCCATTCAGATACAACGTTCCATTGCCGATCTTGGTTAAGCCGCCAGCGCCACCGCCATCAAGCAACGGCTGTGCAACCGAGATCACATTCGTACCGCTGTCAATCACGGCGCCGCCATCCAGCACATTCGCAGACGTGATGTCGTGCAGGAAGTTGGCCGTGCTGGCACCGGCAACGAGCGTGCCGCCATTGAAGTTCAACGCGCCCGTGCCACCCGCATTGCCTGAGGTTACCTCAGTCGAGCTGAAGGTGCCGCCGTTCAGATTCAGCGTGCCATTGGCGCCGTTGTTTATCGGGAGAAAGACAGTGCTCAAAACAGCCGAACCGCCATTCATGTTCCAGATACCCGGCTGACCGCCTTCACCAATAAAGGTGGAGCTCAGCGTGCTGGTAATCGTGCCGCCAGTCTGATTGACCGTGCCGGGACCACCCGAACCGATGGTGATGTGATTGCCACCGTCACCGAGCTTGGTCAATGAACCCCCGGAGATATTCAGGACACCGATAGCGCCCGCGCGACCAACTGCCAACCAATTGTTCACCGATACCGTGCCGGCGCTCAGATCATATTGACCGACGCCTCCACCCGCCTGACCAATCCAGAACTCGTTGTTGACGGTCAAAGCGCCCCCTGTCTGGTTGAAAAGGGCGTTGCCATTGTCACCGATAATGAAGTTGCCGCCACCGGTCTTGCTGAACGTGCCGCCGGAGAAGTTGACGACCGCTTGCCCACCGCGACCCAACGATACCCAGTTGTCCACATTAACCACCGCAGAGCCGCTGATGTTGTTAGTGCCCACGGCCAAGGTATTTTCGCCCACCCAGTATTCACTCGTGCAATTGATGGTGCCGGCGCTATGGTTGAGAATGCCGACGCTGGCAAGACCGTTGTTGCCGGCGCCGCTGCCCACGATGAAGGCAGGCTGTCCGTCGCTCGTATGATTGAGGATGCCACCGTCCATAATCATGGTTCCAGAACCGCCGGCTCTGCCGATTACGAACCAACCGGTGGAATTAACAACGCCGCCATGGAGGTTGTAAAAGCCCGTTCCTAGCGCCACCTGGCCAATTTGTATTTCGTCACTGAAAGTGAACGTGCCGCCCGTCTGGTTGACCGTGGCGGTGCGCGCGCCAGCTCCGTTCCAGTCACCGGGAGCGATAATGATCGTGCCGCCGGATTTATTGAACACGCCGCTATTGATGTTCAACGTGCTCGTGGTGCCCTGATTCCCGCCCATCAAGAGGTTCCCGCTGTTGACGTTCACGGTACCGCCGTTGAGCGTGCAAGTGCCAACCGAATTGGCTCCATCTCCAAAGATGAACCACGAGCCCACAGTCAGATTGACATTACTGTTCACGATCAGCGTGCCAGTTGTGTTGGGGACATTCCCCAGGACAAGATTACCGCCGATATTATTGGTTTGGCCGCCAGTGGAGCCGTCAAACAGAACGGTTCCAGCTTGCACCAGGTAACCTGGCGAGCCCGCGCCGGAAAGGGAATTGCTGCCTGCCGTGGTATAGGTGAGTTGGGCGTCGCCGGCTTTGATGAATCCGCCGCCCGGCGTTGCCGTTGCCAATCCACTCAGGGTCAGGTTGCTCACCGTATCAATCGAGCTGTTGGTGTTTTGCACGGAGTACCCACGATTGATTGAAATGGCCGGTCCGGAGTAACTCAACGTTCCATTCGCCAACACTAGATTGGTGGGGCTGGCTGAAGAGGCCCCGATGGCGCTGGGCGAGCCGCCGTTGGCCAGACTGGTTACGCTAAGAACACCGCCCGCGATGGCCGTTGGGCCGGTGTAGTCATTGCCGCCCGTATTGGCAATCGTCGCCACACCGGAGCCTTGCTTGGTCAAAGCGGCGCTGCCGCTGATTTTGCCCGAGCCATTCAAGGTGTAGGCCAGGCTGCTGTTGTTGATGGTAACACTGCTGGGAGTGAGGCTCGTAGTGAGGTTCACGGTCGTGGTGCCGAGGGCGCTGTCGTTAAACAACACCGCGTTGCCCTGGCCATAGAAGGTCGGGAGACCATCGCCGATGTTGACCCAGTTGGTCGTCAGACCGATGTCCCAATTGCCGCCCGCCAGACCGTCCCAACGGGGGAGGTTTACCGAGGTGATGTGCAAATCAATGGAGTTATTTCCCGCGTTGTTCACAATGGTGGCAACTACGCCCACCTGGAGGGAGCCGAGCACGAAGCTGCCGGCGCCGGTCTTGGTGCCGTACTTGATCAAGGGAAATTGCCCGATCTGGGGCGTGGTGTCCGCCACGTTGATGGAAACCGTTCCATTCACGGCGAGGTTGCCGGTCACGTTCAGCGGGGCTACTGAAGGATTTCCGAATGCGCCCAAATCAAAACCAAGCGTGTTGGTCGGACTTGCGCAGGTCATGTTTGCCAGGTTGAGCTGGGCATTCAAATACAGGACACTAACGCTCAATTGAGCGCCGCTAGCGACCGTGTAGTTGCCACTGGCGCCGGAGTCGGTGCGTAGCGCCAAGGTGCCCGCATTGATGAGTGTGGGGCCGGTGTAGCTGTTGGCTCCGGTGAGGGCGAGGGTTCCTGTTCCGGCCTTGGTCAGGCCGCCACCGCCATTATCAAACAAACTCTGCGCCAGGGTGACAGTAAATCCCTGGGAGTCAATGATCGCGCCCCCAGCCTGGACATACGCCACGCCCACACCGTGGAAGAAATTCAGATTGTCGCGCGCAGCCTGGAGCGTTCCCCCGTTGAAGTTGAAGGTCCCGTTGGCCCCATCAACGCCCGAGTTCACCTCGGACACACTGAGCAGGCCGCCGTTGAGGTTCAGCAGGCCGACGCCGGTGCCACCCTGGTTAAATTGGAGAACACCCACGGCGTTGGTGCCGCCATTCAGATTCCAGGTGCCATTGCCGCCGCTCTCGCTCAGGTAGGTAAAACTGCCTGAGTTGGCCGTGTTGATGATTGCTCCGCCATACTGGTTCACGACGCCGACCGCGCCGCCACCGGCCCCGATGGCCAGGTTGCCGCTGCCAATCTTGTTGATCGTGCCGTTGGTAAGGTTCAACGTGCCATTGCCGCCGTTGCGGCCAATCGCAATCCAGTTGCCGACAGTCATAGCGGCAGTGCCGCTCATGTTTTGAACCGCCACGGAAGTGCCACTGTTGGCCAGCCAGAATTCGCTGTTGATGCTGATAGTGCCCCCGCTAAAGTCGAATTGGCCAACGCCAGCACCTTCACCAATGTAAAAATTCCCGCCGCCGATCTTGGTGATCGAGCCACCGCGCATGATCAGCGTGCCGGTGGCACCGAAGCGCCCGACGGCAAACCAGTTGGAGTTCGTGAAAGAGCCGCCACTCATGTTAAAGGTGCCGGTGCCTATGTTATTGCCAACCCAGAATTCGCTGGTGGAATTCACGATGCCGCCGGTTTGGTTGACCACCCCCGCCGCGCCCGCCGTGCCTGTGTCGCTGATGGAGAATTGCCCGCCGCTCTTGGTGATCGTGCCGCCGTTGATATTCAAAACGGCGTTGCCGTTCTCGCCAACGTGGAGTTGGTCAATACTATTCAAGATGCCGCCGTTCAGGGTATAAATGCCAAACGAGCCATTGTTCACCCCAAAGCGAAACCAACCGCCGGGATTGCCGACCTTGATGGTGGCGCCGTTTTGCACATAAGCACCCGAGGTGTTATCCGCGTTGCCGGCGATAAGATCAACCAACGTCCAATCGGGATCGCCGCTGTTGATTTGCACCACATTGTTTGAGCCGCTGTTGTTAATCGCGTGGTCGCCACCCCCGGGAATCGTGCCGCCCCAGCCGGCAGCGTTGGTGTAACTGGCCGTGCCGCCCGACCAGAAAATGTCAGCGGCTTCGGCAACGAGGGCCGACCACGCGAACATAACGACCAGGCTCAAGGCCAGGGAATGGGGGAGATAACCGCGATTGGAGTTAAGAGAGGTTTTCATTTCATTTGGGATGCTGTGGTGGTTGATACATTCCAGGTCATAGTGGACCTGAGGTTTTCTGCGCGCAAGCAACCTTCCTGCGCATTTGATTGCCGAAACATGAGGCGAGTGTAGGTCCGGGGTTGGCGACTGTCATGTGGCATAAAGTGACCACACAGCGAAATCGGCAGGCCGAGACCAGAAAGCCGAACTTCCACCGACCTTGGGGCTCATTCAGCCAGCACATCCACGAGCCCCAGATCTATGTACTGCCCGCCGGCCGTCTGGTGGCAGTGGATCGCGATGTGGTTCTGGCCGGGGCGCAGGGTGGCTTTGCCGGTGGCGCTCAGGGGCCACGCTTCATAACCGCTAACAAACCCGGTCGTGTGCAGGGCAAGGACGCCATTCAGATAGACCTCAGCATCCTCGTCGTGATGGAGCCAGGCCTGCAGGTCGTGCCAGTTGCACGCGGACACATCGAACTCACGCCGCAACCAGATGTCGCCCGTGTTCCAGGTCGTGCCGATTCTCGCGCCGGGAGTGCCGGCAGTGCCGAAGCCACTTTGCCCTCGCCGCCACGACGCGCAGTCGAAGCCGGGTTTGAACCAATCGTCTCCCGGCTTGGCGGTCGTATAGTGCCAGGTTGCGGACGCCTGGTCTGCCGCCGGCAGGACGACCTTGACCTTGGGCGGTTCGGGCAGCGCCGCCCAATCGGCGGCCTTGGCCGTGTCGCGCCCAGCCCATTTCTGCCAGAGGGCGCGGTCGGCGAGCATCTTGATAAAGACCCCGCCGATCACCGGTCGCGCGTGCATGCCATCGCTGCGAACATCATCAGTCACGTAGGAATCCACGAAAGGCGAGCGCGCGGTGGTCTGGCTGAGATAGTCGCAGAGCGGCGAGATCAGCGCCTCGAAGTCCGCCGGGGCCTCAGCGAGCGTGGCGCTCCACAGTGTCCAATCGGTCTTGGTCAGATGCGTGCGCGAGTCGAGCGGCAAGCCATACTTCTGCAACACCTTCTTGTAGTGGGCGATCTCCTGCCGCGCGACACTCGGAGGAAAGATATTCAGTCCCAGAATCCGGTCCCAAACGAGATTGTACTTCTGACTCCAGGTGTTGGTTTTGTCGAACGCCAGGCGATAATGGTCGCCTTCGGCCGCGACTTTCATCCAGTGCTCAGCGTCGGTCTTCGCCAGACCCTGGTATTTCTTCGCGTTGGCCGCGTCGCCACGCATCCGGCACAGGTCGCCGTAGGCCGCGAGGCCGAGGATAGCTTTGATTGAAAGATTGGCGTTGTGGGCGAGATGGCCCATGAAGTCGTCGGTGCAAAGCTGGTTCTCGGGGTCCAGCCCGTATCGCTCCAGGTATTGCGCCCACTGGGTCAGCTTCGGCCACCAGGGCGAAACGAAGTCCGCCTTGCCTTCCGCCTGGGCAACCGCATCGCAGAGAATGAGCATGTTGCCGCTCTCCTCGACCGGCATCCCTTCCCCGCCGTCGTCGGTCCCGCGCGCGATGGGGTAAGTGCCGAGGTCGTGCGGCGCATTCGGAAATTTCCAATGCCACGAGGAAGCATAGGTCAGGATGGGCACGAGCGTCGCCTTGGCCAGCGTGGGGCTCAAGAGAATCCACTGCGGGTCCATCGGAAAGAAGACATCCACGGTGGCGATGTCGCCATTGCTGGTGTTTTCTTTGGTAAAGAAGAGCGGCTGCTGGTTGGCGTCGGCGGCGAGGCCGCAAGCGGCGATACACTGGCGATAGGCCAAGGCGCAAATCTGCGCGTATTGCCGCCCGCCCGCCTTCTCGGCATCCGCCATCAGTTCGGCGTCAAACTCCGCGCAGCGCTGGGCCAGCCGAGGATAATCGTGCGCGGCCTGTTGCAACATTTCCTCAGGAGTTGCGCCCTTTCGCCGCCAATAGGGCCGCAACTTCTTCCCGAAGTACTTGATCGCATAAACCTCGTCGTAAGCAACGATGACCTGGCAGGTGACTGGCTTGGCGCTCACGGTGCCAAGGTCGAAGCTGAACGCCATCGCCGGCTCACCATTGTTGGCGGGGCGCGGCAGCCGGGTATCATTATGGGCGGGCAACTCACCGCGTTCGGCAAATCCGACGGCCAACTGCCGGCTGCCGCCGATCGCTGTTTTCGCGTGCGCGGTCGGCGCGGCGACGTAGCTATAGCCCCAGTTAATCCGATGGTCGTCGCCGCTGGAGCCCAGAACCGCTTGCTCCTCCGTTCCCGCCCGCAGGAACGTAAGCTGGCCGGCGGTTCCCTGCCCCAGGTTTACCATTTCATCCGGTTGGTTGACTGCCAACAACGAGCTGGTGCTGTTGTATATCGAAACCATGTGCGTCCGTCCGTCCGCTGAGCGCACCGCCCAGGTGAGATAGCTCAGTGGCAACGCCAGCGCCTCCAGATCGTGCGGCAGCGCCGGTGTCATGAAGGTGAGGGTGACCTGGACTTTGCCGTCGTCGAAGCTGTAGATGCTGCGCGTCGGCGTCACCTCGAGGCCGGCCTGCGGCATGGCTGGCACATCTTTGGGTTCGCTGCCCATCAGGCGATAGGCCTGACCGTCCACGCGAATCAAACTAACCAGCGGGTGTTCACGGTGCGTCCAATGGCGGGTAACGTCGTCAGTCAACCGGTCCGCCTCGGACCAGATGCTCAAGTAAGGGTTGAAAGTGACCAATGGCACGGCCGGCGGGCGGAGCGCGGCGGCGGAAACAGGCAGTGGATTGAGAAGGGCGAGGAGCATGCACAAATGTGCGACTCCGGACCAAGTGAGACTGCAGCGGTGCATCATATTCTCGATTACACATCAAGCTGATTGGCCCAGAGCGGGTTTACCGTCCAAGTCACGCTATTGTGAGGCTGATTGTCGTTGTTCCACCGATTACGCCAGAGGTTGTTCGCCGTCGGGTTTATCACATCGTTTCGCTTTGGCGACTCGACGTGACCGTCGGTGAAGACCAGGTCCGTCCGGTAACTGTGGCGGTTGGATGGCCATTGAGTATGAGCGGACGTAGAATCGGTTAGATCCAGGTTCGCATTGAAAGAAATCAGCGCGGCGTCTTTGAGCGCGGGCACGTCCCCGACCATGATCATCTGGCTGGGGCTGACGACCATGCTGTCTTTCACCGGACCTAGATAAAAACTGCCGTCGATGTCACCGCCCAAACCAAGTTGAGGACGGTTTTTCAGGTCCAATCCCCAGTCATTGATACCGTAGGAAAAGCGGGTTGTCGAGGTAATCCCGTATCTGTCAGGCTGGCCGTCAAGTCCCGTAACAGTTTTGAGGGTCGTGTTGTTGGTGAGGTCCCAGGCACTTTCACGCAGGGCGGCGGGGCACCAGAAAGCCTTGCGATTATTGCCCATGAGGTAAAGAAGCCGCGAGGGCCAGATATAATAGTAGCCGCCGGTCACTCTCAGGCAGCCGGTATATTGGGCGTAGTCGTTCACATACATGGTTTGCGCCAGGGGCCCCTGTGCCTGGCGAATTGGCCTACGGC
>PLZQ01000115.1 GCA_003152225.1 Limisphaerales bacterium | reverse complement strand
AATGCAGAAGAAAAGGCTGTGGGTTTGGCCGAGGTCGTACCGTTCTTGTTGGAAGACCGGCTAAAGGAGCGAGGTGGTCTATACAGGAAGGGTGCCGACTGGACGCCTCATGTTGAAGTGGACGGCAAGCTTGTGACCGGTCAGAACCCGGCCTCTTCCGGACCCGCAGCGAAAGAGCTGCTGAGGCTGCTTCGCTCGGTTTGAACTGATGTGAATGAATGGTGGGCAATCCCCGCTGATAAAGAGAAAGAATTGCAAAATGAGCACATTTAACACGAAAGATGGTACGCAGATCTATTACAAGGACTGGGGCACAGGAAAACCAGTCGTTTTCAGCCACGGCTGGCCGCTCAGCGCCGATGCCTGGGAAAGCCAGATGGTGTTTCTGGCGACCAACTACTGCCGCTGCATCGCCCATGATCGTCGCGGCCACGGCCGTTCGAGCCAGCCCTGGAATGGCAATGACATGGACACCTACGCCGACGACCTGTCGGAGCTCATCGAAACGCTTGACCTCCATGGCGCCACTTTGATCGGCCATTCGGCTGGTGGCGGGGAAGTCGCGCGTTACATCGGGCGCTACGGCACCAAGCGCGTCGCCAAAGTTGTATTGGTGAGCGCAGTGCCGCCGCTGATGCTTAAGACGCATGCGAATCCCGCCGGCCTGCCTCTCCAAAAATTTGATGACATCCGCGCCGGCGTCGCCGCCGATCGTTCCCAGTTCTTCAAGGACCTTACGGCGCCTTTCTTTGGCGCCAACAGACCGGGCGCGAAGGTCAGCTAGGGCGTCCGGGACGCATTCTGGTTTCGCGGCATGCAAGACGGTCTCAAGAACCAACTCGACTGCATCAAGGCGTTTTCCGAGACGGACTTCACGGAGGACCTCAAGAAGTTCGACGTGCCGACCCTGATCATTCACGGCGACGACGACCAAATCGTGCCGATCGGTGCCTCGGCTCACGCCTCATCCAAACTCGTCAAGCACCCCACGCTGAAGATTTATCCCGGCGCCTCGCACGGCGTCGCTGACACACACAAAGACCAACTCAACGCCGACCTGCTGGCATTCCTTAAGACCTGAGGTAGCTGTGCCGAGGCCGACTGGGTGGTGGCGCCGCTACTATGGCGTGGCCTGTTAACAAACCTCGCCTGGCCCATGACACTGTCGCGCGAAATACGGTTAGTGGCACTTTTTAAAGGACCCAAGGGAGCGTTATCCTCCTGGCAGGCTTCGGTCTGCTGGCGCTGGTGCATCGTGATCCGTTTGGATACTTCTTATCGCATCGCGTGGTTGCCTGCGGCAAGTTGGATTTCGGCACCGGAATGCTCTCTTCTTCCGGGGTAGCCTTGGATCCGACCGACTCCCGCTCCCAACTGCCGGATTCGGCCTTGCAATCGTGCTCTTGCAGCGCGGAATCGCGAAAGCGCTTGGCGGAATTTGGGGTCCCATTCGTTAACCGCCGGTGTCAGCGGCGCCGAGTCTGATCTTGTTATCATTTTCATAGGCTTAAGATTTGCTGGCAGTTTTTGCGTTATTCGGCGGCAGGAATGCCAGCCTCAGTTGCGCTGGGTGGATTTGCGAACGTGTTCCAAGATCCCGAAGGCCAGTGCATGCAGCGCGGGGAGATTTGTTGAATGTTTGGAATAGGCGCATGTGCAAAATGCACGATGGCTGGGCGGCGCTCGTGCAATGTGCAATGGCTTTGGATCTCCGAGCGCTCAGTATAGACGAGGCGATAACGCGGTAACTAACCCGGATTGCAGGGATTAGGCCGTCGGGCGTCAGGTTGGGCCACCACTAGCTAGAGGAGAAAGAAGATTTTAGCAAAAAAAGCATGAACACAACGGCGAAAGGAAGAGTATGAACAAGAGCAATTCCATCGTGGCGATCTATCCATCGCACACGGCTGCCGAGGCGGCTATCAAGGAACTACAGCAGTCCGGTTTCGATATGAAGAAACTGTCGATTGTTGGACGCGATTATCACACCGATGAGCATGTGGTCGGCTACTACAACGCCGGCGACCGGATGAAAGTGTGGGGGAAGACCGGCGCCTTTTGGGGCGGACTGTGGGGACTTTTGTTCGGCTCCGCGTTCTTTTGGATTCCCGGTTTGGAGCCCCTTCTGGTGGCCGGCCCGTTGGTCAGTTGGATCGTCGGGGCACTGGAAGGCGCCATTGTGGTGGGCGGTCTGAGCGCGATTGGGGCCGGGTTGTACAGCCTGGGCATCCCCAAGGACAGCATATTGCGGTATGAGGCGGCGCTCAAGACCGGGAAGTTTGTGCTGATTGCGCACGGCTTCCTGGATGAAACAACCCGTGCCAAAGAAATCCTCGACCGCACCACGCCGGAGACGTTGGAGCATCATCAGTGAACGCACCGGCGATGAGGCATTGACGGGACTGGCAAGAACGATCCAATGCATCGATGTCGCCGCCGAGGATGGCGGATTTGATTGATTCAAACGCGATTCAGCGGCCCGCAGCGTCATCGGCGCTGCCGGGCCAAGGTTGCGGACCTGGAAAACAAGCGCTGACCATCAAGTCATGAAGACAAGTCCCGTTGCGGGAAAGCCAGTGGAGCCAAGGAGGAATGGCGTAACGAAGGGAATCCTAACTGATGCACTGGCAGATTCAGTCAAGAACACATTCGGAGGAGCAACCATGAGCAAACAAACACGTGTCAGCCACCCGATATACAACCTTCTGCCCACGGAGGTTGAGGGATTCGACTCGCTGGCGGAGCTGGCCCAGGATATGCGCTGGTCGTGGAATCATGCTACCGACAAAGTGTGGCGGCAGCTTGATCCTGCGCTGTGGGAACTCACGCAGAACCCCTGGGTTGTCCTGCAGACGGTCTCGCGGGACCAACTCGAGCGCGTGCTGGCCGATCCTGCCTTCCGTAAGAACGTTGATGACCTGTTGCGAGCCAAGCATCACACGGCGGAGACGCCCGCGTGGTTTCAACAACATCATCCGCAGGCGCCCTTGAGTTGCGTCGCGTATTTCA
>PLZQ01000100.1 GCA_003152225.1 Limisphaerales bacterium | reverse complement strand
TCCTGCGCTCCTAGGGAGGACGGCACCCCAGTCTCATTTTGTTCCCCCAAGCGGCCTCATTTTGTTCCCGCCCCAACATAAAAACTCAACAATGATTCAACCATGATTTTAGCCCCTTGTTATGGCCGGCTCAACCGAACCCTTCTCCGGCTCACAACCAGGGCTGAATCCCCGGACGCACCTGGAGCAGGTGAAGAACGAGGGCATCTATTACACCCCGGCGCCCATCACTACGCCGATGGCCAATAGCCTGGTCAAGGCGCTGTTCGTCCCGCTCATGGACCGGATCGTCGCTCTGCTCGGGCCGGAGCGGCATGATTTCGCGGCGGCGGCTTTACCAAATTCGCGTCGTGGACATGGCCGGCGACAGCGGCGGGTTCCAGGCCAAGGTCCTGCGCGCCATTTGGAAGCAGTCAGCCTCCAGGCCCAATTAACTCAAGCGGTCTTTCCGCCTCCGGCTGGCAGGTCAAGAAAGCCGCTTGCTGCGCGCCTGCAGAAACGTGTATCAGAACGTGCGTGTCCAGGTGAAGCCGTGGCTGGTCACCAAAACTCTCGAGATGCTTGGAGTGTCCACCCGCGCGGCGGAGGCGGCGGGAGCCAGCCGACTCCTTCTGGAGACAAATCATGTGCCATGAGCAAACTGGCTCAGCCAGTTGCAGACAAACCGTCACAGTTGTTGGCCGTTAAAGTGATATGAAACAGAATGCTTACAAGTGGTTGAAGCAACCAGAAGACCAGGACTATCCAGCGGCTCTCTCGTACCTGTCCCTGCTTTACGATGAACGGACAGCCGCCGCCTGCATGAACAAACTGAAACGCGCACGGATGACGGAGTTCAAAGCAAAGGATATTTTCCGGGCGTCCGGCTTGCCGTTGCTCGGGACCACCAACACTCATGTCCAAAAAGATCGAAAGAGAATCCAGTCGGGGCGCGCGTTATCCCCTCTGCTTCTGATACGAGATTCAGCCAACGGAAAAGTCATCATTGCGGACGGATATCACCGGTTATGCGCGGTTTACTCTTATGATGAGGATGCTGTAATCCCGTGCAAAATCGTAAGGTGATCACGGAGTGACGGCGCGGTAGAATCGGTTGGTCGTTGCCGGGGCGGACGTGTCGGTGATGACGATGGGTCCGACGTAGTTGAAGTTGGTAATGTCGGTCCAACTGCTGCCGGCCAGCGAGGGAGAGGTTTGGACGCGGTAGGGTTGGCCGATAGTGGCGTTGCTGAAGATGCAACGGAATCCGGTTGTCGGCGAATAAGCCAGACTGCCGAACTGGCCGCCAGCGGCTCCGAGGTTCGCTTTGGCGGCGTAGGCGGACACCAGGTTGCCCGCCGTGGTGAAGGCGCCTCCCGCGTAGAAGTTCGCGCCGGAAACCGCCAGCGCATAGACGGTGCCGTTCAGCCCTGATCCCAGGGCCGACCACGCGCTCCCACCCCATCGGGCGACGGAATTAACCGCCGTCGCGCCCGCTGTGGTGAAGGCCCCGCCCGCATACAGGTCGGTGCCGGACACCGCCAGGGCATTGACGTAGTCGTCCATCCCCGAGCCCAGGCCGGACCAAGCGCTGCCGTCCCACCTGGCAATGTAGTTGACGGTCGCGCCGCCCGCCGTGGTGAAGGCCCCGCCCGCATATAGGTTGGTGCCGGCCACCGCCAGGGCGTTGATGTAGTCGTCCATGCCCGAGCCCAAGGCGGACCAAGCGCTGCCGTCCCATTTGGCAATATAGTTGACGCTGACGCCGCCCGCCGTGGTGAAGCCGCCGCCCGCGTACAGGTCGGTGCCGGCGACCGCCAACGCATAGACTCCGGGGGATGCCCCGCCCATTCCTGACCCCAAGGCGGACCACGCGCTGCCGTCCCACCTGGCAATGCAGTTGGCGGTAATCGTGCCCGCATTGGTGAATGCCCCTGCCGCATAGACGTTCGTTCCGGAAACCGCCAGGGCGAAGACGGAGTCGTCCATGCCCGATCCGACGGGTGACCACGCGTTGCCATTCCACCTGGCGATAAAATTGGCCGCGTTCCCGCCCGCCGTGGTGAAAGTGCCTCCCGCATAGAGGTTCGTGCCGGACACCGCCAGCGCATAGACCTCGGAGTTCAGACCCACTCCCAAGGGGGACCAGACGCTCCCGTTCCACTTGGCGATGTAATAGGCGAGATTCCCGCCCGCCACCGTGAAATTGCCGCCCACGTACAGGTCGCTGTCGGACGCCGCCAGCGCGTTGACGTAGCTATTCAACACCGCGCCCAGCGTCGCCCACGCATTCCCGTTCCACTTGGCTATGTAATTCGGTGTGGTTGCGCCCGCCGCTTGGAAACCGCCGCCCGCATACAAGTTGGCGCCGGACACCGCCAACGCATAGACGGAGTCATCCATCCCCGAACCCAAGGCCGACCAGGCGCTCCCATTCCACGTGGCGATGTAATTAACCGTGGTCGTATCCGCCATGGTGAAATTGCCTCCCGCATAGAGGCTCGCGCCGGACACCGCCAGCGCATAGACGGAGTCATCCATCCCCGAACCCAGGGCCGACCAACCGTTCCCGTTCCATTTGGCAATGTAATTGGCCGGGACGCCGCCCGCGGTGGTGAAGTCGCCTCCCGCATACACGTCCGTTCCGGACACCGCCAGTGCCCAGACATCGGCGTCCAGCCCCGCTCCGAGAGCTGACCAGGCGCTCCCGCTCCATTTGGCAATGTTGGTCGCCGTGGTCCCGCTCGCCGTGGTGAAACTGCCTGCCGCATAGAGGTCCGTGCCGGATACTGCCAGCGCGTTGAGGTAGGGGGATTGACCTCCCAGCCCCGCTCCCAGAGCCGACCACGCGCTCCCGTTCCATTTGGCAATGCAACTGGCCGGGGTCCCTCCTGCTGTGGCGAAGGCGCCTCCCGCATGAAGCGTTGTGCCGGACACCGCCAGCGCATAGACCACCCCATCCATCCCTGATGCCAGGGCCGACCACGCATTCCCGTTCCACCTGGCGATGAAATTGGCCGGCGTACCGCCTGCTGAAGTGAACTCGCCTCCCGCATAAAGATTCGTGCCGGACACCGCCAACGCCCAAACGTTGGAGTTCAGCCCCGCCCCCAAAGCCGACCACGAGTTCCCGTTCCATTTGGCAACCCGGTTGGCAATGGTATCGCCCACAATGGTGAAGTAACCGGCGATGTAGAGGTTGCCAGCACCATCTACTGCCGCCGCGTTTACCGTATCGTCTGATCCGGGAAGACCGCCTAGGCTGACCCAGTTCGCGTCACTGAAGGTGGGGTCAATCCGCACCGGGTAGGCTGCCTCGGCGTCGTCCACCATCACGGCCAGGCGCGTCGCCGCCACAACGGTCAGGCCGGCCGTCAACTCCTGGCCGCGGGCATCCACCGCGCGCAACCGATGGTAGGCGAGCCTACGCCCGGAGCCGTCCAGGACCAGCCGCGCGCCATTGCCTAGCGGCTCGGCCCGCGCGCCGGACACGTCAAGTTCCACGCGCAGTGGGCCTTTACCGGTGGGCCGTTGCCCGATGATGAAATCCTGCCGCACACCGTCCATGCTCACCGAGTATTCCTCAGTCAAGCCGGGCCGGATGAAGTGAGCGACTGGGTCGGCAATGGCTACCTTCCCCGTGCGCGGGAGCGGCTCCAGCACTGTGGTGAGGGGCTGGCTCATACCACTGTTCCCCCCACGCCCCACAGTGTTGGCCACAACGCGGAATCGCTCGCCGCGCGCGCCTTCGGCGGTGGAGGTGAGCCAGAGCCCTTCAGGCGTGACTTGGCCTTCGAGCCGTTGAAAGACACAACGGAGCTGGGGGCCGTCCCGGGTCTCCATGACGGACAAGCCGTCGGCCTGATACTGTTTCCCGGCCAGAGCGCCGAATTGAACCAGCGGGATGGGCTCGGACTTGCCGGCGGAATAGCGGGTGGCGAGGGGCGTTTGCGCCCCCGTTGGCCCGGTCGCGGCGAGCGCCGCTGAGGCAAGCGGGAAGACACAGAGGGAGAGAATAGGCGTTTTCATGAATTGGATGACCGCACCGCCAGCAGCACTTTGCCCATCGGCCCTCGTTCCAGGCGCTCGAAGGCTTGGGGCAGTTGGTCGAACGGGAAGACCTTGTCCACCTGGGGGCGGGCGCCGGCGCGCGCGAGCAACTCCACTATTTGCTGCCAGGCGGCGCGGCTCTCGGCATTAGTCCAGCCGTCGACGGCGACTCCCCCGAGGCGGATGCGGCGGAAGAAGAGCGTGGCGGTGTTGAAGCTGGGGACCGGCCCGGCGAGGCGCCCGACCAGGCTGACCCGGCCTTGCTCGCCGAGGGTGTCAATGACTTCGGGAAGCAGCTTGCCGCCGATGTTGTCGATGGCCAGGTCCACCCGGCGCGGCTCAAGCAGAGTCTTAGCGGCCTGGCGCCACCTGGAGTCTTCCGGATTGAATGTGGCGGAGGCGCCGAGTTGCGTCAGGCGGCGGCTTTTCTCCGGGTTTCGGGAGAGCGACAGGACCTTGTGCCCCATTGCCACGGCCAGTTGCACCGCAGCCACGCCCACACCGCCCGAAGCGCCCGTTACCAAAACTACCGCCGGCGACGGAAGCGGTCCCCACATCGTGAGGGCTTGATAAGCGGTCAGATAAACCAGCGTCGCGCCCGCGGCTTCCGGCTCGCTCCAGCCGGCGGGAATCTCGACGAGGTCCTGCGCGGGCACCGCGACGCGCTGGGCAAATGTCCCGGACCGGTTGCCGCCGACCTGGCCGCGCAGTATGGCCCGGCGATCTCCCACGTGCACGCCTGTCACCCCGTTGCCCACCTCCACCACCAGGCCCACGCCGTCGCGCCCAAGGATGTGGGGCAGCCGAGGCTTTGCAGGATACAGGTTCTCAGCCAGGTAGCGATCAGCGGGGTTCAGGGCGGCGTGATTAACTTGGAGGATGACCTCGTCCGGCAGCGGAATCGGGTTAGGCGCCTCCGCCAGGCGGAGGCCGCCGACACCTTTAAAATCATCTATGAGCCAGGCTTTCATGTCTCCCAAGTGACAGCCGGGAACGGCGTATTGTCAACGAGCAAGATGGGGCGAGGTTGCTCTTTCAGTCTCACCGCCGCTCTGGACTATGGCACTTCATATCTGGGAGCGACAGGAATCGACTCGAATTTTCTAGACGCAACGTGTTGGCTGGCCAGAATGCTTCGCAATATGAGTGTGAAATACCGACCTTCGGGCAACAGGCAGAACCCGCTCAAAGTCATCGGTATCGTCGCTGTTTGCCTCCAGATCGGTTTTGACTTAGGCCGGGTGTTGGACGATCTCCAGTCGTCAACAATGGCCGGAAATTTAATGCGCAATTCTGTGACCCGATTAAGCTTATGAGTCTATCGTCCTTTTCTTTCCCAACCTCAACTCTTTTTGGCCCCGGCGCGCTGGCGGAACTTCCAGCGCGTCTCGTGCGGCTTGGGATAGAGCGTCCCCTGGTTGTAACGGACGCTGGCCTGCTTGGCACCAGCGCTTTCCGGCAGCTCGAAACCACCCTTGGCGGCGCGGAAAAGGGCAGCCGTTGGTTCCTCTACTCGGGAGTGCATCCCAACCCGATCGAGCGGGACGTCATCGAGGCGGCGCAAGCGTGCCAGACCAGCAAGTGCGACGGGGTCATCGCCTTCGGCGGGGGAAGTCCATTGGACGTGGGCAAGGCCGCACGGCTCCTGGTGAAACGCCCGGGTTTCAAGTTAGCCGATTTCTATTCAGAACCCGACTGGTCCGCTCTAGTGCCATTGGTAGCGATCCCGACCACGGCTGGTACTGGCAGCGAAGTGGGGCGGAGTTCAGTTATTACGCTCGCAACCACGGGGCGCAAGGCGGTTCTCTTTCACCCCGAATTGCTGGCGAAACAGGTGATCCTGGACCCTGTGTTGACACGGGACTTGCCGCCGAAGCTTACTGCAGCCACTGGGGCTGACGCTCTAACCCACTGCATCGAGAGCTACACCTGCCCTATGTTTCATCCGATGTGCGACGGCATTGCGCTCGAAGGTGTCCACCTCATTGTTGACGCCCTTCCTCGAGCTTTCCGGAACGGCGGTGACCTGGACGCGCGCGGTAAAATGCTCGTCGCTGCCGCGATGGGCGCTGTGGCATTTCAGAAGGATCTCGGGATCGTCCACTCGCTGGCACATCCGCTCTCCACCATTTGCGGATTGCATCACGGGCTTGCCAATGCTCTGTGCCTGGTTGCCGGGATGAAGTTTTGCGCGGAGCGAAAGCCAGGCATCTACCGCCGCGTTGGTTCCGCTTGTGGCCTCGATGTCGTGAAGTCAACTGACGAGGAGGCCGACCACGCCACGATCGAGTTCATAACCAGATTCCTTGCGGGCCTCGGACTCAACACCCGGTTGCGCGAGCATGGTGTCCGGGAAGATAACCTGGATGCCCTGGCAGCCCAAGCTTGGGACGATCCCTGCCACAAGAAAAACGTGGTGCCTGTGACTACCGCCGATATCCGCAAGTTATATCTTGAGGTAATGTAGCCCTAGAGAATATATGCAACTCCCTACCCAACTCTTCATCAATGGCGCTTGGCGCGATGCCGCCTCCGGCCGACGCGCGATACTGGTCAACCCTGCCACGGAGGAGGCTTTCGCCGAAGTCGCCGCGGCTGATAACGCGGACGTGAATGCAGCCGTCGAATCGGCCCACCAGGCGTGGGAATCCGGTTGGCGCGACCTGGCGCCCGGCAAGCGCACGGAGATTCTGTTTAATGTCGCTCGCGTGCTCTGGGAGAATTTGGAGCGCATTGCGCAGCTCGAAACGCTGCACATCGGCAAGCCAATCGGCGATGCCCGTGATGAAGCCGGGCTCGGCGCGCGTGTCTTCGAGTATTACGCCGGTGCGATCACCAAGTTTTGCGGCCAGACGATCCCGGTATCCCGCGGCGGCTTTGATTTCACATTGCGAGAGCCGATGGGTGTCGTCGCCTGCATCGTGCCCTGGAACTTCCCATTCCCGATTGCGTGCTGGAAGGCTGCGCCGGCGCTGGCTGCGGGCAACTGTGTCGTGCTGAAGCCGGCCTCGCTTTCACCGCTCACCGCCCTCGCTTTGGGCGAACTCGCGCATGCCGCCGGTCTGCCTCCCGGAGTTCTCCAAGTGCTGCCCGGCAGCGGTTCAGCCATCGGCGATGCACTGGTCACCCACCCGCTGGTGCGAAAGATCTCATTTACCGGCTCCACGGAAATCGGCCGGCGCATCATGGAACTCGCGTCGCGGGACCTCAAACGCATCTCACTCGAACTGGGTGGCAAATCACCCAACATCGTGTTCGCCGATGCGGATTGGCAGCGTGCTGCCGAGACATCACCCATGAGCGTGTTTGCCAACACCGGACAGGATTGTTGTGCCCGTAGCCGGATCTTCATGGAACGCAGCATCTACGAGCCATTCGTGAGTAAATTCGTGGAGTCCACCAGGAAGCTGTTGGTCGGCGATCCCACCCAACCCGAGACGCAGCTTGGCCCGATGGTTTCTGCCGGCCAGCGCGCGACCGTCGAAGAGTTTCTGGCTGACGCACGCAAGCAGGGGAGCAAGTTCGCGTGTGGCGGAGGCCGTCCCGGCAACAAAGGCTATTACCTGGACGCGACAGTCCTGCTCGATGTCGGGAAGGAAGACCGCTGCTGGCGCGAGGAGATCTTTGGGCCGGTAGTCGCTATCACGCCCTTTGACGATGAGGCCCAGATGATCCGTGAGGTGAACGCATCACCTTACGGCCTAAGCGCCTCGCTCTGGACCAATGACCTGCGCCGCGCCTTTCGCGTAAGCCGCGCTGTCCAGAGCGGTGTGCTCAGCGTGAACTCCCACAGCAGCGTTCATGTGGAGGCGCCTTTCGGCGGGTTCAAAACCAGCGGCATCGGCCGCGATCTCGGCATGGCGGCGATGGAAGGATATACGGAGCTGAAGAACGTTTACATAGCCGAATGAACTTATGACTCACGCGCAGCTCAAATCCCAGGTCAAGTCGGGCGCTATCGATACAGTTCTCGTTGCCTTCCCTGACCCGTTCGGTCGGCTCGTTGGCAAGCGGTTCCGCGCCGACTACTTCCTTGATTCTGTCGTCCGTCACGGCACTCACGGCTGCAGTTATCTGCTGACCGTGAACCTCGACATGGACCCGCTCGACGGTTTTAAAGTCGCCAATTGGGACGCCGGGTTTGGCGATTTCGCTTTCCGTCCCGACTTGTC
>PLZQ01000351.1 GCA_003152225.1 Limisphaerales bacterium | reverse complement strand
GCCACCGGGGCAGCGCCTGCCGTCGGAAAATATGCTCTCCGTCCGTTCGATCGGTGGCACACGATTAAGGGCCTGGTCATTCTGGTGTTGGTGATCGCGTTCTTTTTTTCGCCCGTGCCCAAGGAAATCATCGCGCTGACTGCGGCTGGTATTCATCTCGCCAGCCCGAAGTTCCGCACGGAAGATGTGCTGGGCCTGGTGGACTGGCCAATCCTCGTGTTGTTCATGGGATTGTTCGTGGTCACCGGAGCATTCCAAACCACGGGCGCCGGCCAAGACGCTGTGCAGTGGCTCGCCCGCATCGGCCTGGACCTCCACTCGCTGCCCATCCTCGCCGTGGTGACGGCGGCCCTTTCGAATTTGATCAACAACTCCGCCGCTGTGATGCTGTTAGTGAAATTGACCAATGTGACTCATCCGCCGGTTGCTTACGTGCTGGCACTGGCCAACAGCTTTGGCGGCAGCCTCATCATTCTGGGCAGCGTGTCCAACATCATTGTCGTCCAACAAGCGCGCGAACTGGGGGTCAATATTTCCTTCCGCGACTTCGCTCGTCTGGGTGTCCCGGTGACGTTAGCCGGCATGGTCGGCCTGCTGGCGTGGGTGGCGCTGATGACGTGAAACGGTGAACCACGGCGGCGGTGGTAAGGACGCAAGTGCTGGCCATGTTGATCGCCGTGTTCGGCTGGTCCATGCCGGCGGTTGGCTGGGGCTTGGCGGGCGCGGTGTGGGGCTACGCACTGGCGTGGTTCTTCATCAATGACCTGGTGAAGCTGGCTACGTACCGGATCTTTGACGCAGCCGCTGCGGCGCTGCCGGCGATGAAACGGCTGCGCGGTGTTCCGGGGGTCCAATGACAGCCGGGACGGCTCAGGGGTTGTGGATCCTCCTCTTTGCCATTGGCTTCTGGACCTGGCTATTCAGGCAGGTACGGGGCGAGGCTCTGGTCGAGTCCAGAGAGAGCGTGGGTAAGGCGGAGCCTCGGATCGCTCAGCGACGTGAGTCGCCGCCCGGCAGCCGGGTCACTCTTCGCTGGTCCTGGCCTTCTCCACCTCCGCGCGCAATAGGTCATGCAGAGTCACCACTCCCAGGGCGGCGTGGCCATCCGTAGCCGTGAGCACCACCAAGCCAGTCGAAGATTCAATGAGCAACGCTTGGAGTTGGCGAATTGTCTGACCAGGCAGGCAGGTGGTGGCTGGTTCCAGCCTAGGGGCTCGTTTTTCGGTTAGGGCGGCCTCAGCTTCTTTCCGGGTCAGGATGCCCGCCAACTTTCCCGCGCTGGCGACGGGAAAGCGCTGGTAAGGGTGCGCCTGGAGGAGCTTTCGGATTTCTGCGGGGTCCAGATCACCGGCCACCACCGGGCGGAAGTTCGCGATGGCTGAGACGGGGAGCTGCTGCCAGCCTTGCAAGCCGCGTGGGGGGCGCACGTGTTCGAGCTGGTGGCCGTCCTGGGTGAGCAGGGCGTCGTAGAAGTTCTCGCGGTTCATTTTCCGGCTTACAGTCTGGCTGACCAGCGCGGCGATCATCAGGGCCGGGACCAGTGAAAACTGGTGGGTCATTTCGAACACGATGAGGATGCCCGTTACCGGGGCCCAGACCACCGCGCCCAGGCAAGCGCTCATGCCGACCACAGCCAGCGTGACGACATCCGCCTGTGCCACCGGCCACTGCAAGTTTACCAAGCCGGCGATTACTACGCCGGTCATCCCACCGAAGAACAAGGTGGGCGAGAAGATGCCGCCGCACCCCCCGAAGCCGTAGCAGCTGAAGGTGGCGATGAACTTTGCTCCCAACAGCAGGGCGGCCAGTTGCCAGCCGAGGTCGCCGGCCAGCGCCTGGGACAGATCGTCGTAGCCAAGGCTGAAGACGCCGAGACGGTGTGTCTCGGCAAAGACCGCCGCGCCGAGTGCCCAGGTGATGATGGCGCCGGCCGCCGGGAGCAGCCAGGCTGGCACCCGGCTGTTTTTCATCCGGCGGCGCAAGCCGAGCGAAGCCCGTTGGAAATACACGCCAACGACGCTGGCCAGACCGGCGACCACCGGGGTGAGCGCGTAGCCCAGCCACGTTGGCGTGTCAACTTCCTTCAGGGTGAACGAGGGTTGTCGGCCGATGACCCCATGGACGACCAGGGCGCCCAACACGGCAGCCAGCAGGACGCCTCCCAGCAACCGGCTATTCAGGTCGCCGATGATTTCCTCAAGGACAAAGGTCGTGGCCGCCAGGGGAGTGTTGAAGGCGGCTGCCAGGCCGGCCGAGGCACCCGCGGCCGCAGCAGCCCGCCGCTTCTGCTTGGCGGTTCCGGCAAGGCCGGAAAGGTTCGAAGCGACCGCGCCGGCAAGTTGCACGCTCGGACCTTCGCGTCCGAGGCTCGAACCACCGCCGATGCTGAGGATGCCCGCCGCGAACTTGACCCAGGCGACGCGCCAAGGGACCGTGCCGAACTCCTTCCAGAATGCCAGTTTGAGCTGGGGGATGCCGCTGCCGGCGGCCTCGCGGCAGAAGGAGCTCAGCAGCCAGCCCACCAGCAACGAGGAGGTGACGATGACGGCAAAGCTGCCAATGAGGAAGGTCGTCATCGACTGGTGGGAAAGCCGCACCAGCCCCAAGCGGTAGAGCCAATTCATGCCGATCTGAAAGGCCACGGTCGCGGCGCCTGCCGCTAGGCCGTAGAGGCAGGTTTCCCCCACCGCACGAGTTTGGCCGGGCAGTTTTTGCAGATAACGGGCGAGACCTTGCATTGGCGTTGAAGAAAGTATCCATCGACGGGCGGCTAATTCAAGGGGAATGGCGCCGACGGCGCTGGATCGGCGTGGATCGGCGGGGGCCGGGGCTGTGCGTCAAGTGCCGTGAGGAAGCTCAGCGGCCAGTGATCAGTAAGCGGGGATCAGTGGGCGGGGCGCCTTGCGCGGTGGGCCGGCCGCGAGGGAGTTGAGGGTTGAAAGTTTGAGGGTTGGGGAGTTTCCGGCGCGCTGCCCGCGCTCAGGGCTAGAGGCTCCGGGGACAAGAGGCGGGGGCTGGCAATCAGTGACCAGTAAACAGTAATCAGAGGGCAGCGAGAAGGAGGCACAAATTGGGGGTTGACTATGTGGCCGTTTGGCCAAATATGCATGTAGTATGCTAAAGAATTCATGAGAACGAAGACACAGGAACGATTGAAGGCGCAGGCGAGGGTGCTGAAAGCGCTGGCACATCCAACGCGGCTGCTGCTGGTAGAAGAGCTGGCCCGAAAGACCAGGTGCGTCTGCGAGCTGCGGGATGCGGCAGGGCTGGACATTTCAACGGTGTCGAAACACCTGGCGTTGCTCCGGAACGCCGGAATCGTGGAGGATGAGAAACGGGGACTAAAGGTGTTCTATTCGCTCAAGACTCCGTGCGTGTTGAACTTTTTCAAGTGCGTAGAGTCGGTCCGGAAGTGCTCGAAATAGGAATCTGATTATGAAGCAATTGCTAATCTTGGGAATGGGCTGCGCGAAGTGCGGCAAGTTGTATGACGTGACGGAACAGGCGGCGAAGGAGCTGGGCGTGCCCTACGAGATCAACAAGGTGACGGACCTGAGACAGATTATGGCGTTGCAGGTGATGGTGACGCCGGCCCTGGTGGTTGACGGCTCGCTCAAGGTGGCGGGGCGGGTGCCGTCGGTGGAGGAGATCAAGAAGCTGCTCGCTTAGGGGTTATGCCAAAGTATCTCGAAATGACGGCGGACAAGTTCACGTTCCGCGCTGCCACGGATCGCCTTTACTCGCCGAAGGGCGTGTGGGTCCTGCCGGAGCCGGGAAGCACGCGAGTTCGTGTTGGGGTGGCGGACTATCTTCAGCAGCACAATGGGGATGTAGCCTTTGCCAACGTCAAGGCGGTGGGCACCAAGCTGGCGGCCGGGGGCCAGTTTGCGGAGATCGAGACCATCAAGGCGATGGTGGATCTTCATGCGCCTATTAGTGGCACGATTGTCGAGGTCAACGCGGCGCTGAATATGGCACCGGAGAGCATAAACCAGGCACCTTACGAGGCGGGCTGGCTGGCGGCGATCGAGCCGAGCGCCTGGGACGCCGAACGGCCCAAATTGCTCGGCCCCGCGGCCTATTTCGCGGTGATGCAAGCGCAGGTGCAGGAGGATTTGAAGGGCCTATGAGTTCTGGCAAGGAAACCGTGGTCGTGGTGCCGTGCGGCGGCATTGGGAAGCCGTTTGGCACCGTGAGCCGGGAAGCGGCTTATGAATTGTGCGAGGAGTTGCGGCCCGAAAGCACCCGGCTGGTGGCCCTGGCCAAGTATCCGGCGTTGACGATTGATGGGTGCAAACAGATGTGCGCCTCCAAAATGGTCAAACAAAGCGGCGGCACGGTGGCCCGGGAAGTGGCGGTGCTGGACGTGTTTCGCCGCCACAAGGACCTGAAGCCGGAAGGCGTCGCCGAGTTGAACGAGGCTGGCCGAAAGCTGGCCCGCGTGCTGGCCGAGGGGGTTCCCGCGCAGCCAGCATTCGGCGTTCGCGAACGGGTTGATGCCGTGGGAACGGACGATTGCTCCGCTGCTGGGCTCGAGCACGGTACGGTGGACGAACCTGCTGACGGGGGTTTACCACTGCCCGGGCGACAAGAAGGCGGAGCCGTGGAGTTACGGACTGAACGTGTATTACGAGCTCGGCCCGGACGACGACTACTCCGGCAAGCCGCAAACGTGGCGGCGGGCGAGCCAGGTGCCCAAGCCGACGGTGACCATTCTTTTTGCAGAGAACAACAGCAGCGCCGACCACATAATGCCGCACTTTTGGATGGTCCCCAGCGACGCAGAGGACGTGGACTCCAAGCGGCACCGTCCGAAGGCGAACTACGCGTTTGCGGATGGCCATAGCCAGTTGCTACCTTTCGCGCGGACGTATGCGCCGCCGCACGTGGATTTGTGGAACCCCTCGCTAGCGCAGTGAAGCCATTAAACAAATGACGAAGGAACCGATAATTACTGTGACACCGAACATGGAGCTGGTGGGACGCGCCAAGAAGGGCGATTTGGACGCATTTGAGGCGTTGACCAATCGTTACGAGCAGCGGGTTTATTCGCTGGCGCTGCGGATGCTGCGGCAGGAGGAGGACGCCGAGGACGTGACGCAGCAAGCCTTCCTGAGCGCGATGGAGAACCTGGGCGGCTTTCGTGGGGACGCGAGTTTCGCAACGTGGCTGCTGCGCATCGCGAGTCATGCGGCGCTCAAGGTCATCCGCAAGCGAAAGGGGTTGGTCACAGTCTCCCTGGAGGAAGCGACCGAGGAAGAGGACAGTTACGGCAGCATCCCCCATCCGGAGTACATTACGGATTGGCGGCAGTCGCCGGAGGAACTGGTGCGGAAGAATGAAGTCCAGCGTCTGCTGGAGGACGCGCTGGGCAAGTTGGATGAAAAGCACCGGCTGGTGTTCTTGCTGCGGGATGTCGAGGGGCTATCCGTGAAAGAGGCCGCCGAGGCGCTTGGGCTCAGCGAGGGGAACACCAAGGTGCGACTGCTCCGGGCGCGATTGCAGCTCCGGGAGGAGTTGACCCGAACCCTGGGCGATCCCGAGCGGCGTCTTATTAGGACGCATGAGCATAGCTGAGATTCCCATGGAGACATGCGCTTATTGATCGTCGAGGATGACAAGAAGATCGCGAGTTTCATTGCCCGCGGTCTGCGGGCAGAAGGATTCGCAGTCGATATCGCGGGCGATGGCACCATCGGTTGGGAAATGGCGTCGAGCGTGGACTATGATCTGATCATCCTGGACTTAATGCTGCCCGGAATGCACGGGACGGAATTGCTGCGCCGGCTTAGGCGCAAGGGAGCAAACGCGCCTGTATTGGTAGTGACCGCACGAGATAGCACCGACGACAAAGTCGAGAATTTCGAGGCTGGGGCAGACGACTACCTGACAAAGCCCTTTGCGTTCGCCGAGCTTCTCGTCCGAGTGAAGTCGCTCCTCCGCCGGCCGCCAGGGACCCGCAATCAAGTGTTGCGGGTCGCAGATCTCGAAGTGGATCGACTGACTCGGCGGGTGACTCGCGCCGGGAAGCGCATCGAGCTAACCTCGAAAGAATATGCATTGCTGGAGTATCTGGCGGCCCACCCTGGCCGTACGGTATCGCGGACGATGATTGTCGAGCACGTGTGGGACGAGAGTTTTGAGGGACTGACCAACATTGTCGATGTGTATGTCCGCCACCTCAGGGCCAAAGTTGACGACCCCTTCTCTCTCAAGCTGATCCGCACCATGCGCGGGGTTGGATATTCCCTCAGTGAGGAATTGGGGAATTGAATGCTGCTTTAAGCGAAGCACTAACGATCTGTAACTTTACACGGGTTGGCGGCTCAGTTTAACCGGAATTGCATGGCATGAAGTGCGCGGAATTGCTTACGACCTTGAACGAATACGTGGACGGCACGGTGGACCCGGCCATCTGCGAGGAGTTTGAGCAACACATGGCCGGNNCAGGTGGTCGTGGACAACATCCGCAAGACCATCGCGCTCTATAGGGGAGACCAGCCCTACCAATTACCGGTCGAATGCCGCCAACGGCTTCATTCCGCGCTGAGGGAGCGGTGGAAGGAAACCCATCTAACAGGCGGCCCCTGCCCATCGTAAGAATGGCATCGCGTTTTGATGAAGCGGCTGCGCAATGGGACAACAACCCTGGTCGCGTAGAGTTAGCCCGCGCGGTCGGCGAGGCTATCGGTCGCGCCATTCCATTTCAAGCAGGCTGGCGCGTGCTCGATTACGGTGCCGGAACGGGCCTGCTCACCCTTAACCTCCAGCCGCGCGTCGCCTCGATGGTAGCCCTGGACTCCTCCACGGGAATGTTGGAGAAGCTGACGCAAAAACTTGCCGCCGCCGCGGCGATCAGCAACGCCCAAACCCGACACTGGGATCTGGAGGCCAAGCCCTTTCCGGAGCCCGGCTTTGACCTGGTCGTCAGTTCGATGACCCTGCACCACCTCCGCGACGTGCCCGTGGTCTTGAGCCGGTTGGCCGAAATCCTTAAACCCGGCGGCTGGCTGGCGGTTGCCGACCTCGATAGCGAAGACGACACATTCCATGGCCAGTCTGACGACGTCTTTCACCACGGCTTTGAACGCGGACAGATTGCCGAATGGCTTACCAATGCCGGGTTAAGGTGGGTTTCTGTCAGCGACGCTCATACCATGAGCAAACCGAGTCCGACCGGTGAAGTGCGCTCCTACGGTATATTTCTTGCCGTGGGCCAAAAAGGGCGCGACTGAGCCGGCAACACATTCCAATTATGCCCCTAAAAGTTATCGTCATCGGAGGTGTGGCCGCCGGCCCCAAAGCGGCAGCCAAGATCATGCGTCTGAATCCGGGAGCCGAAGCTACTCTGCTGGAAAAAGGGAAGTTCATTTCGTATGCCGGCTGCGGTTTGCCCTATTATGTTTCCGGGGTGGTCAAGGAGCAGAAGGATCTGATGAGCACGCCGATTGGGGTGCTGCGTGATCCGGCCTTTTTCCAAAAGGTGAAGAACGTCAAGGTGCTCACCGAGACCGAGGCGCTGGAAATCGATCGCACCCGAAAGCGCGTGCGCGCGCGTCGAAACGGCGCGGCGGAGGACTTCTGGCTCGATTACGACAAATTGGTTGTGGCGACGGGAGCGCGGCCGGTTGTTCCATCCGTCCCCAAGGTGACCCTGGAGGGCATAACCACGCTGCACAGTCTGGCGGATGCCGAGCGGATCAAAGCGTTGGTGGCGCAAGCCAAGGCCCGCGAGGTGGTGATGATCGGAGGCGGCTTAATTGGTGTAGAAGCTGTCGAGGCCCCGGCTGAATGTGGTTGCCGGGTGACGGTCGTGGAGATGCTGCCCCAGATCCTGCGCATGCTGGACTGGGAAATGGCGCGGCTAGTCGAGCGGCACATGGAGGCGCGGGGCGTCACAGTCATGACCGACACCAAGGTGACCGCTTTCGAGGGAGAGGGACGCGTCACGGGCGTGCTGACCAGCCGGGGGAGGCTGCCGGCCGACCTGGTGGTGCTGGGGATTGGGGTGAAGCCGAACGTGGACTTGGCCCGCAGTGCCGGCTTGCAGATTGGTCCGACCGGTGCAATCCAGGTGAATACGGGAATGCGCAGCTCCGACCCGAACATTTACGCGGCCGGTGATTGCGCGGAAAGCACCGATCTGGTGACCCGCAAGCCTTGTTATGTACCGATGGGTTCGACGGCCAACAAGCAGGGGCGCGTGGCAGCACCCCGTTGTCAAACCTCTGCACGGCGCTTTGAATGCTGGCTTACCTCTGTTTAATCAAGGACTTGCCACGTTATTGTGTCGTCAGGTGCCCCGAGGGCCTTTTGGGTCAGGTTATTTTTGAATTCCGGCTCGCTGGCAAGCCTTAGCGGCCCGTCCAGTCGGAAGGCGGGGCCAGGATGGCTTCCCGCGTCTTCGAGGGGGCCGCACGGTCAACTGCGGCCCCGCGCGGCCCCCCAAGGAAGGCTGCTAACTGCCGAATTCGCTCTCCGGTTGCGGTTGCGCTCACTTCCTGCTGGCGGACCCCAGCTTCGCGCTGACCAGCTCAATGCCCTCGCCGGTCCCGAGATTGCGCGAGTATTTCCTCTCCTGCGGGTCGGTCCAGTGCTCGTGGACGCCCAGGCTGGGCAGCCGCTTGGTAGCCGTGACATGGATCGGGTCGTAAAACGTCCCGGACGGCGGATCGTTCGCCAGTGCAGCCTCGTGCAGGTAATCGTCCACGCCTCCTTTCCGTGTGAAGTCCGGCCACTCGGTCGAGAGGAAGTCGAACCCGACCGAATCAATGGCCAAAGGGTCTTGCGACGCCAGGAGGCTACTGGACCACTGGCCGTTGAACGGGGCCGACTTCATCCGCTGCGGGACCGGATCGCGTGGATGCACACCCGAGAACAAGCCGTCCACCAGGTAGAGCACGGTCTTGCCGCCCAGGTGGGGATGCCCGATCAGGTCCACCAACGGACGGTAAATTCCCGTGTCTTTGGCAAAGCAGTTGGGGTGGATGTCGTAATACCCTTTTTGGACCGGCCAGCGNNTCGAACTTGCCCGCGTAGTCCTCGTAACGCACTGCTGAAAACGCTCCGTGAAGGAGGTCATAATACTCGTGGACCAGACAGGCAAGAGTGTCGCAAACCGTGATGTTCTGCGGCGCGACACCCACGCTGGCGAGCTGGCTGACTACGGCGAGGATCATCTGAGGCGCGGTGTTCATGTAATCCTGCCGACTGATGTAGGCGTAGGTGTCCAGGTTGACGTGGCCCTCGCTGAAGATCATGCCGACCCAATTCGGCTTGATGGCGATTCGTTCACCGGCGCTGTAGCCCACATCACCTTTGCCCCGCGCTCGGTTCAAGTGGCGGAACAGCCTGGACCATGCCGCCGCCACCGTAGCCTCGCCGGTCAATTCGCAGACCGTCCGCGCCAGCATGGCGTCCACGCGCTCCTGCTTCACCCGCTTGCCCTCCCACCAGTGGCCATCGTCGGGGCCTTTCCAATCGGTAACCTCGGGATCGTGGACCCAGACGACGCGCCCCGGATGGATGCCTTTAGGCACCCCAAGAGGTTTGGGCCGGCTCTGGTCGCGGCCAGATGTGACGGCGGGGAGACAAACCGCCAAGCCTCCGGCACAGGTTAGCGATTGGCGCAGGAAGGCGCGACGGTCCAGCGCTCGGCATTGAATCGTTTGCGTGGGGGAACCAGTCCTGAAGGGAAAAGCCTGGGTTGCTTTCATGGGGCTATGGGAGCAGAAACGTCGTTGGCTTACAAGCGTCGAACATTTCCCTCTAAAACCGCCTTAGCCGGGTTGGAGGGTTTGCACCCAGTCGGCGCGTCAGTGCCCAGCCGGGCAGCGCCCAGAAGGAAGCGCAGCACGGCGCATTTCCGCACCTGTCCGACAGAGCACGGGTCGATGGCCAGCCTTGTGGAAATCTGTGGCGGCTGATATTCCACCGGCCATGAAGAATTCGTTCTGTTGGTTCCTCTGGCTGGCATTGATCATGGTCTTGAATTGCGTTTCAAACGGCAGCGGCGGGCCACTGAATCGACCGGGCTGGAAACTGGCATTCCACGACGAGTTTGATGGCACGGCGCTCGACCTGGACAAGTGGAACCCAACCGACCCGTGGGGGAACGAGCGCAACCACGAGTTACAGGCATACGTGAACAACGCCTTCGAAGTCAAAGGCGGCATCCTGCGCATACGGGCGGAGAAGGGCGAAGCCTTCTACGGCGGTAAGCAGCGATCGTTTACGTCCGGAATGATGAGCACCTATCGCAAGTTCAGCCAGCAGTATGGCCTGTTTGAAATCCGGTGCCGGGTGCCGAAGGGCAAGGGCATGTGGCCTGCGTTCTGGCTGTTGCCGGAGCCGCTGGGCTGGCCTCCTGAGATCGACGTGCTCGAAATTCTCGGCCACGAACCGCACAAGCTTTACATGACGCATCACTTTCAGGACGAACAACGCGAACACAAGTCGCACGGCGGCTCCTGGGTGGGACCGGATTTTTCGGCCGAGTTTCACGAGTTTGCCGTCGAGTGGTCGCCGGAGCGCATGGTGTGGTTTGTGGATGGGGTCGAGCGGTTCCGGTCGGAGAAGTCGATGCCGCATCGCAAGATGTATATGCTGGTCAACTTGGCCGTGGGCGGCGACTGGCCGGGAGCGCCGGACGAGGCGACGAAGTTCCCTGCGGCGCTGGAAGTCGATTACGTCCGGGCATACGAAAAGGTGCCGTAAACATCGGCTATTGCCTTTGATCGAATTCCCTATGAAACCGATTCTTCGCGGGCTGCTTGTTTTTCAGGTCTTGTTCGCGTGCGTCGCGGCCAGCGCCCTGGAACCCGTCAACCCGAATGCCAACGCCAAAGCTAAGGCGATTCTCAATTATTTGCAGAGCCTCAGCGCCCGAGCAGATAAGCGACTGGTGTCCGGCCAATTCGCGGGCGCGGGCCGCACGACCACCCTGCGACTCACGGACCAGATTCACGAGCAGACCGGCCAGTGGCCCGCGCTCGTGGGAGCCGACTATGCCGATTTCGGGAACGGCAGCCTTACTTACAAAGCGCCAAACCAAGCGGCTATCCAGTATTGGAACGAAGGCGGCTTGGTCACCATTAGCGCCCACCTTTACAATCCGGCCAATCCCAAGGGCGGCGGTCTGCGGGACCAGGGCGTGGATTTGAACGACCTGCTTGCGCCGGACGGGGAAACGCACACGCGCTGGATGCAGGAACTCGACCTCATCGCTGCCGGTTTGCAGGAATTAAAGGATGCTGGTGTCGTCGTGCTATGGCGGCCTTTTCATGAGATGAACGGCGGTTGGTTCTGGTGGGGCGCAAAAGACCCGGACACGTTCATCAAGGTCTGGCGGCACATGTTCGATTACTTCACCAAGACCAAGGGCCTGGACAACCTGTTATGGGTTTACAGCCCTAATCACGGGAACAAGACCGCCGCCTATTACGCTGGCGACCATTACGTGGACGTGGTCGGCCTCGATGCCTACACCGACTTCATCGATACAGACCACATCAAGGGTTACGCGGAAGTGGCTAAGATTGAGAAGCCGTTTGGCTTCACCGAATATGGTCCGCACGGGTCGAGCAATCCACCAGGGGATTACGATTACCGTCTATACCTTGCTGGAGTGAAGAAGAACTTTCCAAAGGCGGTGTTCTTTATGAGCTGGGACAGCAGATGGAGTCTCGCCCGGAACAACAACGTCAAGGAACTGTTGGCCGATCCGTGGATCGTCAATCGCGCCGACTTGCCCGCAGGGTTGACCGGAGCCGGAAAATGAGAGCCAGCTGACCGGCAATGGTCGGCGAGCAGCTCAATCGCCTTTTTAGGGACGGTGGCCCCTGAGCGCTGGCGATGTCCCTCTGGCGCGAGCGGGTAAATGGGCCAACAGCCTTTTTCACTTCTCGAATCGCACGTAGGCCGGGTTGAACCTCATGCGCGGTTCCTTCGTTTCAGCCGGGTATCCAATTGCGATGCAGGCCACCGGTATCACCGCTTCTTTCAGCCCGAAGATTTCTTGCAGATGCTTCACGCGCTGTTCCCTGGGATGGACCCCCAGCCAGCAGGCCCCCAGTCCAAGAACATGCGCACACAGCAGCAGGTTCTCGATGGCCGCCGAGCAATCCTGGAGCAGGTAACTGAGCTGCTTGTCGTGCGCCGCCTCCAGGTCACCGCACACGACAATACCGAGCGCAGCCGACCCAATCATCTTCCCATAAGGCAGAGCGTCTGCGATCCGTGAAAGCATCTCCCGGTTCTTGACCACCACAAACCGCCACGGGTCTGTGGCGGCGGCGGCGGGCGCGGCCAGCCCCGTCATCCCCACATAGACGCACGGCTTCTTGCGTTCGCGCTTCGGGTTTGCAGCACGAACCTTTCGGACCCTGCCGACTGCCGGGTCGAGCAGCACGACGTAACATTGTGATGATGCTCTGGCTGCTTTTCAGGCCGGACTCTTAGGAACGTTCGGCGCTTCATTCGGCATCTACCGGGCCAGCGTTTCCCTGACGCGTTTCGCGACATTCTCCCAACTGCAACGGTGGGACTATTGAGAACGTGCCCTGGCGCCGGGTATTTTCCCGCGCATTGGACGTCTCGGGAAAGCCTCGGAGAAATGGAGATCCAGTTGGAAATCACTTCTTCAAACTGCCTTTCGACGCTACAACCCTTGCGTGAAAGAATACGGGATGCGGCAGGGAAACCAACGTGAGCCATGCGGCGCCTGGAAAGTTATGGACGATACGAGTTTCGCGACATTTATCCTCTCACTCGACGAGCACCTGCAGCTGTTCTGGCGCGTGCTCAAACTGTCCCGTCCCAAGCGAAGTCTAATCGAAACGTTCCACCGTAGTGGCCTGCAGCAGAAGTGGGAGAACCTTGGCTCGGTCGGTCGCGATTCTGTCTGGGAGAAGGTGTGGCGGGGGACGTTCGACGGCAGCCTGCCGCCCCTTCTTTCAAGACGAGAGGCGGACGAGGTCTTTGCGTTATTCATGCGGAATCGCTTTCTGGGGGCGATCCTGGTGCTCGAGGAGTTTCGGGTCCGTAAGCGAGACGATGCTTTTGAGTTAGTTAACGCGGTTCAAGGGACGTGGGGAAGAGATCCAGTCCTTCGGCAGTTGATCGCGCTAACGGACCGGCGAACGCCGCGGAGAGATCTCTGATGAAAAAGACGAATCAAGCTGAGGCGGGCGCCAGTCTTTCAGGGTGTGTGGATTTCGATAGATTCACGGCGGTTCGGCGGAAGGCCCCGTGTCCTGTCCTCGTGAGCCACCCTGACGTCACCTTGAATAAATGCTCGCGCGGGCTGCGCATTAGACAGATGCCCGGAGGAAGGCGCCAGGTGCGCAGGATGAGCCACAGGGAAGTCCGATTGGGTCAAAAACGACCTCAATGAGGCTATCAAATGAGGTATCAAAAGCACGTTGCAAGCAACGAAAAACCCTGTAAAATCAGGGGCTTCTGCGAGCACTGTCCTGGGACAGGCAATAACAAGATAACATTAGAAGATTGTGTCCCCTGGGGTGGTGCTCACGCTGATCACGGTGATGAACTTGGCCGCTCAACTTCCAACGCTTGGGCGGATATCTGCGGTCGTAATTTATATTGGTGTGCACTGCTCGACTTTGAGCGGTTACAGAGGCAAAATCCGAGGATGACAGACGAAAGCTCCCAGCGCATAGACAGGCTGGAATCGCACCTTGCGCACCTCGAGCATCAGGTGGAGCAGTTGAACGGCGTGGTCATAGAGCAGGGAAAACTGCTGGACCGGCTCAGCAAGGAAACTCAGCGGCAGTCCGGCGCCATGCAGACGCTGGAGCTGGAACGCATGAAGTCCAACGTGCAGAAGCCGCCGCATTACCAGTGAGGGCGCTGGATGCGAGGCGCACTGAGGGATATTGTGTTGAGAACCAAATGTTAGGCCGCATTCACACCACAAACAAAAATGGAATACACGATGATCCCGGACAAGCTACAGAAAATCATGAAGCAGGACGGAGTTGTTGCTATCGCCACCCTGGGGCCTGATGGACCCCACATGGTCAACACTTGGAATAGCTACCTCAAAGTGTCGCAAGATGGACGGCTGTTTATCCCCGCCGGCTATATGCACAAGACGGAGGCCAACATTGCTCACAATCCGAATGTCTTGATTACATTGGGGAGCAGTAAGGTTGAGGGCCTGCATGGAATGGGTGCCGGTTTCTTGATCAAGGGAAAGGCGAGGTTCGTGATGTCCGGCCCTGATTTTGATTTTATGAAAGAAAAGTTCGGTTGGCTTCGTGCCACCTTGGCCGTTACAATCGAAACGGCTACTCAAACATGGTGATGAAGACGATGAGTAGTTTTACCATGTGGGAGTATCAAAAGCATGCAGCGGACGGATGCCAGCCGTCTCGCTCAGTGCCAATTGAAACCCCAGTGGCGGCTGGCTCCCGCCGCTGGTGCTGAACGATATGCCACCACCTGTTCTACATCCCCGCGATCCATTGCACGGCATCACGCTGGAGCGCATCATTAAAGAACTGGTCGCGCGGCATGGTTGGGCTGAGATGGGACATCGCATCCCGATCCGTTGTTTTCAATTCAATCCGAGCGTAAAGTCCAGCCTTACGTTTCTGCGCAAAACACCGTGGGCGCGCTCGAGAGTTGAAGCATGGTTCATCGAAGAAGGATTGAACAAGTGAAGCGAAGAGAGCTCAAAACTGGTGGCAAGTTGGATTCCTTGGCCCTCGTAGTGTCAAAACGCTCATGCGGCCTCGCGGCAACATAATTTAAGCAGCCCAGCCAGACGTTCGGCGTCACCGCCGCCGCCATCCTCAGCCGCGTGCCCACTGGGAGACGGCGAAACTGTCTTCCAGCATCTGAAAGTGCACAATTTCCCCGTTGGCGACGGTGAGCACGATCGCGAAGTCCGTTTTCATGATTTTGTTGGTCCGCCTGAGTTTGGACGCAAGCGAACCAAGGATCACGGCCCGATGGTCGCCGGCCAGAATGTCGTGGACCTCGAAGCTGATCCGCTCGACCATGGCGCGCGAGTCATTGACGAAATCAGTGATAGTGGTCCGGCCGGACTTTTGCCCGATCCAGGGCAGAACGCCGGTGTCACCCGCGATTTCCCATTCCAGGTTCTCGCTAAATAGTTTGGCAATTTCGGCCGATTCGGCGCCACTGCCCATGCGGCGCAGAAACTCCTGTGCGACGTGAAGGGTGTCGGTCTGATTCATGAATAACTCCTTATGCTTTTACCGGTTGAACGATGACGCGAATTGGTCAAAGGTGGTGTAGCCACTTCAATGCTTTACCGCCACCGTCGCGGCGGCAATTCCTTCCAATTCGGCCAAGGTCTGCGGCGACAGCGTCAACCGACCGGCAGCCAGGTTCTCCCGTAGGTGGGCGACCGAAGACGTGCCGGGGATCAACAGGATGTTGGACGACTGGTGCAGCAGCCAAGCCAGCGCGACCTGCATCGGCGTGGCTCCGAGACGGCGCGCGACGGCCGACAGAGTGGACGACTGCAGCGGCGTGAACCCGCCGAGCGGGAAGAACGGCACGTAGGCGATGCCCTGCCGGGCCAAATCGTCAATTAGCGCGTCGTCGTGGCGATGGGCCAGGTTGTAGTTGTTCTGCACGCACACGACGTCGGTGATCGCCTGCGCCTCGGCCACCTGGGCGGCGGTGACATTGCTCAGGCCGATGTGGCGGATCAGCCCCTTGCGCTTGAGGTCCGCCAGCACCGTCACCTGCTCTGCGATGGAACCCTCCTTGGGGCCGTGGATCGCCCCCATCGCGCGATAGTTGACAATGTCGAGCGCATCGAGGCCCAGGTTGCGGAGGTTGTCGTGGACGCCGGCGGTCAGGTCTTGGGGCGAGATGGCCGGCTGCCAAGACCCGTCAGGCGGGCGGCGGGCCCCCAGCTTGGTGACGATCACCAGTCCCGAGGGATACGGATGCAAGGCTTGGTGGATGATCTGGTTGGTGATATGCGGGCCGTAGAAGTCGGCCGTGTCAATATGGTTTACGCCGGCGGCGACGGCCTTGCGGAGGACGGCGACAGCGACGTCCGGCTCCTTGGGCGGCCCAAACACGCCGGGGCCGGCTAACTGCATCGCGCCGTATCCTATCCGTTGGATGGCCAGTGACGAGCCGAGGAAAGTGAACCGGCCATCAAGCGTGGCGTCACTCATAGTATTACCGAGAGGATAACGACGGTGTTGTTCCATGATGCGAGAATCGTATGTGGAAGTTGACGTTTCGGCAACCCGCGCCGGGAGGCTTCACCGCCAACAACCAGATCAATGTGCCGTGGGGCGTTTCCATTGACGGCAACGACGACGTCTGGGTCGGCACCACCTTCAGTCGCTGCGTCGTGCTGCTGGTCGGTGACTCCACCTGCGTAATGATCAATCCGTCGGTCGTCTGGTTACCCTCATCTGGGCATGTGTGGCCGAGTTGGCCCAGACGCCGGGAGTGGAGGTAATTGACCCCGCTGCCGTCTTCAGAATTGACCGGGAACACACGCATGATACTGTATCGATATACAGTATGATTGGATTGACGCGCAAACAGCAGCAGATTCTCGATTTCATCCAGAAATGGCAACGGACGGAGGGCGCCACCCCGACCTTTCAAGAGATTGCCGACCAGTTTGGATTCCGCAGCCTCAATTCCGTAATAGAGCACGTCAGGCTCTTGCGAAATAAGGGTGTGCTGGCCTCCGAACCCGGCAAAGCGCGGTCGTTGCGAGTCGCTTCCCCACTGGCGAAGTTGCGGGGCCATATTGTGGACATTCCGCTGTTCGGTACGATTCCAGCCGGATTGCCGCAGGCCCGGGAACAGGATGCCGAGGGTTGCGTGTCAGTGGACGTTGAAAGCCTCGGGTTCAAGCCGACGCGCAATTCGTTCGCGTTGCGTGTAACGGGCGATTCGATGATTGGCAGGCATATCCTCGCCGGGGATGTGATCGTCCTGGAGCACGGCCCGGATCCCCGCAATGGCCAGGTGGTTGCCGCGCTCATCGACGGTGAAAGCACGCTCAAAACGTTTGTTTTGAAGGGCGGCAGGCCCTTCTTGAGGGCGGAGAACCCGAAGTATCCTGATCTTATCCCCGCGCAGGAGTTGATGATTCAAGGCGTGTTCAGGGCGCTTGTCAGGAAGGCATCGGAATGAACTCGGCACTGAAAATAGTCGCGGGCGGTCAAACCGGCGTAGATCGGGCGGCTTTGGAATGGGCGCTGGCAAATGGCGTTCCGCACGGTGGCTGGTGCCCAAAAGGCCGCAAGGCGGAGGACGGGATCATTCCCCCGCAATTTCAGCTCCGCGAAACTGGCAGCCGCAATTATTCGATCCGAACGCGGCGGAATGTCCGGGATTCCGAGGGCACCGTGGTTTTCTCCGAAAGCGCCGAGTTGACCGGCGGGACCAAGGAGACGGCCGAGTTTGCCAAGGTGATCGGAAAACCCTTGCTTCAGCTCGTGTCCTCGGCGGGGATCCAAGAAACGGCAACCCAACTCAACTCCTTTCTCAAGGAACATGGCATCGTTGTCCTGAACGTCGCCGGGCCGCGCGCCTCGGAAGAACCCGACGTCAGCCAGTTTGTCAAAGCGGTCCTCTCGCACGCTTTGAAATCATTGGTTCGATAGGCGTCTTGAGCACTGGCTGAGGTGGGCTGCGCGGCCGAATCGCTCCTGGCAGAGTGGAAAAGCAGGGCGGCGGGTTGCTCTGGGGATCCGGGCATATTTGTAGTGCATTATCACCCAGACACCACGGGGCGCTTCGGCCCTCAGACCGGGTGCTTACTTTGTTCGTACTACAACGAAGAAATGGTGCCGTTTTGGCTGAGCAAGAAGCACTTCCCAACCACGACATCAATGACGGTTCCGATGATCGCTCCGGCCGAGAAATCCGAGAACCAATGGATAGTCATGGAAACGCCGATGCCGACACAGAAAGCGTAGGCCATCGCTACACACCCCACCCACCTGTGTTTTGGAAAGAGCGTGAATATCGTGACAGCCATGGCGAACGCGATGGTGGTATGAGATGATGGCCACCCCCAGAAGAGCCCGCCGCGCAGGAAGCCGAATAGGAAGATGTGGCTCATATCCGCGCCGACCGTATATGGAGGATGGGTCCGCCCGGTAATCGCTTTATACGAGGCGGCCACGAGTCCGCCGATAACTTCAGCCTGACCGACAGCCCAGCCGACCAGACGGGTCCGGGCACTTCCAATGAGGCTGCCGAGCGCAACGAGGACGAGCGGCAGGATTATAGGCAAGAGCCCGCCGAGATGAACGGCGGGGAACATCCAAGAACGAAGACTTCGATCGCGGGTGGAGAGGAAATAGCGCCAGTCAAAACCGGACGCAACGAGGATGAAAGTGAGGGCGATCGCAACTACGTGCCAAATGATCATCCTGCCCTTGAAGCAGGCAATGATATTATGGGGCAGGGTCGAAAGAAACAGTTTCATCCGTGAATTGTAGTATCATGACGACGAGGTTCCGTGCGTAACGGCAATGATTTTGGTTGCAGCGCCTTAAGCTGGCAAGGGGGCGCGGGGCACGTTCACCCATCATTGATCCGGCGTGTCGGCACGTTGCCGCTAATTCGTTCTCATACGCACGGGGAAGACCAAACCGCGAAGACCGCCGGGACTTCGCCAAGGTTCCGATGAAACCATAAAATCTCAGGCGTTGCTGCATCGCTGAACCCTGACGGGTGGCAATCAGAAGCTATTTGGCCGCCCCTTGGCCTGCCCCTGTTGCTGCAGGAGTGGCGTCCCTGCTGATAGGGTAGCCCTGCCAGACCCATTCGAGGGCTTCCGGGAGTGTTTGGTTCTTAACGGCCCGGTCTACGTGTCCCGCATTGACCGCAAAAACGTATTGGTAATGGTAGCCCTTCGCCTTCAGCACGGTCGCCATCCGGTTGTTGGCTGCAACCCAGTCATGCAGGTTGTCGCGCATCATGTTCGGGTTCAGCAGGTCGCGGTCGCCGACTTCCAGCCAGATGCGAAGGGGTTTCGGGGCGCTTTTCGGAATTAACTTTTCATGGAAATCCCAGGCCCCGTCTGGTGTTTCTGGATTAAACGGCCACTGTTGGTTTACGAAAGTGCCGGAGTAGGAGATGACCCGATGATACCAATCCGGATGATACCACGCCATCTCCAAGGCCGCTGCGCCGCCAGAACTACCGCCCATGGTCGCGCGTCCCTCCGGGTCTTTGGTCAGCTTCACTCGGCAATTCTTTTCAACCAGAGGCAGCACTTCGGACTGAATGAATTCCGCGAATTTTTCGGACATCGTGTCGTATTCCAGACCGCGCTCGCTGCCTTGGGCGTCGCCGCCACCATTGGCAATCATGATGGCAAGCATCACAGGGAGGCGGTGCTGCGCGATCATGTTGTCGAGAATGTGCGGCAGGCGCAGGTCCGGGTTGCCCATGCGCGGGCCATCGTGTGTTACAATGAAAGGCGCCGCCGTGCCGGAAACATATTGGCTGGGAATATAAACGGTGATTGTGCGCGTATAAGGGACCGGGTGGGTTTCCACGATGAGGGTTTTGGGATTGTTCGGGTCAACCGTTCCGGAAGCATTTCTGGCAATCCCGGGGTAGAATTTGCTGTCCGTTGAATCCATGTCGAATTGCTGTACTCTGCCCTGCGGCACGCCGGGAGTAACACTCAACTCCAGCGCCTGCACATATTTGGGACCGATGAGGAAGTTCCCGTCAACCTTCGGCGGCGGATTCGCCCCTGGCACGGCTTCGGTAGGGTTGTTGGCCGCATCGTTGGCAGAAGCCGCCTTTTTCTGGGCGGCCCTGGCTAGAGCCTCGGCATCTGGCCCTGCGGGAATCAAGGCTGGCGTGCCGGGGTCGGTCGGAAGTCGGGTCGGCGGTGGCTTTCGATCTGCGCCGTAGGCAGGGTTGAGGATAAGGGCCTGGGTCAGACAACCGAGTATAAGCGAGATTCCAATCGCGGTTATGGGCCGATTCATGGGAGGCGAGAGCTAATTCTGTCACGCTTTCCCGAACATCGCCCTGTAATTGTCCAGGCACCGCTTGGCCGTTTCGAATTCCGAATACCGGCTGCCTTCCTGCTCGATTAGAAAATACTCGACGCCGCCAACGGATTCAGCCGCGGCGAGGAGCTCTTTCCAGGGCGTCACGCCCTCGCCGAACAGGACGCGATAGCCTTTTTCTTCCCCGCGCCCGCCCGGAGCCCAATCTTTGAGATGCATGACCTTGATGCGGCCGGGATTGGCTTTGACCCAGGCGACTGGGTCGGCGCCGGCTTCCTCGCAAGTGCCGACATCCAACTGCAGCACGAATTCCTTAGGCGTATTTTCAGCGATGACCTCGATAATGCGCTGGCCGTTGTCCAATTTGGCCCACTCAGCCTGGTGATTGTGGTACCCGGCGCTCAATCCGTGCGGCTTCAATTGTTCGACCGCAGTCGCGAGTTGTTCGCAGAGGTGCTTCCACCCTTCAACTCCGCTGGTGCGACCGGGAGCACTGGCCAGCACTATGTAACGGGTGCCAAGAATCTGGTTCAGTTCAATGGCGTGGACCAAGTTCTCGCTCGGAGTGAAAGACTCGAAACCGTTGTGCGTCGAATAACAGCGCAGGCCAAGATCGTCCATTTGCGCGCGGACGTCTTTGGTGTAAGCCGGCGTCCACTTGAAGTACGGCGAGTAGAACTCGACCACTTCGTAACCCAGCTTGGCAACTGTTTTGAGCGTCATAGGCAGGTCGCGCGCCAATTCGCCTCGCACTGAGTAGAGCTCCAGGCCGATGGGATACCGCTTTGCTCCCGCAGGTTCTAGTGTGGCCGGCTCAGCCGCCGAGACAGTGATGGAGAGCTGGCTGGCGATGGCAGCGGGAATCGCCCCAGAAATCGCAAGGAAGGTTCGCCGGGAAAGGGATGTCCCAAGGGAAAATGAATTGTTCATATAGACTCAAAATCGCCGATGGTGGCTTTTCCTCGGCAATGCTGGGAGAATACTCTGTTGCCACCATGCTTCGCAATCCCAAGCTGGTCGGGCTGCTGGATGCTGGCTTCTCACCTTGGGAACACTCCGGATTGCCACTTGCCATACTTTTAGACGAAGCCTATTTGTGCGTTATCCGACTGGGCGCCTTCGCGAGTTGCCTGTA
>PLZQ01000225.1 GCA_003152225.1 Limisphaerales bacterium | reverse complement strand
TCCAGCCTTTGCGTCTTCGTGTCTTGGTTGTTCAACTGCGGAATTCAGGTTCAACCCTCAACTACCCCAAACGCCTGGTTTTGCGTCGAGGCGGCGACCTGCCCCCCGCACGGCCAGGTCGGTCAGGAAGACTTCGATCTTCTTCTCGCCCTCCGCCAGGTCTTCCCGGCAGTGCATTTGGTGGAAATGGACGTAGCGCTTTAATCCAGTCACACGACTTCAGCTATCAACCATCAACTGTCCACCATCAACTACTTCGAGGCGCAGGACGTTGCGGACCTGATCCAGTAATTTTGGAGTTTGTGGTTGACCTTCCATATCCATTCGCTAATATTTCGGCATGAGTTTGACCGTGATATTGGCCCGGGACCATTTGACCTGGAAACACGCTAATATCATATTATCAGGTCAAAGCAACCTGTTAATCAATGGTTCCCCGGGCACGGGGCTAGCTCCAGGATCATTTATTCTTTACCCGATGAGGGAGGGACATCATAGTCAGGCCAACGGCCCCAGTACTTGCCAGTCAACGAAGTTGGACTGGCAAGTACTGGGGCCGTTGGCAGGGTTTTAAGTTATGAGTGGGCGGCGGCTTAGTGGTTTGGAGATCACGTTATCGGGAGTCGGTGGCCCGTGCCCGGAGAACCACGCGTTGGAGCCATACGCGTGGCCCGTCTCCGAAGCCTCTCGTTGGCTCGGAAGGACTTTCACCCTCACTGGCCGCTCGGCTCAACTTATTCGTTGGCCATCGAGGCGTTTGATAATATGAAAGCAAAACTGATCCTACTCTCGCTCGCAGCCCTCGCAACGCTGGGCGTGCATGCACAAGCGATGAAGTACGTTCCCGCCACGTGGACCTTTTCCCTTGATGGGGCGTCCTATGTGGCCCGGATAAGTAGGGACGCCGTAGTGGCCGCTCCCACTTGGGACCCCTCAAAACCTTTACCTCTGAGTTTTGGAAAGGCGGAGACCGTCGCTCGGGCAGAGTTGCGAAAGCTCGTTGGCGATGAGCCGGCATGGCGTGTGAGGAGCTTTGAGATCGTCCATCTTGAACAAACAGCCTCCTGGTACTACGTGGTGGACCTCAAACCGCTGGCTCGGCGTGAGAAAAAGACAACGGGGTTCTACGTCTTAATCGACCTCTCGGGTAAGGCCGGACCTGTAAGCGAAGGGCGGCTCGAACCGGGCCAACCAAAGGATTGAGCCAATGACGAGGAGCGCGTTGAGGTTGATACCGCATTCGGGCGCCGTTGACGCGCTCCTCCTCATGGCTCATCCTGGTCGTTAGGTCAATGAAACGCGCTCTCAAAGTGTTCGTCGCCGCCGCGGTCGGGATTGCCCTCGTGGCATGCGCCATCTCGTTCTTATGGCCCGTGTACGACTGGGATTTACGAGCGCCGTCCCCGGATGGGCGATACGACGTAATCGTTTTGCGTGGGGATGCAGCCGCCATCGACAGTTTTTCGTATCACGTCTATCTCTTCCCCCGCTCCTTGGTGCCGAGTGACCGATCGAAAGGCGCCCGCGTTTGGCGCACACCGATCTGGCGCGGTAGGAAGTATCTCGTTTATTCTGGTTACAACGTCCCCATGTTCCACTGGACCGATGCGCACTCCCTTGAGATCGATCTGCATGATTCATACTATGAGCCATTCGTACTTGAGCCCGTCAAAAGGTTCGGGCAATCAGATGATGCTGTTTTAGTCTCGGTCGTGTTCGGCAAAGAAGATAATAGAAATGCACGCCCATAATTGCCCTAACTTTTCGGTGGAGCGAATGGCGGCGGGCGGCGCTCGTTTGCAGATTCGGATGCTTGGTGTCCGCCGCCATCGCTCACCTCGCCGTTAGCTAAGGAACCGGAGCATGAAAAGCACGTTGGACGTTCTAGAAATACTAGCCGGTGGAGGCTTCTTGGCATCTGGGGCGGGCTGTCTATTTCTGTGGTATCGGGATCGCAAATACCCGTAGCAAGTGTCAGTCCTCACTATTGACACTTCCGGAGCGTGCTGATAAGGAATCCCCATGACGAGCAAGTTGCGCATTGAGTCTCCTGAGGCAATGTGCCACGTCATAAACCGCGGGGACCAGAACGAGTCTCCCCAAACGCCTTCGCAAGCTCAGGAAGTCTTGTCCTTGTGTCAATAGTGAGGACTGGCACTTGCATGGCACTTGCATGCACTTGCACTTGCACTTGCACTTGCAAGGCGCGCCATGCCTGAGCCGCCGCGTTGGGCGGCGTTCGCGTGAGCATTGACGAAGCTCCCTGTCAAAGGGATGATACGAATCGCAAACACGCACTCTTCTTCCGAGTCGAAGACCGTCTGGCAGGCAAAGGTCCGGGTGCGTGCTGTTTCCATGCTGGACGTCGTTGGTTCGCGGGGCCTCCGCACGGGCGTGGGGCGAAGCTAAAGAAGTGCTTACTCGTTGGCGTTGCCTGGCTCGTCATTTCGGGGCTCATTTCATTTGCGGCGGTTCCGCGCCTGCTCCCCTCGGTATTGTCGCTTTATCGTGCCGACATCCGCTTCGTCGTTCCGACGAAAGAGAAGAAGATTTTTATCACAATTGATGATGCCCCGAGCGAGAGCACCAGGGAGATACTTCGTGTTCTGAAGAAGCATAATGTGCCCGCGACATTTTTTGTCATTGCGGACTGCGTGAAGTCGCCATCGCAGCTCGACGAGATTGTTGCCGCCAAGCATTCGCTCGGGAATCATCTGAGGACATTCAAGGCGTGTTCGAAGCTCTCCCTTCCCGAATTTCGAGCTGATCTCGAGGCCTGCTCCGTGTTGCTGGAGCGGTTTGAGAAACCCCGGTATTTCCGTCCGCCGTGCGGCCTTGGCACCCAAGAGCAGATTGCCTATGCCCGAAGCAGGGGATATCGAGCGGTGGCGGGAACGGTCTTTCCCCTGGATCACTGCATTTCGGACTCTCGCTGGCTGGTTCGCCTCGCGCGCTGGCTCAGCGTGAAAGGTGGCATTTTGATATTGCACGATGGTCAAACCCACGGTCGAACGACCGCCGCTGTATTGGAGGTGCTGCTCCCGCAATTGAAAGCCGCGGGATATGATTTCGGGCGGCTCGAAGAAGCGCCCTGAGGTGGGAGGCCGCCACACGCGTTATGAAAAATCTCTCGGATAAGATGCGAGCGAAGCAGCAACTTGAAGCGCGAAAGCACGGATACAAGGTCCTTCCGTTTTTTCGTCTGCGGGCCAGACGCTATACCTTCTACTCTCTTTTTCTTGCCGTCATTTTGTTTTTGCTCGCTGTTAATGGGTTTTGGTTCGCCTTTGGTATGACCGGTTCCTTCCTGTTGGGTATGTTATTTGTTTATGTTCGCTGGTTTCGCGGGCAGAGGGATGTTTGGCCGTTCGCAATGAAGATTATCAACTGGGATGTCGTTCAGGAGCTTTCAGAAGATGAGCCGTCAGCCTAACACTCAGGCCACGCCGGGTCGCGCCTTTCCGGTGTTGCTGAGTCATTGGCCCGGCGTGCCTGCCCCAGATCGTTTTGGGCGGCTTGCCGCTAAGCGGTGAAGGCATGAACGCGCCTTTGGCCAAACTCATTGACTGGTTGCGCATCCAGAAACGCTGCCGGCGGAGACCGTCCATTGATCGGCGAACTCTGCGGCTGCAGGAAGCGCTTCAATTCCTCATGGGGCCGGACTTCATTCCCGCCGAAAGCGAGCCGGCGAGGGTAGAATTCAGCCCCAGCCCGTCGGGACTGCACTTCCGCTTCCCCACGCCGCGACCGTGCGGGGTGGCCGAGAACAACATCGTTTATGGCCGGTTCTATCGGTGTGCGGGACGCTGGCAGGAACGGCCGATGGTCGTTTTGCTGCATGGTGGCAACGCCGGCGCCGGGAACGCCGGCTCTCTTGGTTATCGGTTCGGATTTGCGCTGATCGCCCGCCGCTGCAATCGGGCGGGGTTCAATGCTGCGACGTTGGAGGCGCCTTACCACTTCCAGCGGTATCCGCGGCAGGCTGGGATTGTGAGCCCGGTGGATTACTTGCGCATGGCGCAGGCAGTAGCGCAGGCGGCATCCGAAATTCGCGCGTTGACCGGGTGGCTGTTGGCTGAAGGTTGTCCGGCCGTGGCCCTGTGGGGTCTTTCAATGGGTGGCTGGCTGGCGGGAATGACCGTGTGCCGCGAGGCGCGCCTGGCGGCGGTCGTCATGACCTTGCCCGTTGTGCGCAGCAATCCCTCGTGCGCGGACCGGATCATCTGGCGTGACGTTCGGGAGGCGTGGCAGGGGCTGCGCTGGGCGGAGGAACAGTTGGACACGACCCCGTTCAATCTGACCACGGCACGGCCCGCCATCCCTAGGAAGAACATATTGCTGGTCGAAGGCACCCAGGATTTGCTGACGCCGCCGGAACCCATCGAGGAACTCTGGCAATTGTGGGGGCAGCCCGACATCTGGCGGTTACCGCACGGACACATGAGTCTGAGCTTGAGCTTAGGGGGCTTGACGGGGCCCGTCCTTCGCTGGCTGGCGCCGCGACTCGACAAGCCCGCTATTGAGAAGCCACCCAATGGCGCCGCCCAAAGCGTGGAGCGGATGGGAGCCAGCCGTTCAGGTCAGTTCCAATGTCTGCGTCAGTGGCGGCTGGCTCCCACCGCTCACGCTCGTCGTTGGCCGATGTATGTACACGCCCACTTGTAACAGTTCCGTCTGCCGTTCTTACTGGAGGATAGTGAGGCGATGGCCTGCGGTTCACTTCCTCATCTGCTGCTGCGGTGTGGCCGTCGGTATCGGTGGGCTATTCGCATTTGGCGACGCCTCGGGAAATCAGCGGCAGGTCCTCGCATCGAGGATTGTGGGTATGTTCATGCTGGTGGGTTACGGCTGGATTCTGATCGGCCTCGTCGCCAGGACTCTTCGCGGTTCTTGGGATCGCCACTGTGAGGCACGGGTTGTACAGTGCGGGGGCCAACCAACCGCTTCTAATGGCGGCCCCGCCGAGCCGCTTGGCAAATCGGGGGTCTCGGAGGAGCCGCCATCGGTGAGCTGATCGTTAGGCGGCGTGAGCCGTGACTGTTTGCGTTCTCCAAAACTGCCATGAAAAGAAACCTTGAAGGGGAAGATGGATTCACCCTGCTGGAACTTCTGGTGGTCATCGCGATTATTGTAATCCTCGCTTCTCTCCTGTTGCCCGCACTTTCCTCTGCGAAAGCAAAAGCAAGGCTTGTGGAGTGCCTGAACAACAAACGGCAGCTAGCCATTGCCTGGACGCTCTATGCCGGAAGCAAGTGTCAAACCGTAGATTAGTCCCAGTGGATACGCCTCAGCGAGGCGGTCTGGGGTTGATCTTCGATGGTTTTCTTTGCTTGACGTGGGGCGGTTATCCCGACACGCTGGCATCATGCCGCGCGCGATGCGAGTGGAGTTGCCTGGCGCGATCTATCACGTGATGGATCGTGGGGACCGCCGGGAGGACCTTTTCATCAAGGATGTGGACCGCCGGGACTTCCTTAAAACTCTGGCGGAGGCATGCCAGAAGACGGCTTGGCAGGCGCAGGAAGAACTGAAGCCGCTGCGCCGTGGCTGGTGCCTGGGGAGCGAGCAGTTCCGGCAGGAGATGCTTGAACGGATGGACGGCAATGATGCAATTTACATTAGATTGACAGTGCCAGCGGGTCGTGGGCGACTGGAGCCGCGAGCCAGGATTGTCCCTGAAGACGAGGCAATGCCGTCTCTCAAGAAAATGAAACCCTGGTAGCTGAGTGTGGTCAAAAGCGCCATCACCAATGAAGAAGATCCGCGGTACTGATTTCGTGATGTATCTGGTGTCTGATCTGGCACGAGCGGCAAGTTTCTACCGCGACGTTCTTGGTCTTGCACAAGAAGTTTATAGTGAGGAGGGGAAGTGGGCGGAGTATGATTGCGGGAATATCACGCTTGCTCTCAAAGGGGGCGAGAAGCTGCCAGAGGTGATTGCTGGAGGACGCATAGCCCTGGCGGTTGATGACATTCACGCAGCACACGAAGAGATGAAGAAGCGAGGAGTGCGCGTTGTGAGCGAGCCTCACGACTATTCGGTTTGCTGGGCTATGGAGATACTTGACCCGGACGGGAATCTTGTGATCCTGCACAAGCGGGCCGACGGAACATTTGGCCCGGAGTCCCATAGTGGCTAGCTTCTGCTCTAGCGGACGCGAGGATGCCGCTTCTGATGCAAACCGAACGTCCTTGGCGGCTGGCTCCCGCCGCTAACCTTTGCGTTCACGCTCTGGCTTGCCTTTCCGGCGGCGGCTGCTCACTTTGGCGCTCAGTCCAAAGCCAATGAAACTTAAGTCGCTGTGTGTCTATTGTGGGTCGAGGCCGGGCCAGGGCGGCTCCTACGGTGAAGCCGCCAAAGGCTTCGGCCGCCTGATCGCCGCGGAAGGCATCACGCTTGTGTATGGGGGCGGAAACGTCGGCCTGATGGGGGCGCTGGCCGATAGTGTGCTCGCGGCCGGCGGCAAAGTCATTGGCGTGATCCCGGAACGGCTGGTGGCCCGAGAACTTGCCCACCGCGGGCTGACGGCGCTGCACCGCGTGGGATCAATGCACGAGCGGAAGCGGAAGATGGCGGAGCTTGCGCACGCCTTTGTGGCGCTGCCCGACGGCGTGGGAACCCTGGAGGAGATCTTCGAGGTGATTACGTGGGCGCAACTCGGCATCCATGCGAAGCCCTGCGCCTTCCTGAATGTGGAACAGTATTATGTCGGGCTGTTTCAGTTCCTTGACCACAATTCGATTCTTTCGGCTGATTAGGCATTAGCGGGAATGGTCATCTCCCTGTTTTGTTACGCACGAAAACACTTGATGGGCCAGGGCTTGCACCGCATAATGGCGTCTGAGAATGATGGCAGCCAATGGCAGCGGCGGTGCTAAGCGGATTCTTTTTGGCGGGCGGACCGCCCCCAGTGAAGACGGAGGAGGACATTCTATGCTGGCCAGTCTGAATTCTGACAATGGCCTCCCCGCTTGGACCCGACGCGGTTTATTGAAGTGCTTCCGTCCGTCAGCAAGATCAACAGCAAATCCAAACAAATCCAACCTATGAAGAAGATATTACAGGTGACTTTCGCAACCGGGATCGCGCTGGCCCTGGCCGGCTCGACCCTCGCGCAGACGTCTGCCACCCTGGCGGACTTTGGCGGCACAGCACCGACCCCCGGCACCGACGATGTATCCCAATTGGGGGTCTCCAGCGGCAGTACGCCGACTGGCATGAATTATTACTTCGACAACAGCACCCCTCCGGGACAGACGTTCACCACCGGAAGCCATGCCAGCGGATATATCCTGAATTCGGTTTACATCCTGACGGACGGCAATAGTGGCAGCATTCCCGCCGGGGGGCAGGTTTACGAGTTGCGCCTCTACTCCGTCGCCAGCAGCACCGCGACCCTGATGTCCACCTTCGAGTCTCAGGGCGGTTTTGTCTTCACCGACTATGATTGGCTGCAATGGACCAATCTGGGCACCAATGTAGGCACCATCCTGACTCCCAACACGCAATATGCCTACACTCTGCGGAGAACCAGCGCTGGCTGGGAAAGGCTGGGCTCGACGAGTGGCAACCCTTATGCCGGCGGCGAGGCGGTGTTGATTTCGACGGCGGGCGGAGCGCTCGTGACGGAGAGCACGCATGACTATGACGCGGCGTTCATGGTGGGATTGACCCCCGTCACGACGCTGATTATTGCTCCGCCGGCGATCTCACCCTCGAGCGCGGCAACAATCGGGACCGCGGTGACCTTGAGCACAGTCGTGGCGGGTGGCACGACATACGCCTACCAGTGGCAGACCGACGGTGGCAGCGGCGGCGCGCTGACCAACATTCCTTCCGCCACCGGCGCGACGCTGGCTTTGGACACCACGGGACTCTCATTGGGCCTCCACCAATTCGCCGTTGCGGTGACCAGCGGTTCGCTTTCAGTCACCAGCAGCGTGTCCCTCTTGACCGTTTACCTGCAAGGCGGCGCCACGCTCACAGATGTGGGCACTGTCGTCACCCCGGGACTGTATGACATCAGCCAATTGGACGGCGGCGGCAGTGGAGACGGCCTGAACTACTACGACGACAACAACCCGCCTCCCGGACAAACGTTCACCACCGGCACCAACACGCAAGGCTACTATCTTTCCTCTGTGACGGTCGGAACGGGCGGGGGCGGCAGCGGCAGCACCCTGACTGCCCAAGGTTACAACTTGTGGATCTACTCGGTCAGCGGGAACAACGCAACTTTGCTGGCGAACTACACAAACGCCAGTTTCTCTTTCTCTTATGGTGACTGGCTGACGTGGAGCGGATTCACCCCGCTGGTTCTCAAGCCCAACACTACCTACGCCTACGCCTTCCGTCGCAATACCACCGGCTGGGCCGGCATGACCACTACTCCGACTACGAGCGACCTCTACACCGGCGGACAGATTTGCTTGATCCCGCAAGTTGGAGGAACGATTACCTTTGGCGTCACGGGAACATCGGACGCGGCATTCGACCTGGTCTTGCTCCCGATCGGGGTGGGTCCCAGTCCTTACCCGTTCGCCGGCGGCATCGCGTTCTCACCGGGCCGGACTGCGGTTGCCGGAACGCAGGTGACGCTTTCGGAGCCCGCAACCGGCGCCACGCCTCTGCATTACCAGTGGCGGACCGACGGCGGCACTGGCGGAAGTTTGACGAACCTTCCCTCCAACGACAGCTCGAATCTGCTGGTGAACACGAGTGGTTGGGTGCCCGGCGCTTACAAGTACAACGTGGTCGTCACCAATGCCTATGGCGCCTCCACCAGCGCGGTGGCCATCTTGACGGTGACCTACACCGACGCAACCGCAGTGCTCACGGATATCGGAGCCGCCGACCCGCAACTGTCCTTTGCGGATGACATCTCGCAATTCGTCGCGGCGGCGGGAACGGCGGATGGTTTGAACTACTACTTTGACAACGGCACTCCCCCAGGACAGACCTTCACCACGGGGACCAATCCGGATGGGTACACGCTGACGTCCCTCGCGATCCGCATGGCCGACAATGCCGGAGGCCTCCCCAGCGCAGGGCAGGCTTATCTGCTCCGCCTTTATACCGTCTCAGGTTCCACGGCGGTCCTGTATGCGACTTACACTTCGGCAACCAACTTCACCTATACTACTTCGGACTGGTTGCGCTGGTCGGGTTTGGCGGTGCCGTTGGCCCCCAACAAGACATACGCCTACACGTTCGGGCGCATCACTGCGGGCAGCGGTTGGGAGAGGCTCAACAACACGAGCGGCAATCCCTACTCGGGAGGCCAGATTGTGCTCATCCCAACTACTGGCGGAGCGATGACGTTTGGCAGCACCGGTGATTTCGATGGCACCTTCGTCATTGGTCTGGCGTTTGCGGGGTATCCGAGCGTCAGCCCCACCACCTTCGCGCCGGGCAGCACGGTGTACGCCGGGACCCTTGTGACGGCCAGCGCTTCTGTGACCGGCACGGGACCGTTTACGTATCAGTGGCAGACGGATGGCGGTAATACGGACGTTTTCACAAACATCCCGGCAGCCAATAGCGCCACGCTGGCGATTAACACCACGGGGTTGGACAGCCTGACACCCGCCTACCGCCTGGTGGCGACCAATAGTGCCGGCGCGACCTTTGGCGAACCAGGCACCCTGACGGTGTACCCAGCCAGTTCGCCAATGATCGTCACGGACATCACGTCAACTCCGTCGCCCGTGTTTCCGGGCAGCAGCACCGTGACGTTCAGCGTCTCGATTGTGGGGACGCTGCCCATCAGCTATCAGTGGCAGGTTGATAAGGGGAGCGGTCCGACGAGCATCGTGGGCCAGACAAATACTTCGTTGACCCTCACCAACCTCAAGGCCTCGGATGTCGGCTCCTACAGCCTGCACGCGATCAATGCGCTTGGCAACCTGGACAGCGGCTCCGCAGTCGTATATCCGCAACCGACCGCACCCGTGACGGTGAACTTCCAGTGGCACTCCACCGAAGGTGGGAATGATGTTGGCAATTACAGTGGCCCAGGAGTGGCGGGATTCGGAACCGGAACCTTCTGGAATCAGGTCGCCGGCCCGAGCAGTTGGAGTCCGGGAACGTATTCCTGCGGAAACGCCTACGCGGATGACGGCACGACCATAATTGGAACCAAGTGGACGCTAGTGACTGGCGGAAGCTGGGATTGGACCAGCACCCCGACGATTCCGCTGCTGGATAGCGCGGCGAGCGCCTACGCCGCACAGAACTTCACCTTCGGCCTGCCCAATGGCATCTACAATGTCGTTCTGTTCTCCTGTAACGGCACGGAGGCGCCCACGGCCAGCGGCGGAACCGTGTTCACGCTCAATGGCATGACCCGGACCGCGCTGCCCACGCAGGACACGAGCTTCGTCCAAGGCAACAATTATGTTGTCTTCTCCAACGTCGTGGTCACCAGCACGTCGCTTGCAGGCACCTGGGAGCCCGTCACCGGGAAGAGCTATGGCAGTGTCAACGGCGCCCAACTGCAATACCGTGGGCCTGCGGTCACGCTGGAGCTCTCCCGGGCCTCCGGCGGGCAAGCGCAATTGCAATGGTCGGAGGGCACGCTGCTGGAGGCGACCAGCCTGAGCGGTCCGTGGGCAACCAATTCGAACCTGTCGCCTTTCCCGCTGTCCCCGACAGGAACCCAGAAGTTCTACCGGCTGATTGTCAAGTAGCCTAGGCGTGTACCTCGAGCGTCTGATCAAAACGACCGGGGGCAGGTTGCCCCCGGTTTTTCTTTTTGGTTGAGGGTTCTGGATGGCTCATGATCTGAAGGGCGACGCGTGGGCAAAGCTGCGGGACATTTCACCCAGCCGGACCAACGGCATCGCGGATTTGCTTAATGGGTCATCTTGTCTTTACTGAGTTGCCCGATAATAGCGCTGCGGATCGGCGGCGTTGGTGTCGATGAAGTCGAACATACCATTCACGGGCAGATTCGTCAGCACCCGGCGCCAGCTCTGCAAGTTGGTGGACGTTTCCAGCACGTAGCTCCGGCCGGGTTGCCCCTGGAAGGAGAGGTGGAATTGACCGTTGGTTTGCGGGCCGGAGACCACGGTCAGCGTGAGGGGCAAGACCACGAGGCTGGCCGCCGCTGAAGTATTCGTCATGCCCCAATCGTCGGTCGCGCGAGCAAATTCCAGTTCCTTAACCACATGGCGGAGCAGCGATTCATCAAGCAGGAGCACCTGGGCTCGTTGCTCAGGGCAGATGATCCATGCGAGCTGCTGATCAACCTGCGCAATTACACTCGTTAGGGATCTTCGCCCGGCAGCCCTTGACAGAGGGCAGATTCGGGTTTACGGAAGCAACGTTGGGTCGCAACATGGAAGCCGGCCTTTAGCTGGCGGGAGTTTGTTGGCCACATGAATCAAACCGATAGAACGAGAGAGGCTGTTCATCGCGAGAGTCGATCGAGTTCATCCATGCGTGGTTCCCTGTCGCGTAGTTCGCGGACTGCTTGGATAGGCGCCTTTACCTTGATCGAATTGCTGGTGGTTATCGCCATCATTGCGATTCTCGCCGCCCTGCTCTTACCCGCCTTGGGTAGGGCCAAGTCCAAGGCCTTGGCCATCAGTTGTGTCAGCAACTTTAAACAGCTTGAGCTTTGCTGGATAATGTATGCCGGGGACAACAACGACAAGTTGATCGATAATTACTCCCCAGCCAACGACCGGTGTGGCCCCAACGCCTGGGTTTCATCGGGCAGCCAGTTAGGGGTCGGCAGTTGGACAGGTAACGCGCGGCTGGACCCGACCAACTCCGCCCTGAGGCATGGACCACTGTTCCCTTACAACACCAGCGTGGGAATCTATCATTGTCCGACCGACAGAACGACGGTGTTTGGCTACCAGGGGGTTCTAAGGTCCCGCAGTGTCTCCATGACGACGGGCATGAACTGGGGTCTCGATCCGGGAACCCCCAATCCCTACCAAAGTTTTACCAAGCTCACCTCGATAAACAATCCGGCGCCTGCTCAAGCCTCGGTCTTCGTGGATGAAGCTGGAAACAGCATAGACAACAATGTTATCGGGATTAATTGGGGCACGGTGAGCGACCCGACCGGAGGCACCTGCGCGTACTGGAATACCCCGGGGAGCCGCCACGACAACGGGGGGGTGCTGAGCTTCGCTGACGGCCATGCTGAATACTGGAAATGGAAAGACCACTGGATTCTTGATGCTAACGCCATTCAGGACAGTGGCGCCGGGCCCATTGGCGCATCATTCAGTGCCGCCAGCAGCCCAAACGATCGTGATCTCAAACGCTTGAAGTTAACCGTTCCGCCCGGCCCGTGACGCGGAACCTGTTGATGACAACTGTTTATCTCCCGCTCTCACCTCCGCGACGAAACCCACCACGCGAACAACAAACCAACAACCTGGAACACCAAAAACACCCTGCAACCTATGAAAAGCAAGAAAGCAGACGCAAATGCCTCCGATCCTCTCACCTTCATCCCTGCCAATCTGATCAAACACAGCTTAACACCACTCCTGGCCGCCTTGCTCTTTCTGGGGTTGCTCCAGCAGGCCGGGGCGCAATTTACGCTGGTCCTTAGCAACAAATGGAGTTTAGACCCAGGCAGCCGCTATTATCTGCCCACCTCCGGGGACAACCCGCGCGGCCTGGCAATAAACCGAACGACGGGTAACATCCTGATCCCTTCAGTCCAAGGCGGGTCGAACCACATTTCCGTCGTCAGCGGAGCCGCGGGCGCGGACCTGGGCACGCTGGCGACCGGCGGCACTGGCAGCGGGATTATAACCGGCGGCACCCTGGCCCTAATGCACGTTGGCGCAGCGGATGACGGTGCGATCTATGCCTGCAATCTGGACAACTCGGCCAGCGTCTTTAAAATCTATCGTTGGGGCTCGGAGGACACCAGTGGCGGGACGCTTCCGATCATGGCGTTCGGCGGCGCGACGGGTGCTGCGCCTGGGCCGACGGTAACGCGTATTGGGGACTCCTTCTGTGTTCGCGGCGCAGGAACCAACACACAAATTATCGCTTCCGGCACAGGTTCGGCTCAATTCACAGTGTTCACCACGACCGACGGCACAAATTTTACCGCCAACCAGATCACCATCCCGGCCACCCCGGGTTCCGGCAACCTCAACCGAACCGTTGCGTTTGACAGTACCAACAACGCGTTTTGGGGCGGTAAGCCCAACGACACGAAGCTTTACTATGTCACGTTTAATCTGGGAACTCTCACCGCCATTACCGTAAGCAACATCACCTTCAGCCCGCCGGGGGGGATGTGCGCGGTCCGCAGTGCCAGCACGATAAACGTCCTGGCCGGCATTAAGGACGATGGCTTTATCGCTTCGTCTTCGCGCAACCTGCTGGTCTATGACGTGAGCAACCTCAGCAGCCCTGCTGCGGGTGGCAACGCCGCCTTCGGCGCGGGCGGTTCAGCCGACGGCAACGTCACTGGGCAAGCCGACATCGGCGCCGGCATGGTCGCCGCCTTGAGCACTCACGGAGGCATCGTGGCGCTGGGCATCAGCATTCAGGCCAATGCTCCTCCGAGCATCGCCGTCCCGCCCGTGGGGGTAACCGGGGCGTTTCCCACCTACACCCTCTCGGTTGGCGCGTCCGGCACGCAGCCAATCAAGTATCAATGGCTCGCCAGCAATAGCGGCACCAATATATCCACCACGTTCACCAACATACCCAACGCCACCAACAATGCCTTCGCGTTGACCTCCGCGACGACGAATTACTTTGAAGTCATCGTCACCAACGCTTTCGGCTCGATCACCAGCTCGCCGGTGCTGGTTTCCTTACTGCCGGCAGTGACGAGCACCGTGGTCACCCAACTCTGGCGCGTGCCCGCCGGCGCCAACGGTTATACCTACCTCTCTCCAACGGACGACGCCACCCGCGGCATTGGCTACGATGCCAATTCTAACCGCGTGGTCGTCTCGAGCATCTCGGGCGGCACTGCGATTTACATCCTCGACGGTAACACCGGTACCAACCTCGGCAGGCTGGATCTCACCGGCGCAAATCTCGGCGGCGGAACCTTCCAGCTCGACCAGGTGGTCGTCGCTGACGATGGCGCAGTCTATTCCGGAAATCTTGCTCTCCCGAATCAAATCTTCAACCTGAACCGCTGGCCGGCGCCGACCACCAATGCCACCGCTTCCAACGCCTACAGCGACGCAGGTACGCTCGGCGCCTCCAGCGATCGCTGGGGTGACACTATGGCTGTGCGTGGCGCCGGGACCGGCACCCAAATCCTTTTGGGTTCGCGCAACGGAACAAACGTAGCGCTCCTGACCACCGCCGACGGCATCAACTTCACCGCCAGCGTGATCGCTATCAGCAACGTCAGCCCTGGCTTTGCCGCCAACGGCGTCGCCTTCGGTGACGGCAACACTCTTTGGGGGAAAGCCGTTGAGGGCCACTTGTTCAAGGTTGCGTTTGACCCGATTGGTCTGACCGGCGGCAAGGTCCTCGATTACGCGAACCCGGCCCAGACGCCAACTTCTATGGTCGGTGTAGGTGTGGATCCGGTTCGCAGCATCCTTGCCGGTATTGACCTGGCTGACACCCCTCACGACCTCAAGTTGTTCCAACTAACCGGCACGACGGACCCGCCGGTCCTCTTTGACCAGGCCTTCTTCGCCTCGGCCAATGGAAATGGGAACGACAACGTGGCGATTGCGATGAAGTATCCAAGGGTTTATGCGCTCGATGTCAACAACGGCATCATTGCTCTGACCTACGGCGTGCCTCCCACGACGCCCCCTGCCATCAACACTCCGCCGGCGAACCAGACTGTTTACACGAACACCCCCGCCGCGACACTCTCCGCTGGGGCTTCCGGCTCACTGCCGCTCTACTACCAATGGCGCTATTACGGCAACAGCGCCAACAACCCTCCCGCCGACATTCTTCACGCTATGAACAGCACGTACGTCCTCAATTATCCGCCAGTGAGTGCGTCCGGGTATTATGATGTTGTGGTTCACAACGTCGCGGGCTACGCCACCAGCGCCCCGCCCACGTTGCTGACGGTCATCGAGCCGGCCACCAGCACGGTCGTCACCCAACTCTGGACCTTGGCTGCTGGCTCACGGCCTTACCTAGATGGCTCCACTTACAACACCCGCGGTTTGGCCTATGACACCAATTCCGGGACAGTGTTGGTGTGCGACCATCAGAACATTTATGTCCTGGCGGCAATGAACGGCAGTGACTTGTTCCAGCTTAACACACTCGGGCTGCCGTCGGGCGGTTATTCCGGCTGGCTCCTGGACCAGATCGGTGTGGCCGACGACGGTATGGTCTATGGCGCCAACCTGAGCCTCGACGGAACGACCTTCGCCATCACCAGTTGGTCCTCCGTCAGTTTGGGCGCCAGCCTGAATTCGGCGTGGGGCGGCACCGCCGGGGCCGACCCGACCGGTGGCACGGGCGACCGTTGCGGTGACACGATGGCGGTCCGCGGCGCCGGCACCAGCACGGAAATCCTGATCGGTTCCTACAGCGGTACGCACGTCGTGCTCTTTACCACCGCCGACGGGCTTAACTTCACCGCAAATCCAATTGCCGTTACCAATGTCCCCGCCGGCTTTAGCGGTCAAGGCATCGCGTTTGGCGCGGGTGATACGTTCTGGACCAAGAGCCCCGGCTTCCTCTTGCGCCAGGTCGCATTTGAACGCTCCGCTTGGCAAGGTGGAGCCGTGCAAGTCTTCACCAGCATGCCCTCAGCCTTTGGCGGCATTGGGGTGGACGTGCCCGCCGGCGTCCTGGGAGGTGTCAACTTCAGCGACACGCCCAACGACCTCCAATTGTATCTGCTGAGTGGCAACGCGACTCCGCCGGCGCTGTTCGACCAGGTCTTCTTCGGCTCGGTTAACATTAACTCCCAGTTTAACGCCGCCACAGCGCTCAAGGCCGGCAAGGCCTTTGGGTTGGACGTCAACAACGGCCTCGTTGCCTTGAGCTACGGCGTGCCGGCGGCTCCGGCCGTGACCATCACGAGCGTGACCAACCAACCCGGGACTGGCGTGACGATCACCTGGAGCAACTGCTTCAGTGGCCACAATTACCAGGTGGCTTACAAGAACGCCCTGACCAATGGTCCCTGGACGACGCTCGGAGCGCCGGTCAGCGCGGCCGGCCCCACGGCTTCGTTCACCGACACCGCGGCGCTCAAGGCGGCGCGATATTATCGCGTTCAAACTGAGTAGGATGGGAGCTTACGGGCTGTTTGACCCCGCTGCCGGAGCGATCCGGCGGCGGGGTTTTTGATCGCGGCCGGCAGGGCGCATCGGGCCGCAGGCTCGCACATCCTGACCCTTGGAATGTGGGTGCGGCCACCCATCTCCCCTCACCCGCCCTGACGGGCACCCTCTCCCCATCGGATGGGGAGAGGGAGAGGGTGAGGGGACTCGCGTCGATTCCGTGCTCCCCTCCAGCTCACGCGCGCGGCTCAGGAGTTCTCAGGCTCGCTTAAACAGGCGGCACGGGCTACGTCCGCCAGAAGATCTTGTGCCGGGTGAAGAAACTCACGCTCAGCGCCAGCAGCAGCGTGATGATGGCTCCGTGCAGAAATCCCAGCCAGGGCGAGGTAACTAACGAGGCAAGGAACCGGTTCGCCGTGGTCAGCGCCAGGACCGGGATAACCAGGTTGTTGATGCCGGCATAAGCGATCATCGGGTTCTGGCCGTTGTCGATCAGCAGTTGCACCCAGCGTTTGCGCCGGAAGACATCAATCAGAATCGAGAATCCGATCAGCAGGCAGATCGCGCAGCCGGCGGACACAAAGTAGTAGCTCATGGTGGCGCGGTCCTTCTTGATCCCGCCCTCGTATGGCTCGAAGAACAGGCCCAGCACCAGCCAGTAGATCGCCCAGTTGAAGAGTTTGTGAAAGAGGCGTTCGATGCCGTTGGCAGGCTTCGACATCAGCCACCAGCCAGCCGCGCAGAGAACAAAGGTGGTGAGCGTGGTTGGAACCAGCCAGCGCGCTTTGAGTCCGGCCACCAGCAAGATAGGTAAACCAAGCATCAATGCACCGATGCCCAGAAAGCGGAGCGGAGACCAGGCTTGTGGCTCGCCTGGCACCGGCGCGCGCTCCGCTTCTTCCCGCCGCACCCATTTCCAAAGCAAATCGCCCGCGATAGTTCCGGGCACGACGATGAACAGGTACTGCAGGTAATAGAGCCGGTACATCCAGGGCAGGGGTGACCAGCGCCAGATGTCGCTCACCCAGCCTTCGAGGGGTTGTGGCATGTTGGACAGACGGATGGCGACGAGTATCCCCAGGACGCCCAGCCGTAGCCGCAGGTTGGCGCGGGTCAGCCACCACACGAGCGAGCCGAACACCGCCATGTTTGCCAGCACCACGATGATGATGTCGCTGCGTTCCAGCGAAAAACCCTGGCCGCCAGGGTAGTGGAGCAAGGCCAGCAGGACCACGGCACTCGCCCAACCCGCCGCCCGAATGCCCCACCGCCAAACTGCCGGCCAGGCTTCCGGCAGCCGCATCAGCACCGGAAACAAGAGCCCGAAACCGAGCAACGCCACCAGCCACGTCTTGATGGAGGGATGGTCGCTGATGACGTAAGGGCGGATGGCCTCGACGTAGAGCGCAAAGAAGCCAAGCAAGACCCCCCGCTCAAGGATAAACAGGCCGACCTTGGGTTTCCCCTCGCCTTGCTCCAGCCGGCGGTTGAGCGCCAGCGGGATGGCCGCCCCCAGCGCGAACAGGAAAAACGGAAAGACCAGGTCCACCCAGGTGATGCCCGCGAGGGTCGCGACCCACTTGTGTTCCGGCGGCGGCACCTGCGCGTGATACATCCACGCGGGCAACGCGTTCTTGCCGAAGGGTATTTGGCCGGAAAGAATCATCCCAAGGATGGCCAGGCCGCGCAGCGCGTCCAGAGCATAAGCTCGTCGGCGAGCTTCTGTCTGAGGTGCGACCGAGGACGTCATTCCGCCGCTTCGTTGAGGCTGATGATTGCGTTGGTCCCGACCTCGTTGGCGATGCGGACGCCGTTCAGACCATTGTTCTCGGCGATGATCGCATGGTGGAGGCCTTTGCGCAGGGCAATCCCCGGGCCAGTCGTGTCGAAGGTGCAGCCCCGGACCTGCAGGCGCCCTCCGTCAGCCTCGACCAGCGGCTGGCCGGAAGGTTTGGCGCCGTAGTCGCTCGAGAAATAGCAGTCGGAGAGTGAAAGGAATCCGCCCCCGTGGCAGACCACATTCTGCTCCGCGGGTCCCCAGAACGCGCAATTCACCAGGCGCACCGAGGCGCTGCACGACCGATCAATGATGACCTGCCGCGGATGCTCGCCGCGCATCGCCACGAATTCACCGTTGGAAATCAGCAGGCCCATGCGCTGGATGCGTTCCACCTTGACGCACGTCTGCGCTTCGTCGGCCCCAATGCCCGAGAACTGGCCGTTGGCTTCCCCCGCATCCGTGTGGATGAACCGATAGCCAACGCTGACCGGGAAGACGAACGTGTTGTTCACATACTCCCAGTCGGTCCGGCCAAAGATGAAGGCTTCGAGGTTCTTCCACATATATTCGTGCACCGGCGCCCATTCGCCCCCTACCTCCGGCGCGCTCCACCAATGGCAGTGGAAATGGACGTTATCGATCCGCCCGATATCACTACAGTTATCCACCAGCAAGCCCCGCCGCAATACACAGCCGTAAACACTGCGAATGCGATGTCGCACATTGCCTTCCGGCCCGATGCGAATCCCGTTGTAGCTGTTCACCAGGGTGATGTCCTCCACTGTGTTGTCAAAACCCTGCAGGTGGAAGGTCCACGGGTAACCGTGAATGTCCCTTGGCTTTTGGTCAGGGTAAAACACGGTCAGCGCGCGCACCAGCGAGGAATGGCCCAGCTCGAACAACGCCGGCCCTTCTTCGTGGTCCCGTCCGCCCGTGGCGAGAACGACGGAGCCCTTCAGCGGCGCGCTCCAGCTCGGCGCTTCGTGGATGCCTTGCAGGGTCACACCCGGCGGAATCCGCAGGCTGGCTTTGACGAGATACTTGCCGGGCGGAAGCGTGACTACGCCTCCAACTTGCCCGGCCATATCAAGCGCCTTTTGGATGGCAACCGTATCATCATTGGTGCCGTCCCCCCGCGCCCCGGTGTCCCGCACGGAGAAGTTGCCGGCAAGGTCGGCGCCACAGACCGTCGTCGCGAGAGTCAGACCGCAAATAGAAAGAAGCGTCGTCGCATTCATCACGTGGTTCATAGCCTGAGCCGAATCCCGATCCTGGTCGCGGCCCAGGTGATGGCCAGGACAAGAAGAGTTACCGCGGCGGCGTTGAGTGCGCCAGGCCAACTGCTGCCGTAGCGCCAAAGCACACCCGGCAGCCCGATCACCGCGCAGAGGTTGCCAATAATGCCGGGCAGGATGTAGGCCAGCAGAGCGTTCTGGCCGACGGGCACCAGCGGGCCGGCCCAGCGCTGCCATTTGCCAATGTCCATCGCGAGATACACCAGGAGGAAAGATAAGCAGCAGATCCCCCCGGCGACCAGCGTGTAAGAGTCCGTGGCCGCGTTCTTATTGATGGTGTGCAGTGGCCGGAGCAGTGTCCCCGCCGCGTATAGCCCAAGCCCGAACACCAGAAAGAAGCGGGCTCGGGCAGCCGGGCGGAGTGACGCGGCGTCCCCGACGAAGCAGTTGCCGACAAGCACTCCGATCATGACATTGGCCGCCGTGCTGCCGAGGACGGGTCCGACCCCGACCAAGTTATGCACTGGCCCGAGCCAATCGAGCACGCCGTGCTTGTCTCCGATGAAGACCGCGATCAGGAAGCCGAGCACGCCCATCAAGGCGACTGAGCTGCCACGGAATGCGAGGTAGGCCAGGCAGCACACCAGGTAAGCCCAGCCAATCAATCCCAGAATGCCCCACCAGGAATGCTGGAGCCAGACGATCTCTTTGGCGCTGTTCTCGCCCCGGAACACCACCAGCAAGCCGGCGAGCACCAGGCCGGCCAAGATGCGCAAGCCCATGAATAGCCGTCGCTTCTCCTGGGGCGCGTCCGCCGGGTAGATGTTCCAGAGCGCGACCACCGCGAGCATGGCCAACAGAAACCAGAGGCTCTTGCTCAGGCCGGTGGCCTGGGCATTGTAGGAGCTGGAGTTGACCATGATCACGCCGACGAACAGCAGCGAGGCCGAACGCACCACCACGCGCTGCAGCAGCGAAAGGAGCGACTCGCCGCGAGCCATGCGCTTGTGCAGCGCTAAAGGGATCGCCACGCCCACGATGAACAGGAACCCGGGGAAGACGAGATCCACGAAGGTGTAGCCATCCGCGTCGGGCGGCATGTGCTTCGCCCAGCCGGGAATGTGGCTCACGCCGGCGAGGTAGTTGACGAATGTCATGGTGAGGATCACCAGCCCGCGGAAGGCATCGAGGGAAGCGAGCCGGTCGAGAGCGGCTGACGGGGAAGCAGGCCGGTTGCCTGCGGGCGAAGGGCTGACCGGCGCTTGCAGGATTGCCGCGGGGCCGGGCTCCGCGGGCGTAGGTTTCACGGGCGGCATGACGCGGCATCATGCACTGGGCTCAGAGTGCTGACAAGCAGAAGGAACCGCCCAGGACAAGTGCGGTTCAGGCCGGGACAGCTTGGCTGGCGGGTTCCCGGGGCGCCAAAGTCTCAGCGAGCCAGGCCTCCGCCGCGGCTTTGGCCTCGAAGAGCCTGACGGTGTAGCCGGCGTTCTTGCAGACGAGTTCGAGGAATTGGAAGGACTCAAGCCGGTATCGCGTTCGGGGCAGCACCACCGCCACCCGGATGTTCCAGGGCGCGCCAAGTATCGAGGCGTAATCGGGCAGCCAATACAGGCTGGGCAGAGCCACTTCTGACACGGCATCTGAATAATCCACTAAGACGGTGGTTGAGTGGTTCTGTTTCAGGAAGCAGACGACTTCGGCGGTCTGTGCGCTGGCATCCTCGTCGCGCATTTCACCCGTACTCGCAACGATAACCAGAGCTCTTTCAGGCTCATACTCCACGGTCCATGGCATAGCGCTGTACTTTGTAGGCGCTGCCGCGCACATTGAGTAGTCAGGAGATTACGGATAATCATGTAGGGAGCCGCCTGACACGGTCACAGGTCATGTGAACACCTCGCTGGGGCCCCTCAGTTGTTCAGGCAGGTCCGAATGTGGTTGTACCCCCCCCGGCGCACGATCCCACCCCTGAAGCCATGGTGGCTTCCCAGGCTAAATGGCCGCTAAATCGGCAATACTCGTCGCCCAGCCGTAGCCTCGGGGTAGCCTCGGGGTAGCCTAAGGGTAGCCTAAGGGTAGCCTAAGGGTAGCCTCAGGGTGGCTTCCGG
>PLZQ01000165.1 GCA_003152225.1 Limisphaerales bacterium | reverse complement strand
GGCGCTAAGCCCGACAGGCTGCTAGGGAACCACTAGCGAATCGCCATCTTGGCCTCGATTGTCCGCGCCAGTTCCAGGAGCTGCGCCATCCTGGCACACTGGTTGCGCCAACTTGGCCCAACTCCGGCTTGGCGGACAGTCCCCAGGCAAACAGACCCTGGGGGGCCTGCCTTCAAACGCGCGCCAATTGACCAGCTCATGGCGCAAGGTCCGTCTGTCGCGTGATCAGGCGACTTGGCGGGGCGAGTTGGTGTAGCAACCGCTCCCTGCGGCCGCCCGGGGTCGCGCGGAGGATGTCGCCGTGCGCCGGGCTATAGATCCTGCCTCGCTTGATGAGTTTGTAACCAACCGGGCCAAGGGCATTGACCGTAGTTTCAGCAACGGGCGGTTTACTTGGCCGGCAGGGCTTTTCTCTGCCGCCGGATGATGCCCGCCAGCGCGCGCAAGGAGTCGTTCACCGCCTTGGCACTGGGGAACATTCTCGCCACGTCCGCTTCGAGCACGACCACGTTCGCGCCCTGCGCGTAATGGAGGGAAGTCCCATCTTCCTGTCTTCAATCTTCCGGTCCTTATGACTTTGCTTTCAATCGTGCCCTTGGGCTTTGATCTAAACTTGCAGGCGCGGGGCGGGTTGCTCCCCCCATCAATACGCTTTCTGCCCTCGGATAAATCAGCAACAGAGTGAACAAAGTCCTGTTGCATTTGCAGGCACTTACAACAATTCAGTGAAATAATTTCAGCCTCTAACTGCCCCCTGCCCGCCGCCCGATAACGTTAACGGTATGCGTAACTCCTCATCCATCAACCACTTCCCGCCAACACTGTTTTCACCGAACCGCTCTCATATATATGGAGAGGCGCATTTTTGTCCGCAGCCCGCTTCGAGGTGAGTCTAGAGTCCAAAGTCTAAAGTCCAAAGTCGGGGAGCGGTGCAGGGAGGGGTACACCGAAAGGCTACAGGATCGCCTTCGCCGCTTTCACCAGCGCGGCGGCTTCTTCCGGCGTGCCGATAGTGATGCGCAAGTAGTCGCGGACTAGCGGGTCGCTGAACCACCGGACGAGGATCTTCCGCTCGCGCAGCCTCTGGAGCCATGCCTCGGCGGGGTATTTCGGAGGGCGGGCCAGGATGAAATTTGTCTGGCTCGGAAAGACCTGGAAGCCAAGGGCGGCCAGGTCGCGGCTAAGCTGCTCGCGGGTGGTGATGATCTGGCGGAAGTTCGCCCGGTAATGGGGCAAGTCGTCCAGCGTCGCCAGCGCGGCGACCTGGCCCAGGCCGTTCACGTTGTAGCTATCGCGGATCTTGTGGAGCGCGGCGATCAGTTCTGGGTGGCCGACGCAATAGCCGACCCGTTGGAAGCAGAGCGAGTAGGCTTTCGAGAAGGTCCGCGCGACCAGCACATGCGGGTATTTCAGCGCGAGCGCCATGGCGTTCTCCCTCGCAAAATCCACGTAGGCCTCATCCAGTAGCACGACGCCCTTCTGGACGCGACAAAGCTCCTCCAACTGCGCAGTGCTATAGCCGCGACCGCTGGGGGCGTTCGGCGTAGTGACAAGCGTGAGGGCGGCCCGGAAGTCCCATTTTCCTGCGCGCTTCATCTCGGCCAGGGAGGGGAACGTGAAGTCGGAACTCAGCGGCACGGCGTTGCGTGACGCGCCGTGGATGTCCGCCAGCACGGGGTAGAGCGAGTAGCTGGGAGTGAAGAATTGGACATGGGATTTGCTGGAACGCAGGGCAGGGGACTCGCCCGCCCGCGACAGGCGAGACGCCTGTCCCACTACCGGCTCAGCGAATGCCCGCACCGCCATCGCCAGCACTTCATCGGAGCCATTACTTACGATGATATTCTCGGGCCGGCAATGATGCAGCCGGGCCAGCTTGTCGCGCAGCAGTTGGGCGGTGGGATTGGGATAGAGCCGCAGCCGCGCGTCCACTGCGGCCCGGGTCGCCGCCAGGACCTTGGGCGATGGTGGATAGGGGTTCTCGTTCGTGTTCAGCTTGATCAAGCCCTTGATTTTCGGCTGTTCACCGGGGACATACGGGTGCAAGCCGCGCACGAGCGGACGGATCAGCATTTGCAGTTGGCGCGATGACATCGGAGGCATTGTTGGGCAAAGACGGTAGGAAAGTCCAGTTCCGCCCGAACCGACTGAAGAACGGGTCGCGCTGGTCTGAAGAGAACCGGCGCGGGGCGGCTTACGCGACCATCACGAAAAGTCAGCAGACTACGGCCACGTAGTCGCCCAGCACGGTAGGTGAATATGGGCCGAGGAAGATTGCGCCCGCCGTCACGATGCGCCGGCTCACGTCGCCGGGCTTGCGTTATGGCCCGAGATGGATAAAGTAGAACCATGAGCTATCAAACGGTGGAAGTCGAGTTGGACGGCGGCCACGTACAGCCGTGCGGAGCGGAAAAGCTCCCAGAGAAAGCCCGCGCGCTGCTAACGATCCTGAGTGCGGCGCCGACTCCGGCGGTTTCGCCTGCCGGGTCCTCGCTAGCCGATTTGGTCAACGACTTGGCGGGGATTGGAGGGGGCCAGTACACCGACCTTTCCACAAACCGGGCGCATCTCGTTGACTTTGGCCGATGAAGGTCCCGTTCATCATGGACACCGGTCCCATGGTGGCGTGGTTTTGCCCGCAAGATAAGCACCACAGGACTTCAAGTTCTACCGGCAGCACGGTCACGAGTTGATCACCCTGCTTGCTCCCTTTCCCGCTTGAGTCGGGCGGGTTCCCAAGGGTTTACTTGCCCGTCCGAATCTCTGCGCTCTTCCCATGCGCGCTGAGCCCTTCAATCTCGGCAAATTCCCTGACAGCCGGCAGTGCTTTCCTGAGCGAGGCACGATCATACTCCACCAAGCTCGTGCGCCGCTGGAACTGGTCGATGGTCAGGCCGGCGAAGGAGGCGCCCGCGCCGCCGGTCGGCAGGGTGTGGTTCGGGCCGGCCACGTAATCGCCCAGCACGGTAGGTGAATAGGGGCCGAGGAAGATTGCGCCCGCCGTCACGATGCGCCGGCTCACGTCGCGGGCCTCACGCGTCATGACCTCGCAATGCTCGGGGGCGAGTTGGTTTGCGAGGGCCACTCCTGAATCGAGCGTCTTGACCTGGATCAGCCAGCCGTTGCGGTCGAGGACCTGCTTGACTAGTTCCCGCCGCGACAGCTTCGTTTGTTGCCGCGCAATCTCCTTCTCGACTGCCTTGAGCAGTCTGGCGGAGGTCGTTACGAGCCAAACGCGCTCGTGCCCGGTGCCGTGTTCGGCCTGGGCCAGCATATCCGCCGCAACGAACTTCGGGTTGGCCGTATCGTCCGCCAGCACCAGCAGCTCACTTGGGCCGGGGAGCAGATCGATGGCCACGTGGCCGACCACCAGCCTTTTGGCGGCCACCACATAGGCATTGCCGGGGCCGAATATCTTCTGCACGCGGTTAATGGTCGTCGTGCCATAAGCCAAGGCCGCGATGGCCTGGGCGCCGCCAACGCGGTAAATCTCGGTTGCGCCCGCTCCGCGCGCCGCAAAAACGACCGCGGGATTAAGGCTGCCGTCCTTGCCACAAGGCGTGCAGGCGACGATCTCGGGACAGCCCGCCACCTTGGCCAGGGTGACCGTCATGAGCGCGGTCGAGACCAGCGGGGCCATGCCGCCGGGAATGTAGATGCCGACACGCTGGAACGGGTCGAACTTCTCCCCTACGACGGCGCCGTGCGAATTGTGCATCTGCCAATCCTTGCGCCGGGACTTCCTGGCAAACGCTGCAATGTTGCGCCCCGCATCGGCCAGAGCCGCCCGCAGCGATTCGTCGGCTTTGAGCGAAGCGGCCACCAGTTCGGCTTGAGTGATGGGGAGCTGCTCCGCGGTCAGCGCTGCGCCGTCGAACCTTTCCGTCAGCTCCAGCAGTGCCGCGTCGCCACGCGCCCGTACGTCGTCGAGGATGACGCGTGTCCGCTGCTCGATGACGGGGTCGAACAGGCTGGAGGCGGCGGCCAACGAGCCTAGTCGTTTGGCGAAGCCGGCGTCGGAATAACGAACGGTATTCATGGGAGAGGAAGCTAGAGGATGGGTTACGGGAAGTCAAAATTGGAGTCTCCACTTGTTGCACTGCCGGATTGCAATTACAATTCGCGCATGAGAAACCCCGTCATTGTTGCCTTGGATGTGCCGACTGCCGAAGCGGCGCTGAAGCTCGTGGAACAACTCGCCCCGGTTTCCGGTGGGTTCAAGGTGGGCAGCGAGCTTTTCACAAGCGCGGGGCCGGACATCGTGCGGCGGATTCGCGGCCTGGGCGCGCCCGTGTTTCTTGACCTTAAATTCCACGACATTCCCAACACCGTCGTCAAGGCTGTGGCCGCGGCGGTGCAGCTCGACGTTCAAATGCTCACCGTCCACGCCAGCGGCGGAGTGGAGATGCTCAAAGTCGCCGAGCAGGTCGCGCAGGAAAGCGCCTGGAAACTGGGCCACGCGCCCCCGCTGGTGCTTGCCGTCACCGTCTTGACCAGTCTGGACACCGCGGCTCTCAGTCAGATCGGTCTCGATCCCAACGTCAGCCGCCAGGTGCGGCGCCTGGCCAACATGGCGAACCAGGCGGGGCTGCGCGGCCTGGTTTGCTCGCCGCGCGAAGTGGTCGAAGTGCGGCAGATCGTGCCGGCCAGCACGCAACTGGTCACCCCCGGCATCCGTGCCCAGTCGGCTCCCGCCGACGATCAAAAGCGAACGCTCACGCCGCGGGAAGCGCTGAGCCTGGGCGCCAATTGGCTGGTGATCGGCCGTCCGATTTGCGCGGCGGAAGATCCACGCGCCGCCGCGGAGGAGATTCTCAAAGAGATTGCCGAATAGGCCGCGAAGCTCTAGCGTCGGCTTACAATACATTGAGTATGAGAACAATCACCCTCAGCCAACCCACCCTCCGTCGCCAACTGCTGATCGTTGCCGCCGTGCTGGCTCTTGCTTCGGCGTTTACTTTTGGTGCCGACCGAACCCAACGGCTGTTTGACGGCAAGGACCTCGCCGGCTGGCGCACGCCGACCGGCACCTGGAGCGTCGTCAAAGATGTCTCGCTGGACCCGGCCGACCCGAAGAAGTTCGTGCTCGTCCCCGGCCAGGGCGTGATCGTAAACAGCGCCGCCAGCCACACTGTCGATCTCATTACTCAGGCGGAGTTCGGCGACATGGAGGTCCATGTGGAGTTCTGCATAGCAAAACACTCCAACTCGGGGGTGTACCTAATGGGCCGGTATGAGATGCAGATCTATGACAGCTTTGGAGTGGAGAAGGATCAGTATCCGGGGATCGAATGCGGCGGCATTTACCCGCGCTGGATCAATGAGAAGGACGTCGAAGGCCACTCTCCACTGGTGAACGCCAGCAAGCCGCCCGGGCAATGGCAGACGTTCGACATCACCTTCCGTGCGCCACGATTCGATGCCAGCGGCAAGAAGATCGCCAATGCGAAGGTGGTGAAGTTCGTGCACAACGGCAAAGTCATTCACGAAAACGTCGAGCTCAATGGCCCGACCCGGGGGCCAATCGCCGAAGACGAAAAGCCCACCGGGCCGATCCGCCTCCAAGGCGACCACGGGCCGGTGGCTTACCGGAACTTGCGCGTCAAGGCGGTTGAGCTGAAGTAGCCTGGCTGGGGCGCTGACCTGCAACAAAGGGACATTATGCGAGACAGTAAGATTGAACTCTCCCGCCGGGCGATGATTCGGCAGTCGGTCCAGGCAACGGCTTGGCTGGCACTTGCGGCCAACTGTGCGCCATTATTTGCGGCGGCGGAAAAGCGACGCTTCAGGATAGGCGCTTGCGATTGGTCCATCGGCAAAATGGGTGATCCGGCAGCGTTTGAAGTCGCCAAGCAGATCGGCCTCGACGGCGTGCAGGTGAGTCTCGGCACCGCGGCGGACGACATGCGCCTGCGCAAGCCGGAAGTGCAGAAACAATACAAGGACGTGGCCAAGGAGGCCGGTTTGGAGATCGCGTCCCTTGCCATCGGCGAACTGAACAACATCCCTTACAAGAGCGACCCGCGCACCATGCAGTGGGTGAACGACAGCATTGACGTCTGCAAGGCCTTGGGCGTGCGGGTGGTGCTGCTGGCCTTCTTCGGTAACGACGATTTGCGCGACGACAGGGCAGGGGTGGATGAAGTGGTGCGCCGGTTGAAGGCGTTGGCGCTGAAAGCGGAGCGGGCGGGCGTCATCCTGGGCATCGAGAGTTGGCTCAGCGCCGACCAACACCTGGAGATTCTGGACCGCGTCGGCTCGAAGGCGGTGCAGGTCTATTACGACGTGTGCAACTCAAACGACCGGGGCTACGACATCTATGCGGAGATTCGCAAGCTGGGCAAACGCATCTGCGAATTCCACGCGAAGGAGAATGGCTCGCTGCTCGGCCAGGGCAAGGTGGATTTCCACAAGGTGCGAGCTGCGCTGGACGACATCGGCTATCACGGGTGGGTGCAGATCGAGGGTGCGGTGCCGCCTGGCAAGCCGATGCTCGAAAGCTACCGGGCCAACTGCAAGTTCATGCGTGGGATACTGGCCTGAGAGCAGTCGTCCTATCCGTGCTGGGCGATGATCTCCGCGATTAGCGGATCTGCGACGGGAGGGTGAGCGGAAATGCCGAAGGCGTTCTTTAGGCGCGCGCATGCGGCGTCCGCTTGCGCGCGGTCGGCGGCGTGGATGCGCGCCAGCAGTCCACCCGCCTTGATTGCTTCAGCGGGCTTGACGAGGGCGTCCACCCCGACGTCGTAGTTAATGTCCGCCTCCTTGGTGAACCGGCCTCCGCCCAGGTCGCGAACGGCCTCGCCAAGAACGCGGGCATCGCAACGCGAGACAAAGCCCGAGGCCGGTGCGTTCAACTCGATCACAACCGGCGCAGTATGGTCCAGCGCGAGCTTGCGATTGCAGGCAGCCAGGTCGGCGCCTTGGGCTGCAAGCATTTCGTCCCATTTCTGGCGCGGGCTGCCGGAGGCCAGGCAGTCCTCGGCTAGCCGGCGCGCTGCTTCAAGCGTTCTGGTTTTGCCGGTTTGGACCAATAGATGCGAGGCGCAGGCCAGCACCAACTCGCGGAGATCAGCAGGCCCCCGGCCTTCCAAACACTGCACCGACTCCTTGACTTCGAGCCAGTTGCCGGCGGCGCGGCCCAGGGGTATCTGCATATTTGTGAGCACCGCACGGGTATTGACGCCGCCCTCGTTGCCCAGTGCAACGAGCGTTTGGGCCAGTTCCCGAGCTTTCTCCTGCGTCTGCATGAACGCGGCCACGCCGAATTTCACGTCCAGCACCAGGGCGCTCAGGCCCTCGGCGAGCTTCTTGGAGAGTATGGAAGCCACGATGAGCGGGATCGAAGGGACGGTCGCCGTCACATCGCGCAAGGCGTAAAGCCCTTTGTCAGCGGGAACCATGCGGGCGGTCTGGCCGCAGATGACGCAGCCGACGTTTTGCACGATTTCGATGATGCGCTCGGTCGAGGGCCGGCTGTTGAAGCCGGGGATGGAATCGAGTTTGTCGAGTGTGCCGCCGGTGATACCGAGCCCGCGCCCCGAGATCATCGGCACGCGAAAACCGAGGCACGCGAGCAGGGGTGCCAACGGCAGCGAAACCTTATCCCCCACGCCGCCCGTGGAATGTTTATCCACCACCGGGCGCGGGTCATCGGGGAAGCTCAATACATCACCTGAGTCGCGCATGGCCAGCATCAGCGCGCGGGTTTCCTCACGGGTCAGGCCGCGGAAATAGACCGCCATGAGGAACGCGGCCATCTGGTAATCCAGTATCTTGCCGGCCGTGTATTCGCCGATGAGCTCTTTGATCTGCGCCGGGTCGAGCGTCTGCCCGTCACGCTTGGCCTCGATGAGGGACAGAAAGTTCATATTTGGCATTCGGGCTGACTTAAATGCAGGTGCTTTGGAGGTCGGAAAATCGTATAACGGCCACCTTTCTCGCCTCCAGGAGGCCGGCAAGTGGACGATCATCGGTCAAGACAAGGCACGAACCGGGAAGCAGTTGCGAGTTCATCCGCCGTTACGCATCTTCATCGAAACCACTCGGCCACTCTCCCGCTCGATCTTGAAGACTTTGAACTTTTGGCGGGGCACCTGCAAGAACGTCGGCAGATCAGGCCTTTTCCGCCGGGGCTCTTCAAAGCTGAGGGTAACCAGCCAGTGCTGGCGGTCGGAGGACAACTCAACCTCTTCTACACTCACATTTGAGGAGGGAAGGTTGTTGAACAGGGTGTAAAAATAGTCCCATGCCACCTTAACCGCTCGTTTGGCGTCAAGGGCTTCATCTGTCGCAGGTGCAGCTTTAGATACCGCTGTTGGCATTGCTCCAAACTAGTCCGACGCCAAAGACCTGTAAATGCCCTTATCCAACGAATCGCTTGGCCAGGATGGCCGCGTTATGGCCACCGAAGCCGAAGGAGTTGTTCAGGATGGCCTCGACCTTCATCTGGCGGGCGATGTTGGGCACGTAGTCCAGATCGCAATCCGGATCGGGGACCTGGTAGTTAATGGTCGGAGGCACAATCCCAGTCTCAATGGCCTTGCTGCAGACAACCATCTCCACCGCTCCGGCCGCCCCCAGCATGTGGCCGGTGGCGCCTTTGGTGGAACTGACGGCGAGCTTGCGGGCATGCTCGCCGAAGACTGTCTTGATGGCCATCGTCTCTGCGATGTCGCCCTGTGGGGTGGACGTGCCGTGGGCATTGATATAGGAGATAGCCTCGGGATTGAGCTCGGCGTGGCGCAACGCCATCTTCATGCAGCGGGCGGCGCCTTCGCCTCCCGGGGCGGGGGCGGTTACATGATTGGCATCGGCGGTGTTGCCATAGCCGGCGACCTCGCAGTAGATCCTCGCGCCACGCTGTTTCGCATGCTCAAGTTCTTCGAGCACTACCACGCCGGCTCCCTCCCCCATGACAAACCCATCACGCTCCTTGTCGAAGGGGCGGGAAGCGTGAGCAGGATCATCGTTGCGGGTGCTGAGCGCTTTCATGGCGCAGAAGCCGCCGATGCCGATGGGGACGATCGTCGCCTCGGCGCCTCCAGCGAACATAATCTGCGCATCACCCATCTTGATGGTGCGCCAGGCCTCGCCGAGCGCGTGGTTCGAGGTGGCGCAAGCCGAGCAGGTCGCGAAGTTGGGCCCCCGCAGTTTGTGATACATCGAAAAGAGGCCGGAGGCCATGTTCGAGATCAGCATTGGGATCATGAACGCCGAAAGCCGGTCCGGTCCGCGTTCGAGCAGCACTTTACATTGCTCGGAGACCGTTTGCAGGCCGCCAATTCCTGAGCCGATGAACACGCCGATCTCGTCACGGTTGACGCGGTTTAGGTCGAGCCCCGAATCGCGAAGCGCCTGCGCGCCGGCATGGACGCCGAACTGCGAGAACCGGTCCGTGCGCCGGATTTCCTTTGGTGTCGGAAAGGCGGGTAACGGGTCGAAGTCCTTTACCTCGGCCGCAATCTGGCAGTCGAACTGCGAGGGATCGAAGCTGGCAATTCTGGCAATGCCGCACTGGCCGGCGATCAGGTTGGCCCAGAAAGTGTCAACCTGGTGTCCCAGGGGGGTAACGACGCCGAGGCCGGTTACAACCACGCGTCGGTCAGTCCAATTGCTGGCCATAAAATCAAACGGGGCAGCTTAAGCTGATGTCAGTCCAAGCTACCCCGGCAAGCGCTTGACTCACAGTTACTTCTGCTGCGCGTCTTCGATGTACTTGATGACATCACCGACGCTCTGAAGCTTTTCGGCCTGCTCGTCAGGAATCTCGTTGCCGAACTCTTCTTCCAGCGCCATAACCAGCTCTACGGTGTCCAGCGAATCCGCCCCCAGATCTTCGATGAACTTGGCGTCGGGGGTGACCTGATCGGCGTTCACGCCCAACTGCTCGACGATGATATCTTTGACTCTTTGCTCAATTGTTTTCTCAGCCATGGTTTACTCCGGTTCTTATTTTTGCAGTGTGTCTATGCGACGATTCGGAGGGCGTCAAGCCCGGAATCGAAAAAAGTTACATGGCCATGCCGCCATCCACGGGCAGCACCTGGCCGGTGATGTAGCGCGCTCCCGGGCTGGCGAAGAACAATACCGCCGCCGCCACGTCTTCCGGCTGGCCAAGCGAGGCCAACGGAACCTGCTTGATGATGCCGTCCTTCTGTTCCTGGGTCAGCTTGTCGGTCATCGGCGTCTGGATGAAGCCCGGCGCAATGGCGTTTACTGTGATGCCCCGACTGGCCACTTCGCGGGCGCAGGACTTGGTGAAACCGATGACGCCTGCCTTGCTGGCCCCATAATTGCACTGGCCGGCGTTGCCGATAAGACCGATCACCGAGGCGATGTTGACGATCCGGCCCGAACGCTGCTTGAGAAAACTGCGCACCAGCGCCTTGGTGAAGAGGAACGTGCCCTTGAGATTGATGTCCAGCACGGCGTCCCAGTCCGCCTCGCTCATCCGCATGAGCAATCCGTCTTTGGTGATGCCGGCATTGTTGACTAGGATGTCCACCTTGCCCGCGGTGGTCAGGATTTGCTCCGCGGTGGCTTCGACGCTGGCGGCATCGGATACATTCGCGGCAAAGGCCCAGGCCTTGCGTCCGAGTCCCTGAACCTTTTGCACCGTCTCAGCGCAGAACTCCAGCTTCAAATCCACACAGGCAATATCCGCGCCTGCGGCAGCGAGTTTCAGGGCAATGGCCTGGCCGATACCACGGCCGGCGCCCGTCACAACTGCTACTTGATTCGTTAATTCGCTCATAAGTCCCGCTCCTTGTCCGCTATCCGCGAGCCATTGTCAATTCGCGTTTTCACTTTCGCGCATGTTCGGGCGCTTCAATTGGCCAATGCTTTGGCCGTCGCTTCCAAGGATGCCAGATTCTCAACGTTAAGGATCTGTACGGTCTTGCCGATGCGCTTCATAAAACCGCTCAAGGCCCGGCCCGGCCCNNTGCTCGACCAGCCGCGCGCGAATGGCCTCGGGGCCGTCGTGGGGCTGCGCGGTCACATTGGCGATCACCGGGACCGTCGGCGGCCTGAGAGGCACCAGTGCCAACTCCGCCTCCAGCTTCGGCTGGGCGCTGGCCATGAGCGGGGAATGATACGCGCCGGCCACGGCAAGCGGCAGCGCGCGCATGGCCCCTTTGGCTTTGGCCAGCGCGCAGGCTGGCGCCATTTTCTCGGTAGCACCGGAAATGACGATTTGGCCGGGGCAGTTGAGGTTCGCTAGCACCACGCCGGTCTCGGCGCAAACTTCGCGCGTGGCCGACTCATTCAGGCCGATGATGGCCGCCATGCCGCCCTGAGTGGCCGCGCAGGCTTCCTGCATGAACCGCCCGCGTTGGCGCACCAGCTTCAAGCCGTCCTCGAAACTCATTGCCCCCGCCGCCGTCAGAGCTGTGAACTCCCCCAGCGACAAGCCTGCCGCGGCCTGGAAGCTTAGCGAGGGCACGCGTTCCTTAAGCACTTCAAAAGCGGCCCAGCTTACCAGGAAGATTCCCGGCTGCGCATGCTCCGTCTTCGTCAATTCCGGCTCGGGTCCGTTAAAACAGATTGAGGCGAGGTCATAACCCAGCGCCGCATTGGCGCGGTCGAACCAGGCCTTGGCGGCAGGCGAATGCTCCGCCAGGTCTTTGCCCATGCCCACCACCTGGGCGCCTTGTCCCGCAAATAATAATGCCGTCTTGCTCATAATCGGGCGTGACTAAACACGAAAGTTCGCCCGGAGGAAAGCAGAGATACTAAATGATCGAACACTTTTGGAACTGAGCGCGGAGGAATGGCCAACTGGGGGCCGCGGTTTCTCGGATGCCCAGAAGCTGGCTCTGTTTTTGGGGCGCCCCGAGTCGAGCGCGGCTCCCATGTCCGACGCCCTGGCGGAGACCGGCAACCTATTCCTGCTGAAAGATGGGCCGGCGCAGTGGCTGGCCCGGCATCCCAGCGTGTTGGCGGCTCGGGCCAGCAAGGAACGGGCGACGGCGGAAGCGCGGCGCGCCGCTGCTGGAGGCCGTGCGCGACGGCTGCCTGGTGCGGTTGCGGCCGGTGCTAATGGGCGCGCTGGTGGCGGCGGTCGGCTTCATCCCCATGGCTGTCAATGTCGAGGTGGGCGGTGAAGTCCAGTGCCCGCTGGCGACGGTGGTCATCGACGGTGCCGTAGCGCCACCCAATCGCCTGCCTATCGCCTGGCCAGTTGCAAGGTAGTTGCAAGCATGTTGCAAGCCTGTTGTAAGCTTATTTGAAGCTTCCTCCTTTGCGGGTCTTCCGTCCCGTCACCGTGATCCCACACTCGCGACCCGCCCCCTCCAGGTCAGCGGCCGCGGTTTTTCCCGGCATGACCAAGCTGCAGTATTAGACTCCAAACCGGGTCCAAACGTTACAGGGAAATTGCACCCAAAAGACTCGCCCCAAGTTAAGTGCTGGGGTATAAACGCCAGCAAATGGCAGAAGTCGCTCCCAACCAACCGAACCAGGGTAAGCCTGCCCGCATCTCTTTCCTGTTCATGCTGGGGACGTTGGTCCTCGTGGGCTGCCTTCACCTGGCGACGCCACTGCTCGTGGCATTCTTCGCGTACCTGGCGCTGACCAAGCTGCACTTTCTCAAGCGCGGGGGCAAATTGCTCGCAATTGGACTCTTCGTACTGCTGGTATCGGTCCTGGCGTATGGGCTGGGCCACTTCGTCAAGCAGACCGTTCGGGCGCTGCCTGAGATTGCGGACAAGGCCATACCTTCGGTTATCCAGTGGGGCGAGCAACACCAAATCGAGCTCCCGTTCACGGACTACGACAGCTTGAAAGACCTCGCCTTCGACACCGTGAAAAGCGAAGTGAAATACCTGGGCAGCGTCGCCCGCTTCGCCAGGGGAGCCACGACGCAATTCCTCTTCGTTCTTGTGGGCTGCGTGGTGGCGATCAGCATCTTCCTCAATCCCCAGCTCGAACTTAACCGCGAGAAATACGCCGTGCGTGATAATCTATACTCGCTTTGCTGCGACCACATCGCGAGGCGGTTCGCCGCGCTCTACCAGAGCTTTGCGACCGTGATCGGCGCCCAGATCGTCATCTCGGCCATCAATACCGTCATCACCACCATCTTCGTGCTCGGGGTCGGCCTGCCGCACCCAGTGGTGGTGGTCGGGATGACCTTCCTGTGCGGGCTGATCCCGGTGATCGGTAACCTGATTAGCAACACGGTGATTGTCGGCATCGGGTTTACGGTGTCGCCGAAGATGGCGTTGGCGGCGCTGGTGTTCCTGGTAGTGATCCACAAGCTGGAGTATTTCCTCAACAGCAAGATCATTGGCCGGCGCATCCGCAATCCGCTGTGGCTGACGCTGCTGGCCCTGGTGTTGGGCGAAAAGCTCATGGGCATCCCCGGGATGATCCTGGCGCCCGTGGTGCTGAACTACATCCGGATGGAAGCATCGCAGATCGAGGTGAAGCGCCCGCTTGACCCCTCTGGCAACCCAGTCTAGTGTTAAACCATTGCAGGGGAGCCAACCAGTCGCTGAACCGGTTTCAGCGCGAAGGCTGAGAGTGCTGTGCGGGAGCGCGGCAGACCCGTTGAACCTGCTCCAGGTAATGCTGGCGAAGGGAACAGTTAAGTTCTTCCCGCCAGCTTCCGTCCGCAGGAAAGCACGTTAATATATGCTGTTAGAGAAAGCCATTTTCGACCAGGTCGCCCCATCGGGTTCCGGCCTATCCACTATCAACTCCCCCAACCATCAACTCTTTTTATGATCGCCACCAAGAATTCCACTGAACCGCAAAGCGGGGAGCCTCTACCCAACTCCACCCGCGTGTGTATTCCCGGCAAGCTCCACTCGGATGTCCGCGTGCCGTTCCGCGAAATCACGCTTAGCCCGACCAAATCGTTCAACGGCCAGCTCGAGGCCAACGCGCCCCTGCGCGTCTATGACTGCTCCGGCCCGTGGGGCGACGCCGCTTTCAGCGGCAACGTCGAGCAAGGGCTGCCACCGCTACGCCAAAAGTGGATCCTGGCCCGGGGCGACGTCGAGCCCGTTGCGAAGTCCTACAAACCCATCCCCGGACACAGCGACGCGTCCGTTCCTCCCTCGCTCCAACGTAAAGCCCTTCGCGCGAAGCCGGGCAAGGCCGTGACGCAGTTGTACTATGCGCGCCAGGGCATCATCACCCCGGAAATGGAATTCATCGCCATTCGCGAGAGCCTCGGCCAGGAGCATCACGCATCACGCATCACGAGTCACGCATCACGTAACCTCGGCGGCGAGTCTTTCGGCGCCAGCATCCCCGCCGACATCACACCCGAATTCGTCCGCTCCGAAGTCGCCCGCGGCCGTGCCATAATTCCCGCCAACATCAACCACCCGGAGAGCGAGCCGATGATCATCGGGCGCAACTTCCTGGTGAAGATCAACGCCAACATCGGCAACAGCGCCGTGGCCTCCAGCATTGAGGAAGAAGTCGAGAAGATGCGCTGGGCCGCCAAGTGGGGCGCGGATACGGTGATGGACCTTTCCACTGGCAAGAACATCCATGAAACCCGCGAATGGATCATCCGCAACTCGCCGGTACCCATCGGCACGGTGCCAATCTACCAGGCGCTCGAAAAGGTCGAAGGCAAAGCCGAGGAGTTAACGTGGGAAGTCTATCGCGACACGCTCATCGAGCAGTGCGAACAGGGGGTGGACTATTTCACCGTGCATGCGGGCGTCTTGTTGCGCTATATCCCGATGACCGCGAATCGCGTCACCGGGATTGTCTCGCGCGGCGGCTCGATCATGGCCAAATGGTGCCTGGCGCATCACCAGGAAAGCTTCCTCTACACGCGCTTTCGCGAGATCTGCGAGATCATGCGCGCCTACGACGTCGCGTTCAGCCTCGGGGACGGCCTGCGCCCCGGTTCCATTGCCGACGCGAATGATGAGGCACAATTCGCCGAGCTCCGCACCCAGGGCGAGTTGACGAAGATTGCTTGGGAGATGGACTGCCAGGTCATGAACGAAGGCCCCGGCCATATCCCCATGCACCTGATCAAGGAGAACATGGACAAGCAGCTCGAGTGGTGCCAGGAAGCTCCCTTCTACACATTGGGCCCGCTCACTACTGACATCGCCCCCGGCTACGACCATATCACCAGCGCCATCGGCGCGGCGA
>PLZQ01000158.1 GCA_003152225.1 Limisphaerales bacterium | reverse complement strand
TAGCCCGAGCCGATGCCAATGCCAAGCGCCATGCAGCGGTCTTCGGCGTGGCCGGTCGCGTCCTGTTCGACAGCGAAGCTCGAATTGATGCCCGCGCCCGTGAGAAAATTGCGGCGCACCGACGTGCCCGAGCCTTTGGGCGCGACCATGATGACATCCACGTTCTTGGGCGGCACCACGCCCGTCAGGTTCCGGTAGGTGATGGAGAAGCCGTGAGAGAAGTAGAGCGCATCGCCAGGCTTCAGGTTCTTTTTGACCAGCGGCCAGATGGCCCGCTGGGCGGCGTCCGAGACCAGCATCTGGATGATGGTGCCGCGGCGCACAGCCTCGTCGATCTCAAAGAGGGTTTTGCCCGGCACCCAGCCGTCCTTGATCGCGCGGTCCCAGTCGCGCTTGAAGCCGCTCGCCTGGCCGATGATGACCTTGAAACCGTTGTCGCGCAGGTTGAGCGATTGGGCCGGCCCTTGCACGCCATAGCCAATCACGGCGATCGTCTCGCCCTTGAGCACCTTGCGCGCCTTCGCCATCGGGAATTCCTTCCGCGTAATGACCTGTTCCTTCGTTCCACCAAAATTAATAATTGCCATAATTGTATAAACCTTATCTCTATGTTGTTGTCATCCTAACCGGCTTCCGCGCCCCGTCAAGGTGATAGGCCCCGGCTAATTGCGCGGCAGCGCCACCTTGCCCGTGCGCGTCAGATCAATGATCCCAAAGCTCTTCATCAGGCCGAGCAGCTTCTCCATCTTGCCCTCGTCGCCCGTGGCCTCGATGGTCAGGCTCTTCGGCTGCACATCGACGATCTTAGCGCGGAAGATATCGGTGATCTGCATCACTTCGGCCCGAGTCTTCGAATCCACGGCGACCTTCACCAGCACCAGCTCGCGGTCCACCGATTCGCCCTCGCGGAAGTCGTGCACGTGCAACACGTTCACCAGCTTGTTGAGCTGCTTGACGATCTGATCGACGGTCGCGTCGTCCCCGCGCGTGACAATGGTCATGCGGGACGTGGTCGGGTCCTGCGTCGGCGCGACGTTGAGCGAGTCGATATTGTAGCCCCGGCCGCTGAACAGTCCGGCCACGCGCGTCAGCACGCCGAACTTGTTTTCCACCAGAACTGAGATGGTATGTCGCATAATGCCCCGCTTGAGCGGGAAGCGGAAGCTAGCAACCTGCACCCCCACCGGTCAACCGCAAACCTCACGATATTGCCGCGGTCGGCCAAAGTGACAGCCGAAAGGCAGGCGTGGGGGATAGGGAAGGAAGCAGGCAGAATGAAGAAGGTGCCATCTGCTGGAATACGAACCTCTGTGGGCGGCACCAACACCATAGCAACGCCGGATCATCGCTAGAGTGCCCCCATAGTTGCAAGGTAGTTGCAAGCATGTTGCAAGCCTGTTGTAAGCATATTTGAAGCTTCCCTCCTCCTTCTCCCGCCCGGGCTCCGGGCTGGGTGCCGGTGTCACCCGGCTTCCGAAGAGCGTGGCATTCCGAAGGGCCAACGCCAGAGATATAGAGCGCCGAAGCCGTGCCGAGGTTACAGAGATTCGACGAGTTCTAATCGCGCAGTATTCGCGCGTCTCGTTGCCGGCAAGACGACAACCTCAAAAGAATGGGTTATGCGCTTTCTCTTCCGCGACCGTGGTCAGGGGCCCGTGGCCAGGGCAGAGCAGCGTCTCAGACGGCAGGGTGAGAATCTGCTCGCGCACCTTCTGGCGGGCCAGGTCCCACGATTGGTTGCCCCGGCCAATGGAGCCCGCGAAGAGCGCGTCGCCTACGATCGCGACGTGCGGCGCGTCGTCCGGCCAGTTGCCGATGATGTAAGTGGTGCCATCTTCCGCGTGGCCCGGGGTATCGCGGTGGGTGATGCGCAGGCTGCCGAGGTGAATGAAATCGTTGGCGCGATTGCGTTGATCCACCGGACCGCCTTTCAAGCCGGAATGCAAGTGGGCCTTGGGAAACTTCTCGCGAATGCCGCCCAGCGCCGCGACATGATCCTCGTGGCCATGCGTGATGAAGACATGGCGCAACTGGAGCTGCTCCTGTGCAATCAACTCGGCCACCGGCCCCGCTTCCCACCCGGTGTCGAACAGGGCCGCTTCGCGTGAGACTTCATCCCAAACCAAATAGCAGTTCACGGCCATGCCCCCCGCCGTCGTGGTAATACAGCGCAACTCCCGCCAGACGCCCAAATCCTTGGTCGAAGGCAGCCAGCCGTTGGCAATGGCCTCAAGCTTCCCGGGATTCAGCCCAACCAGCCCGGCCAGCGCGGCCAGGTCCGGTTTCTTCGCTGACTGGCCGGACTCCTCCAGCGCGGCCAGTTCCGTCTCCGTCAACCCGGCCGCCCGGGCGGCGGCTTCGGCTGAGACACCCGACATCGAGCGCGCTTTGCGAATGATGTCCCCCACGTGATCTTCCAGGTTCATGCCCCAGAAGTTAACCGCCGCCGGAGGGAGTTCAAGCGTGATAGCGGAAGTTGGCCTTGGGGGCAGTGCGGCTGAAATCCGAATTCCCGAAGGCCAAAGGCCGAAAGAAACCCGAAGGCCGAAACCCGAATTACGAAGCGCCGCGCAACCAAGGATCGAGCCGTTTTCGGATTTCGGTCTTCGGCCTTCTTTCGGGTCTCGGGTTTCGGCCTTCGGATTTCCGCCCTGCGGCCTGCCTCGCCAACCGCTCCAGCCAGTAAGCCGGTCTCGCTTTGGCTTGCGCGGCGGTGGTCAGTTCCGTCAGCGCGCGCGCCTCCGTGAAGCCCGCGCCTGATCCCATGTCGGGGCTCAGCATGCCGGCCAAAGCAATGCACGGGATCTTCAACTGGCGGCAGCGCCGAGCGATCTGGCCCACACCCTTGCCCATCAGGGTCGAGCGATCAATGGCTCCTTCGCCGGTGACCACCAGATCCGCCGCGCGCAGACGCCGCTCCAGTGACGCCTGCCGGGCGAACAAATCGAACCCCGGCGCCAACTCCGCCCCCAGGAACGCCAGCAGCCCAAACCCCAGCCCGCCCGCGGCGCCGGCGCCCGGCTGACGCGCAAAATCATGTCCAAACTGCCGCTTAACGATGCGCGCCAGCCGCCCCAGGCAACGCTCGGCCAATGCAAAATCGCGCGGTCGCAGACCTTTCTGCGGCCCGTAAATGCGAGTCGCGCCGTGTTGGCCAAGCAGAAGATTCTGCACGTCCGTGACCGCCACAACGGCACTAAACCAGCGGCGGCGGCGCGGCACGCGAATACGCTCCAGTCGGCTTAGGCCGGTCCAGCGCTCAATCAATTGGCCCTTGCGGTCCACGAACTCCCAGCCCAGCGCCCGCGCCAAGCCGAATCCCCCGTCGTTCGTAGCGCTGCCGCCGAGGCCAACGAGGCAACGCTTGGCACCCCTCGCCGCGGCTGCCCGCACCACCGCCCCCAAGCCGCGCGTGTCGAGTTGGAAGGGATGAAACCGCTTTGGCGGCAGCATCGCCAACCCGATCACGGCCGCGGATTCGATAATAGCCGTCTTCGTGCGCGGCTCCCACCACCACCTGGCGACGCAAGGACGATGGGCGGCATCCACCGCCTTCACTCGCTGGAGTTTGGCCTTGAGCAGCGCACTGATAACCTCGCCAAAGCCGTCGCCGCCGTCGCTCATAGGCACGAGGCTCAGCGTGTCCCCGGCCCGCTCCCGGCGCCAGCCGCGCGCGATGGCCTCCGCGGCCGCGCGGGCCGTGAGGGTGCCCTTGAACTTGTCGGGAATGATTAAGACGTGCAGCGGCATGCGGAAGTCTAAAGTCCAAAGTCTAAGGTCTAAAGCCAAATTTGCTCTTCGGCGTATCTATGGCAGTGTAGCAGTAGTTCTAAATTATGAATAAACCGAAAGTTATAGCCTATCTGAAACCGACCTGCGGCTGGAGCCAGGGCGTGCGCGCCATCCTGCACAAATACGATTTGCCGTTTGAAGACCGCGATATCATCAATGACCCGGCGCAACGCCAGGAAATGACGGAGAAGAGCGGGCAGCCGCTCAGCCCGTGCGTGGAGGTCGATGGCCACATGCTGGCCGACGTCAGCGGTTCGGAGGTCGAGACCTACCTGCTCGCCCAGGGACTGGTGCAGCCGTCGGACCGTCCGGTGGACGTTCCGATCGACCAGTCATGCGAAAATGCGATGCCGTAACGTTTCGCCAGCCGCAGCCGCGAGCGGGGACGTCGCGTAGATTTGCATATGGAATCTTTTGCAGGTGGGGCTTGACGCGTCCCGGAGGATTTATTACATTCGGCGCAACGATAGTGAATATTCGACAAGTAGCTCTGGCAGTCGTCGTCGTAGTTAGCGACGCCGTCGGCGCTTGTCGAAGGTAATTTGAGTTTCGACAAGAACCCACGGCTGGCAAACGGCTGTGGGTTTTTTTATGCACCTGCGGCCACCAGCCACAACTGCAAAACATATGAGCAAGACAACTGAAACTAAGAAGAAAGCGTCCGCCGCCAAGAGCGTGGAACTCGGCCCCACGATGTCCGGCAGCGAAATCCTCGTGGCCTGCCTCGAACGCGAAGGCGTAGATACGATCTTCGCCTATCCCGGCGGCGCGAGCATGGAAATCCACCAGGCGCTGACGCGCTCGAAGAAGATCCGCACCGTCCTGCCGCGGCATGAGCAGGGGGGCGCGTTCGCCGCCGACGGCTACGGGCGGGCGACCGGGCGGGCGGGCGTTTGCATGGCCACCAGCGGCCCGGGCGCGACCAATCTCGTCTCGGGCATAGCGGACGCCTACATGGATTCCGTCCCGCTGATTGCCATCACCGGCCAAGTGCCGCAGGCGATGATTGGCAAGGGCGCGTTTCAGGAAACGGACATCTACGGCATGACGCTGCCGGTGGTGAAGCACAGCTATCTGATCACGGACATCAACGATATTCCGCGCATCGTCAAAGAGGCGTTCTACATCGCGCAAGCCGGCCGGCCCGGCCCGGTGCTGATCGATATCCCGAAGAACGTCCAGCAGGCGCGCACGCAGCCGGTCTTCCCGAAGGAAGTCCACCTGCGCGGCTATCGCGCTGACAAGCGGGCGAGCGAACTGGAGCTAAACGAAATCATCGGGCTGATCGAGAAGTCTGAGCGCCCGGTCCTCTATTGCGGCGGGGGCATCATCACCGGCAACGCGAGTGAGGAGTTGCGCCGATTCGTCGAGGCGACGAAGATCCCGGTGACGACGACGCTGATGGGCTGCGGAGCGTTCCCGGAGACGCATGAGCTGTCGTTGCGCTGGCTCGGGATGCACGGGGCGGCGTTCGCGAATTGGGCGGTGAACGGTGAGTTCGAGCAGCGCACAAACGCCGCCGATCCCATGATCAGCATCGCGCCCGGCGCCGATCTGCTGCTGGCGTTCGGCGTGCGCTTCGACGACCGCGTGACCGGCAATGTCGCCAAGTTCTGTGAGAAGGGGACCATTGTCCATGTGGACATCGATCCGTCGGAGATCAATAAGAACAAGCCGGCCAACCTGCCCGTCGTGAGCGATATCAAATTCGCCCTGGGCCGCCTGGCCGATATGATCAAAGAGCGGCCGATCCAGAAGAAGTTCACGGCCTGGCACAAGCAGATTGGGGCGTGGAAAGCCAAGGCGCCGTTCGGCTACCTGGTGACCGAAGAGGTCATGAAGTCGCAGCACATGCGCGACCACCTGAAAGGCCGGGAGAGCGAAGTGATCCTGCCGCAGATGGCGATCGAGACACTATACGAATTGTCCAAGGGCGAGGCGCTTATCACCACGGGCGTGGGCCAGCACCAGATGTGGGCGGGACAGTTTTACAAGTTCAAATACCCGCGTCAGTTCCTGACCAGCGCCGGGCTGGGGGCGATGGGGTACGGGTACCCCGCCGCGCTGGGGGTTAAGGTGGCGTTTCCCGACCGGCAGGTGGTCGATATTGACGGCGACGGCTCGTTCCTGATGAACATCCAGGAGTTGGCCACCGCGCACATCGAGAAGATTGCCGCCAAGGCGATCATCCTCAACAACCAGCACCTGGGCATGGTGATGCAGTGGGAAGACCGCTTCTACAAAGGCAACCGCGGCAATACCTACCTGGGCGATCCGCAGAACCGGAAGGAGATCTATCCTGATTACACCGCCGTCTGCAATAGCTTCAACGTGAAGTGCGAGCGGGTCATGTTCCAGCGCGAACTCCGGCCGGCGATACAGCGCATGCTGGACGCCAACGAGCCTTATGTGCTGGACATCATCGTGCCCTACACCGAGCACGTGCTGCCCTTCATCCCGGCGAACAAGACCGTCGCCGACATGATCTGGCAGGCGTGAACACCGCCCGGTGCGGGCGGTGAAATCCGAAACCCGAAGGTCGAAGGCCGAAAGAAGGCCGAAACCCGAGGGCCGAAACCGCCAGCACGCCGCGCGAGCGCAGCAGCCGAACGGTTTGGAGCGTCGGGGGCGGCCAGACGCCGCTCTCGAACGCATCGCGCTCCCAGGCTCGCTAGTGGTTTAGGGAAAGCGCAAGGTAGCCGAGAAGACCACACCAGCGTGAGTTTCTGGACGAGCGCTTTGATCAGCCCATTCGGGCTTCGGCCTTCTTTCGGCCCTCGGCCTTCGGGTTTATCAACCTCG